>DATEWZ010000051.1:0-26550 GCA_035257485.1 Chthoniobacterales bacterium
CTTCCGCCGGCCCGCCTTCACTTTGTTCCGGCGTGGCAGGCGGGGCGCCGGCTTCGACGCGCGCTTCCTTTTCTTTCGCCGATGCGTCTGCTTCGGCGTTTTCTTTTTGTTCTGCCGCTGAGACAGCGGCAGCTACAACATCTTTTGATTCTGCCGCGTCAGTTGCTTCTTTCGGTTTGGCTTTTGCACGCGGGAGATCGAGCGAGCCGTCGTTGAACTCGATGACGTGCCCGGAAGAAATCAGCCAGAGCAAATCGGAAGCGAGCGCCATTTTCGCGCGTTCGGCCTCTTCAGCGTTGAGACCAACAATCAATTTGTCGGCGAGCTCTTTCCGACCGATTCGCGGTTGGGCGGCGATCGCTTCGACAATCGTTCGGACCTGTGACGAAACCGCGGTCTGTTCGGCGGTAAAGGCGCGCGGATAAATCGATGAGACGAACAACATTCCGCGGCGATGACGAAAAACGTGAAGACTCGCTTCGCGAAAACGCGCCGCCAGTTCCTGCATCATCGGCGACGGCGATTTCATTTCCCGGTTCCACTCGTTCTCAATCACGCGATTTAGAACGCGGTCGTGCATTTGCCGACTGGCCGGACCGTCGATGGCAATCTCCGAAACTGTCCGCACGAGACCGGGCAGATAATTTTTCTCAAAATGCCGTTCCGTTTCGTTAAGGGATGAAAAAGTCTGTGGCGGTTCTTCGCGCAATGTCGAATAGGTCGTCACTTTGCGCGCGTCCTCCTTCCATTTCTCAATCACCGCCGGGTCGCTCACGATCTCGATCTTGCGTTGAAACTCCGGGAAATTCATCCGCCGGCTGAAACGTTGCTCGTAAAGATTTCGCAGACGTCGCTGATAATCGTGATGATTCGTCGGCCCGAGGACCGTTCCGCTCAATCGATCGCGCGCAACGTTGGTGAAATTTCCTTTGATCGGCTCGGTCTCGGTGACGTCGACCTTGTAAAAATCATTTTGGGCGGCGCGAAAAGCGGTGCGCTCGAGAAATTGGCGATCGGTCGAAACAGCGCCGTTCTCGCCAAGTTGAAACAGCGGCGTCTCGGCGGGCGCGGTCAATTTCACATCGTGACGCGTCGCCTTTTCCAAGAACAAACGGGCAAGCGCGAACAACGAATACGCCACTGAGCTGGATTTGATCTGCTCAACTACGTTTTCCAACGCCGCCGCGCGGGGCGAAAATTTCACCGCAATCGGCGGAAGTGGTTTCTCCGCAATCGGCGGGCGCGGTCGATGATGATGATGTCGACCTTTGCGGTCGTGATCGCGGCGTTGCCCTGGCTTGCGATCGCCTTTTCTGCCTCGAAAGCGATCCCGCGGCCCGCGATCATGTTCTGGCCTCGGCGTTTCCAACTTCGACGTTGGACGTTGGAAGTTGGGCGTTGGACGTTTTCCTCTTGGACCGCGTCTTTCGCGGCGATCCCGCCCTCGACCTTCGGATCGATCTTCGCCGGCATGATTCGCAAAACGCTCACCGGGCGATGGTTCATTGACCCACGCGGGCAGCATTTTCAAATCGACTAATTCATCGAGTTCGAGAGGAGCTTCGGGCACGGAGTTGTTCTACTCCAATGGGGT
This sequence comes from Chthoniobacterales bacterium, assembly GCA_035257485.1. Taxonomy (GTDB): domain Bacteria; phylum Verrucomicrobiota; class Verrucomicrobiia; order Chthoniobacterales; family UBA10450; genus AV40. The sequence goes on from DATEWZ010000051.1 coordinate 1,595, forward strand.
GAGATTGTCATGTCAGGCGAGGTGATACGGCCGCGGAGAATTTCGCAATTCTTTTACTTGCGGTGCGGCGAGGCGTAGGGTAAGCGTTGCGCTCCAACCCAAACCAAGATTTTTATGGCTGACAAAACGATTGAGGAAAAGGTCAAAGACATCATCGTCGAACAGCTCGGAGTGAATCCGGAGCAGGTCACGCCCCAGGCGTCGTTTATCGAAGATTTGGGCGCCGATTCGCTTGATATCGTCGAGTTGGTGATGGCGTTTGAGGAAGAATTTTCGGTGGAAGTCCCGGACGAGGACGCAGAGAAACTGCAAAACGTCGGCGACGTCATCAATTACATCAAAGAACGCGCCAAGAGCGCCGGCGGCGGAGAAGCCGCGGCCAGTTAATCAAATTTCGCGAGTCAAAAACTCGAATCAGCAAGTACCCAGGTCCAGCCCCAGTTTTTCGGATCGTGTGAAAAACTGGGGCTGAATTGTTTCCCGTTGCGCGAGCGCGCAACGCGCCCAGACTAACGAACATGGATTTCGGCATCCTCGAGAAACCATTGCTGCACGTCTGGGGACACGACGTGTCGTTTCTCGGCCTGCTCGCGTTCGTGTTCTGGTTCGCGGTCGGCGTCGCGATGGCGCGAATTGTCCAGCACGAAACGATTCGACGTCTGCTCAGCCGCCTCAAGATCGAGAGCAATCTAATCGCGATCATCACCACGATCCTGAGCCTGGCGCTATTCGTTTTCTTTTTCATCACTGCGGTGAACGCAGCCGGCATTCCGTTATCGTGGAACGCGCCTCTGCCCGGAATTAATCTGAGCCTCCTTCAGATATTCCTCCTCATCGCGCTGCTGATTGCCGTCTTCTGGCTTTCCTCGCGCACGAAACGTTTCCTGTTCAATCGCTTTCTCGCCCAAAGCGGACTCGAGCGCTCGTTGCAGTACGCGATCGCGCAGATCATCAGCAACATTGTCCTGATCGTCGGCATCTTCATTGTTCTCGACAATGCCGGCATTCATCTTGGCGCGCTCGCCGTCTTCGCTGGCGCGGTCGGCGTCGGCGTCGGTTTTGGTCTGCAAAACATCGCCAGCAACTTCATCAGCGGCCTCGTCATCTTGGCCGAACGGCCGATCACAATTGGCGACCGTGTGGAAGTGGCCGGAATCGTCGGACAGGTCCAGCATATCCGCGCGCGCAGCACGGTCATCGTCACCAACGACAACATCACGATGATCGTTCCCAATTCGAAATTCATCGACTCGCCCGTGACCAACTGGACCTACGGCGATCCGCGCGTGCGTTTTCGAATTCCAGTTGGCGTGGCCTATGGCAGCGACATCGAGAAAGTCCGCGCCGCGCTGGTCGCGGCCGGCAAAGAAAATTCGCATACGCTCCAAGATCCGGCTCCGAGTGTGTTCCTGGAAAAGTTCGGTGACAACGCAATCGAGTTCGAGCTCGTGGTTTGGAGCAGCGAGATGAGTTATCGGCCGCGGCGTTACAAGAGCGACCTCAATTTCGCGATCGAAAAAAATCTGCGCGCGGCCGGAGTGGAGCTCGCCTTCCCGCAGCGCGATCTCCATATCCGCAGCGGCGTGCTCAAGGTTCAGCAGGTCGACGCGAAAGATCGAAATGCGCGATGACGTTGTCGTTCCTTTCGCACAGGGAACGGCCAGGATCCTGAAATTATCCGACGTTCGAGACCTGGATGCGTGGAAGCGCGCGTTTCAGGACAAATGCAAAGACCACCGCTACTACGAATTAATCGAGCAAACGCTCGCGAACGATTTTGAATATCGCTACGCCGTTCTCGAAGATTCGTCAGGAAATGTTCGCGCGATTCAGCCGCTTCTTTTTGTCCGCCAAAACTTGATCGAAGGCGTGCGCGGATTTTTCCGGACGATTGTCGATCTTGTTCGAAAAAAATTTCCGCGCTTTCTGACCATGCGGGTGCTGATGATTGGTTGCGCAGCCGGCGCGGGCGAACTCGACGCCGCCAATCCGGAACACGAACGATGGATCGCGGAGGCGCTGGGATCGACGCTGCGCGATTGCGCGCGTGCGGACAAAGCGTCGCTCGTGGTTTTCAAGGATTTCCTTTCCCAATACCGTGAGCCGCTCGCGATTTTGTCCGAGCACGGTTACGCGCGGGTCCCGAGTATGCCGATGACGCAACTCGCTCTCTCCTTCAAAAATATCGACGAGTATTTGGGTACGCTCGGTTATATCAGCCGGAAAAGTTTGCGGCGAAAATTTCGCAAGACCGAACGCGACGCGAAAATCGAGATGGAGGTGGTCGGCGATGTCTCATCGATCGTGGACCAGATTTATCCCCTGTATCTTCAGGTCCATGAACGCTCGCCGATGAAGTTTGAAAATCTGAGCAAAGAATTTTTCATCGGCATCGGCAAGGAAATGCCGGAACACGCGCGATTTTTTGTCTGGCGAATCAACGGCCGGATCGTCGCGTTCAGCCTTGCCCTAGTTTGCGGCAACACGATTTCCGACGAATGCATCGGCCTCGATTATGCCGTCGCGCTCGACCTTCATCTTTATTTTTACACAATGCGCGACGTGATTCGCTGGGCGATCGATCAGAAATTGGGCTGCTACGTGAGCGGTCCGCTCAGCTACGATCCCAAATTGCACCTCGGGCACGAGCTGGCTCCGCTTGATCTTTATGTGCTTCACACGAACGCGTGGCTAAATCCCATCTTCAAGTTCGCGTTGAAATATCTCGAGCCAACGCGACACGATCCGATTTTGAAAAAATTCCCAAACGCGGGCGCTTTAACCGCGTAAGATCGACATCGTCATGCGTGATTGGCCGACTGGTTTTCGTAATCCCTGGTTTCAGTTTGTCCTGAATATCATCGGGGTTGTCGTTTACGAATTGCTCTTGAAGGCAGGCGCGTCTGCCACGGCCGATCCCGCGAGAGGCTGGTCGGGATTCGGTATCACCGCGTTGGTCTCACCGCTCACCTGGTTGGCGATCTGCGTGATCATGGTCGATCTCTTCATCTGGCTTTACATTCTGCGTTACATTCCGCTTTCGATCGCGTTTCCGTTGTCGCGCACCGTCGATGTCCTGGTGCCAATCAGCTGTTGGTTGATTCTCAAGGAAGTGATTTCGCCAATGCGCTGGTTCGGCATTGCGCTGGTGATTATCGGACTGGTGATCATCGCCAAACCGGCGGCGCAAATGGAGGAGCGTTTATGACCTGGCTGCCGGTAGCTCTGATTTTGCTTTGGCTCGCAACTTTTGTTGCCGGCCAGCTCTTGTTTAAACGCGCGATGGAATCGTCGCGCGCGACCGGATTTCGAAATCGCCGCACTCTGACCATCCTGAGCGCCGGGATAGCGATTATGACAATTTCGTTTCTGCTAAATCTCGGCCTGCTTCAGCATTTTGATCTCAGCTATCTTTATCCGTTCCAAGGCTCGAGCATCGTCATCATCATGTTGCTCGCCGCGATCATTCTAAAAGAGCGACTCACACCGCGGCTCATCATCGGCACGCTGCTGATTGCCGCCGGCGTGGTGTTCGTTTCAATGAGCTAACGCCGGCCACAAGCGTTCGAGCGCGCCGAAATTAGTTTTTTGAATCTCGTCCGCGGTCGGCGGTTGGATTTTCGGATGGTCCCAGTTCGCTGCGAACTCTTGTTTCCAACGTGCGTATTTCGGCGGCGAGTACGCGCCGCAAATATCGCCACCGACAATTCGCGTCTGCGCGTGCAATTTTCCGAGCGCCCATTCAACATCCGCGACGGCGAATCGTCCGTTCTCCCAGTTCGTCAGCGCTTCTTCGTTGCGAAGACAATCGAGATCGATCGTCACATAAACATTCGCGCGGTCGAGATCCGCGACAAACTTTTCGAACAAGCCGCGCCAGTTTTCCCTCAGGATCGCGCCGGGACGTTGTCGATCTTCCGGCGGGCGATCGTCGGCCCAGGGATGGACCTCGAGGCGGCCGCTTCGCTGTGCGCTGCGGTTCGCAAAAATGTTGTGTGGCCACCAGCATTCAAAATTTCCACAGCCCCAGATCGTGACATGTTGAACATGGGAAAGCTCGAGAGCGCGATTGATCCAACCGCCGCATGCCCACTTCGGCGGCGTGATCGCCCAATCGGGATGATTGTCGAAAGAAACCAGAACGAGCGGCTCGTTGAACTGGCGCAACCAAAGCGCACTCAGATAATGGTAATCGCCCGAACCGTAAAGCGTGAACGACGTCAGGTCCGAGCCGGACTGGCATTGCGATTGGAATTCGCGATAAAAATTTTCGACGATCCGTGGCGGCGCGCAGAAGCGGAGCTGCGGGCCCCACTCGCGCGCATCGATTACAGGCAACGGCAAAGAGGAACCTCGCCAGGCGTCGTCGAGATTAAGATGTATCGCGCTGGTCAGAGAGCTATTATTGCCGGCCGCGCGGTTGAAAGCGCGTGTCGCTTTCCTTTGCCACGCGAAGGTTCTCCGCTGCTTCGGTCAGATTGGGATCAATCCGCAGCGCTTCCTCGTACTGCATGATCGCCTGCGAAGTGCGGCCTTCACGCAACAACAAACTTCCGAGATTGCAGTGAACATCGGCGCGTTTCGGATCGAGTCGCGCAGCTTCGAGGTAATGAAATTCCGCTTTGCCCGAATCACCTTTGGTCAACAGCGCGGTCGCGAGCTCGGAATGCGCGTCCGCCATCTTTGGATCGACCTCGAGCGCGCGTTGATATTGCGCGATCGCGCCGTCGAGTTCCCCGCGTTTGTCCAGAAACGCGCCGTAGGTGTAAAGAAGCCGCGCCGATTTCGGACTGAGACGGATCGCGTTCTCGTATTCGGCGCGCGCTTCATCGGGCCGGCCGAGTCGTTCGAGCAAATAAGCGTAGCCGGAACGGATTTCGCCGGTACGCGGCTCCAACTGGACCGCCTTTTCGTAATATTTCTTTGCTTCGTCGAGTTTCGATTTCGAGAGGTAGAGTTGGCCGAGATTCATGTGGACCTTGACGTAGTTCGGATCAGTCCGAAGCGCAGCCTGGTATTCCTTTTCCGCATCATCGAAGCGTCCCTGCTGTTGCAAGGCCGAGCCGTAATTGAAATGTGCGCGCGCGCTATTCGGCAAATCGGCCGCGACGTAACCGTTTCGCTCCGCCGCCGGTGCTGCGCGATAAACTTTGCCGAACCACATCGCGCCGAGTGGAATTACAAACACGACTGCCCATTTCATTCCATGAATCGCCCAGCCCGGTAAAAAACCGCCCAGCTTCACATCCGAGGTGCCACCGGCGAGTCCAAGAGATTGCCGAGTCGATTTCTCGCGAACTTTCCAGATGAACCCGTCGTAATAAAAATGGAGCAGACCGGACGCAGCAACGATTCCGGTGAGAAGGCGCGTGAGCGTGTCCATCCCGATATAGGAATTCAGATAACCAATCGAGCCGTAAGCGAACACGAGTCCAACGTACAGCCCCATCAACCCTCCGCTGCGGCGAAAGATGAAACGCATGAAGCCGCCGATCGAACTATCTTTCTCCACGCGGTTGCGATTGTAGATCCAGACAATCGAGAGGTATTGCACGTCGTGAAAGACTTCGAACAACGCGATACCGGCGAGAATATTGGCGACGCCGTTATTGCAATACCACCAAAACGCGATGCTGGTCGCAAATAGCGCCAGCTTCACCGGATTTTGATGCGTTCCGGAACTCCACATCCAAACGTAGTTGCCAAGCCAAAGAAGCGCGACCGCGATGGCGGCGACCCAGAAAGCCTGTTGCAATACGTGAATGCCGGCCGGCGCGATAAACGGGAGACCGCATCCGTACAATCCTTCAAGCGTGTCGGTCATTCGAGCCGGCGAGAGAATCACGCCCGCAGCGAACCAGACCGCGCACATCGCGAAATCCAGTCGACGCGTTTCCGTCGCAAACGAACCGATCTTGGCGTCGTAAATTCGGCCGAAGCCGTAGGTCTGCATCATGCCGTGCCAGATGCCCCACAAGAAAACAATCATCACCACCGGATTGGTCTTGATGTCCCAGAAATAAAAACCGACGCAGACGACGAGGAGAAAGATCGGCGCGATGATGAAGCGCCATTTGAATCGATCGAACAATGCGCGATCGCCATACGCGCGAATCATTCCCGGCAAGTGATGACCGAGCGCGCCGAACGCGGCGACGAAGAGATAAATTTCCTGCGCGCTCCAACGCGCTTGCGCGACGGTGAACAGCGGAATGAGCAAAATCGGCGTCCCGACATAAAGGATCAGATCGCGCCAACTGTTCAGAATCCAAAGATTGCGTTTCGGCAGCACGGACGGCACTGGGGGAACCGTTTGTGGACGGGAAAATGCGGAGACGTGCTGCATGGCCGGCGGGGGCTCTATTTTCCTCAGATCGGCGGGAAAATCAATCTCGGGTCACTCTGACGCCGGTAAGATCGACATCTTCCGTGCACGCGAGCTCGAGCTTCAACGCGAACATAAAGTGAGACTTGTGAATAAAACGCAAACCGAAGAACTGAAAAAACACGAGGAAGAACGCGATCTGTTCTGCATCGTGAATGACGCATTTCGCGTCTTTGCGCGACGTTCTGCCCTCCTGCTCGGGAGCGCGTGGGCGTTTGCCGCGGCATTACTCGTCATCCTGGTCTGGCTCATCACCGGTCCGACGTTTCATTTCTCCGACACGTGGCAACTGATCATCAACACCGGGACCACCATCGTGACGTTCCTGATGGTCTTTCTAATTCAGAACACACAAAACCGCGACGCGAAGGCGATGCACTTGAAGCTCGACGAAGTCATTCACGCACTGAAGAAGGCACGCAACGAGATGGTCGATTTGGAAGAACTCTCCGACGAAGAACTCGACAGGCTCGAACAGCAGTTCCGACGCGTGCGCACAAAAGCGGAGAAGCACGGCACCAACATGCGCCACGTCGAGCCATCCGAAGACGAAGACCAAACTCGCTAACCACTCGGTTTCGCCGCCATTCCAGTTCGCAAAAAAATCTCGCCGCTCGGACAAAGCTTGAACACTTCACAGTTCGCACAGTCCGGCTTCCGCGCGTAACAACGGCGCCGGCCGTGCCAGATCAACCAGTGACTCCAGATCGCCCAATATTTTTGCGGCACGAGTTTCATCAGGTCCTGCTCGATTTTCTCCGGGTCTTTGTGTTTCGTCAGGCCAAGCCGCTCCGACAAACGGATCACGTGCGTATCGACCACGATCCCTTCGTTGATCCCGAACGCGTTTCCCAAAACAACGTTCGCGGTTTTGCGACCGACCCCCGGAAGCTCGCGCAATTGCTCCATCGAGTTTGGAACTTTGCCGCCAAACTTGCTCGCGATCGTCGATGTTGCGCCGCGAATGCTCTTCGCCTTGCTGTTGAAAAAACCGGTCGATTTGATCGCGTTTTCGAGCTCGCCCGGCGGCGCGCTCGCGTAATCTTTCGCGCTCCGGTACTTTTTGAACAACGCCGGCGTCACCATGTTCACGCGCTTGTCAGTGCATTGCGCGGAAAGGATCGTCGCGATTAACAACTCGAGCGGCGTTTTGAAATCCAGCTCGGTGTGCGCGTCCGGATAAACTTTTGGCCAAACCTTGATCAATTTCGCAACCCGCTCGCGAGCTTTCATCGTTCCTCCTTCGAAACTTTGTCATGCGCGTTCGGCGGCCTACCGATTAATCCTTTGGCGCGACGCAAGAGTCGTCTGGCCCAGGCAAATTCACTCCCCAAAATTAGAAACCCGAGCGGAATCACAATAAATGCGGGGCCGGGCAACACGAGCAGTGCTATGCCAATCAAAACGATTGTGCCACCGATGACGCCGACGACAACGCGTCGCAGGGTTTTCGGCAACAAATCCAAACCGAGCCGCGCGCGAAGATTTTGCGTCCACTTCACACCAGCGCTCTAACGCAGGCGCGCGAGGTTGCAACTACGCTGCGAAATTGGCCAGCTTTTGACCGAGCTCCGGCGGAACGTGAGCGACGATGATCGTGTCGTTGCCTTCGTATTTTAATTCGAGCACGTGGCCGACCCGATGAATCTCCGCGATCAACGCGGATTCGCTCGCTGGAATTTTGAAATGCGAGCGCAATCGCCAAGCGCTCAGCGCGTCTTGCAACGCCTGCACTAAATGCTTTACGTTTTCTCCAGTCCGCGCCGAGATCGCCACACTTCCCGGAAATCTTCGCAGGTAAGTATCGATCAACTCCCGATTCGCTAGATTGTCGATCTTGTTGAAGACGATCAGCGTTTGTTTGCCGTGCGCGTCGAGCTCCTTGATCACGCCCTCGACCGCTTCGATCTGATCGTCCACGCGGGCGTGCGAAAGATCGACAATGTGAATGAGAAGGTCAGCTTCGCTCACTTCTTCGAGCGTCGCTTTGAACGATTCGATCAGCGTGTGTGGCAGTTTTCGCAAAAATCCGACCGTATCGGTGAGCAGCACGCGTTGTTTGTTCGGCAGCATAAAACTGCGCGTGGTCGGGTCGAGCGTGGCGAACAATTTATTTTCGGCAACGACGTCCGCGCCGGTGAGCAAATTCAAAAGCGTTGATTTGCCGGCGTTGGTGTAACCAACCACCGCCGCGACCGGCCATTGGTGACGTTTGCGACCTTGACGTTGCACCGCGCGCGTTTTGCGGACCGATTCGAGCTCGCGCTCCAGTCGCGAGATTCTTTCCTGCACGCGACGGCGATCGACTTCCAACTGTGTTTCACCCGGACCGCGCGTTCCGATTCCGCCGGTTTGTCGAGAAAGGTGATGCCACATTCGCGTCAGTCGCGGCAGCAAGTATTGCAATTGCGCGAGCTCGATCTGTAATCGGCCTTCGCGGCTCCGCGCGCGTTGCGCAAAAATGTCGAGAATCAGCTGCGTGCGATCGAGCACTTTGCGCGAAAGCAGATTTTCCAGATTGCGCCCCTGCGCTGGCGAAAGTTCGTCATCGAAAATCACCGACGTGACTTGTCGATCTTGCAACGCCGGCTTGAGCGATTCCGCTTTTCCTTTGCCGATATAGTACGGTGCGGTCGGGCGATCCAACTTTTGCGTGACGGTATCGACGACTTCTGCGCCCGCCGAATTCGCCAGCTCCGCCAATTCTTCGAGCGAATCCCGCAGGTCCCATTTCGAGACGCCCTGCTTTTCGAGACCAATCAAGAGCGCGCGCTCGTGGTTTTTTTTCGGACGTGTTTCAATCATTCCCCTGCGCCACTCCCGGCGTTTTCGCGAGTTGCGAAATCCGCTTCACTGCTTCGACGTGATTTATTTCCGACAAATTCAGCGATTGAAAATTAGTTTGCCGCCGAAACCAGGTCAACTGCCTTTTGGCATACCGGCGAGTCGCTTGTTGAATCGCCGCCACGCATTGCAAGATCGACGTCTTCCCGTCGAGCAACTCGCGGACTTCGCGCAAACCGATCATCTTCGACGCCGTGTCGCTCATCGCGCCGGCATTGCGAACCTCTTCGATCACTCCCGCCTCAAACATTCTGTCAACGCGCTGATTAATTCGCTGATAAAGATCATCGCGCTCTCGAAATACAAAGACTCCGGTGGTAGCGAACATTTCTTCCCCGCTCCACTGCCGCTGTTCGGACGCGCGATTTCCAGTGAGCACGCAAATTTCGATCGCACGCATAACGCGCCGGCGATTTTTGAGATCGACGGCCGTTTTCGGATCAAGTCCGCGCAATTTTTTCTGCAAATCGGCCAAGCTGAGCTCGTTCAATCGTGCGCGCAAATCCGGATCCGCGGGCGGCACAACCGAAAGACCATGCGTCAGCGCTTTGATATAAAGCCCGCTTCCGCCGACCACGATCGCCAATTTCCAGCGTGAGTGAACATCGCTTATCGTTTGCAACGCCAGTTTCCGAAATTTTTCCGCGTTCATCTCTTCCGAGATCGAAATCGTCCCGATCAGATGATGCGGAACTTTTGCGAGCGTCGCCGTGTCCGGTTTCGCGCTCAGTAAATCGAGGCCGCGGTAGATCTGAAATGCGTCCGCGCTGACAATTTCCGCGTCAAGTTCGCGCGCGACATCCGCTGCGACGTCCGATTTGCCGGTCGCAGTCGGCCCGACGATGAAGAAGACGTCGTGCATAAAAAATCGGGAGACGCGCGCCTTAATCAGCGCTTCGTCTCCCGACTGAAATCACAAACGCGAATTAATCGCGCGAGTGTTCGCGATCGCTCGATTTCGCGCCGCTGACCACGAGCTTGCGCCCGAGGAATTCCTTGTCGTGCAATTCCTCCACTGCGCGCTTTGCTTCATCGACGGTTTGCATCGAAACGAAGGCGAACCCTTTTGAGCGCTGGTTGTGGCGATAAGTCACGACCTCGGCGTTCTGCACGTGGCCGACGCCGTTGAAGAGCTCGAAAAGATCGCTCTCGGTCGCGTCGAAGGACAAATTGCCGACGTAAAGACGCGGCGAAGTGACTTCGACCGACTCCGGCTTGCGTTGCGGTCGCGGTTCGCGCTGTTCGCGCTGCTCTTGCGGCCGCGGCTGATGCTGTTGTTGCCCGTTACGCCCTTGCGGCGCTGATGGTTTTCTTTGGCCGCCGCCATTGCCACCAAAAAATGCGACGATGCGTTGCCAAAATGTCTTCTGCTTCGGAGCTTGCTGACGTTCGCGTTGATCTTGAAAGCGTCCGCGACCGCCCCGACGTCGAGACCGACCGCGTCCGTGACGCTGGCGTCTCTCGTATGAATGCGAGTTCATGTTGATCCTCAATATTTAAGTTGTTCAATGGGCGGAGCGTTCGCCTCGGGCGAACACAGTCCGCGGCGCGCGAATCCCGAAAGGTCCTATCAGTCTGCGACGCCGTTGGAAACTCCACCTCGTCCTGCCGGAAATACAATGGTCTCAGGATGCAGCCCGTTTTGCTCAGCTGAACAGTTCGCGAAGATGACGTACCTCGCTTCATACTCTTAGCTTCAATGAAACGGATGCCTAGGATCAGATTCCCGACATCTACGCGCGGATTATCGCCCGCCCGTGAAGGCTTTGCAAGGGGCGGTTTTTCGAGGCGAAATGTCGATTTTAACGGCCCCCCAACCCGTCGCGAATCGAGTAGGCGCGCGACTTTAAATACTCGCGCGGCTGTTCCCCGCGAATCGGCTTCCAAAAGCTGGTCACACTGCGCGACTTGAGCCGTGGCTCGTAGCCAAACTCCGGCATCAGATCGCGACAATGCCGCTCGACCCAACCGATCTCGTCCTCCGATAACTCCTTTTCCCAACGCGATGCCGGCTCCGCGCTCACTTTCGAGAACGCAATCTGGGCCGCCGAATTTCCGCCCCATCGCTCACCGATCTTCGTTGGTGTCAGAACAACGTTCGGATCGAACGCGATCTCGAGATAGTCACAAACGTCGTTCATGACTTGAGCCGGCTCGCTGACTAGTTGTTCGAACTGTAGGAACAGACCCGGAACGTCTCCCGCACGAACCCGCCGCGCCAGATTCGCAGCCACCCGCCAATGCGCGATCACGTAATAAACCGACAAGCGTTTTGTTTTTCTCGTTTTCTCCAACGCGATCTGCGTGGCCAAAATTGCGCGCGGATCGCGCAAGGTGATGAGCAACTTCGCACTTGGAAACCGCCCACAGATTTCATCGACGTGGTTCCGGTTCGCAGGCGTCTTCTCGATCCAGCGTTTAATACGATCGAGTGGGACGTCGATCGTTTCGGCGTACGCCTCCGCCATCAGCGCCACCAAATCGCGTTGCGCGTTTGCAGGATCGAACGCGATCCGCTCGAACGTCTCGCGGAATTTTTGCTGCGGAAAACTTTTGTATTCGTGTTCTCGCCATTTTGGTTCGCCGCCGAACAAAACCCTCGAGAAAGATTCTTTCGTCAGATAATCGAACTGCGCGCGGCGCCCTGCGTTACCGTATTTTCGCAGAACGGTAGGAAAGTAAGCGGTCTCCTGCGGTAAAACGAGAAGCTCCGGATGATTGTCGAGCAGTGCGGCGAGCAGCGTCGTTCCTGATTTCGCCTGGCCGGCGATGAAACAGGCGCGTTGATCGAAAGGAAGCATTATTTCGCTAAGCGCGATTTCAAAAACCAATCGACGAACTTCGGCAAACCATCTTCGAATTTCGTTTTCGGATCGTAATCGAGGAGTTTGCGCGCTTTGGAGATGTCGGCGCAGGTCAGCGGCATATCACCTGGTTGCTCCGGCAAACAATTGATCTTCGCTTTCTTGCCAAGCTCCTTCTCGATCGCGGCGATCAAATCCTTCAGCTGGATCGTGTCGCTCTCCCCCAGATTGAAAACGTCGAACAAATCGCCAGTCCGGCTCGGACGCCCGTCATATTTCAACGCCGCCATCGTTCCCTGAATGATGTCGTCGATGTAGGTATAATCGCGCCGGGTCGTTCCGTTGCCGAATTGGTCGATCGGTTCGCCGGCGTGAATTCTTCGCGTGAACTGATGGATCGCCAGATCAGGCCGTTGGCGCGCGCCGTAAACCGTGAAGTATCGCAGCGCGACGATCCGCATTTTGTAAAGATGCGAGTAAGTCGAACAAAGAAACTCTCCGGCAATCTTTGTGGCCGCGTACGGACTTAAAGTCTGAGTCAGATGTTCCGCTTCCGAAAACGGGACCTTCTTCGCCGCGCCGTAAACCGACGAGCTCGAGGCGAAGATGAATCGCTCAACACCCCTTGCGCGAGCGCTTTCGAGCAAATGCAAAGTGCCAGCGACGTTCGTGTTGTAGTAGAGCTGCGGCTGTTGAATCGATGGCCGAACTCCAGCGCGCGCAGCGAGATGAAAAACCGCGTCGAAGTTTTCCTTTTGAAAAACGTTCGCGACTTTTCCAGCATCGCGAAGATCGACATTGTGCACGGCAATCTTCTTCTCAACGGCGGAAATGTTCCCTCGTTTGATCTTCGGATCGTAATAATCGTTAAAGTCGTCGAGGATCGCGACGTTGTGATCATCCGCGAGCAATCTCTCGACCAGATGGGAGCCGATAAACCCCGCGCCGCCGGTGACGAGAACTTTCATCGCCGGTAAGATTAGCCACAGATGCACACAGATCGACACCGATTTCAGAATTGCTTCCGTTTATCCGTGTTTCATCGGTGTTAATCTGTGGCTCGAATGAAAGTCGCCCTCTTCGCTGCCCTGGCATTCATTGTTGCTTTCGTCGCGACGCTCGCGTGGAAGCTTTGGCCGGAATTGACGCGTCCTAATCAAGTCGATCCCGCCTTTCGGATCCCCTCGCCGCTTGAACTCGAATCCGTTCCGACCGCGTTACATTTTGATTTCCCGCTCGGCAATGAGAACGGTGCGATGGCCTACAACGCGCAACATTTCACCGAGAACAAACATCTCGGCGACGATCTGAACGGCATTGGCGGTGAGAACAGCGATCTCGGCGATCCGATTTATGCGGTCGCGGACGGCCGCGTCCAGCTTGCGCGCGATGGCGGTCCTGGCTGGGGCAACGTGATCATCATTTTGCACGCTTATTTGGAAAACGGAGCTGGCGGGAGCCGAGCGACGTCGACGGGAAAGCCCGCGAGGGGTGGCGAGTCGGGAGACGAGTCAATCAACGGCGAGCGCAAATATGTGCAGTCGTACTACGGCCACGTTCAAGACATGCTCGTGCATCCCGGCGAAACGGTGAAACGCGGACAGCAAATCGCCACCGTCGGCACGGCCAACGGCCGTTACTTCGCGCACCTTCATTTCGAAATGCGCGAATTTCTCACGCCGTTCATCGGTCCCGGCTACCGTGATGACACCCGTGGCTGGATCAATCCGACGAAGTTCATTGAGAACCACAGATGAAACGCGGAACGCTCCTGCTGATCGTTGCTATCGCGATCGGTTTTGGAATCGAGCTCGCAACCAACAGCACTGGAAACGACGACGCGTTGCTAAAACTCGGCGCGCTGCCGGACAACGGCCGGCTTCACGGCGAGTTCTGGCGAATCGGGACGTATTCGTTTTTACATTTCGACTGGCTGCATCTCTGTTTGAACGTTGGACTAATTTTTTTCATTGGTCGCGTGGTCGAGGCCCAGGTCGGAATCAGGCATGGCGCGCTGATCTATTTTGTAAGCGTGATTATTTCTGCGGGTGTAATTCTTGTCTGGCACAATTTGTATCCAAAGGTTGGCGCGACGGTCGGCGCATCTGGCGGCACTTTCGGTCTCTTGAGCGCTGCGCTGATCCTGGCTTATCGCCAAGGCGACAACATCCGGCTGCGAACGAGGCTGTGGATTGTTCTGCTAATCGCATTTGGCGTTTCGTTTCTTCCCAACATCAGTATGGCGGGCCACATCGGCGGAATAGTTGGCGGCGGAGTAACAGCGTTACTAATTAAGAAGCAATGAACGTTAACAGCTGCACCGCATTGATCACTGGCGCTTCGGCCGGAATCGGTCGCGAGCTCGCGCGGCAGCTGGCGAATCGCGCGCGAACGCTCGTCCTCGTTGCGCGTCGCGAGCAACGTTTGACCGAACTGCGTGCAGAGCTCCTAAATCGCAACGCGCAATTGATCGTTCACACACGCGTTGCCGATCTTTCCGACAAATCTCAAATCGACGGTCTGGTCCGCTGGCTCGAGCAAAACAAGATCGAGATCGATTTCCTGATCAACAACGCCGGGCTCGGCGATTACGGCTCGGTCGTGAGCAGCGATCTCGAACGCGACGATCGAATCATTCAAGTCAATATCGCTGCGCTGACTTTTCTCACCCGCCAGTTGCTTCCGCGGATGATTGCAAGAAGACGCGGCGCAATCTTGAACGTCAGCTCATCTGCCGGTTTCCTGCCGATTCCGGGCATGGCGGTTTATGCGGCAAGCAAAGCGTTCGTAAACAGTTTCAACGAAGCATTGCGCGCGGAACTTCCAATAAACAGCGGCGTGAGCGTCACGGCGCTTTGTCCGGGACCGGTCCACACCGAATTTGGTGAAGTCGCAAAACGACCGGGACGCGAGCCCGAACGCGGACCGGAATTCACCTATGTTTCGGTCGAACAAACCGCGCGCGACGCGCTGGCCGCGATCGAAGCCGACAAGCCGCTCATCATTCCTGGGCTGTTTATGAAACTTGGCATGTTCCTCGTCCGGATCATGCCGATGCCGATGATGCGATTGGCGTGGCGGCTTGGCGCGAGGCGTCAAAACTCATGACGATTTGGGTTTAATCGAGCGACCGTAGGCCGCAGGCCTCGATCAAGAGAAAGACTGCGCAAGCCGACCAGGTTTGCGGAGAACAAGAAACCGGGTAAGGAGTCGGGCCTGAGCCGAGTTGGCGGGGGAAGCCGCCGAAAAGTTCGGGCACGCGATTTAGTTCAAAATAGCTGCTGGCATCGAGCAACGCCTGATAGATCACCATCGCTTGCTTCTTCAAGCCGTAGCGCGCGAAACCGGCAGCGATTATCGCATTGTCGTGCGGCCAGATCGAACCGTTGTGATAGGACATCGGATCGTAACGCGATTCCGATGTAACAATCGTGCGGACGCCCCACCCCGAAAACGATTCCTCGCTCATCAAGGTCGCGGCAACGCGCGCCGCTCGTTCTACGCTGGCAATTCCTGCAAACAGACAATGGCCGGCGTTCGAACTGCGCACGCGGCAAATTTTTTTCCTGCCATCGAGCGCAATCGCGTAAGTCGAAAGTTCTTCGCACCAGAAAATTTCCTCGAATCGACGGCGCAAGGTTTCAGCCTGATGTGCCAGTTGTTCCGCGAGCAAACTATCTTGAAGAACACGCGCCAGATTTGCGGCTGCGCATTTCGCTGCGAAAACGTAGGCTTGCACGTCGCAAAGCGCGATTGGCCCATCCGATAAAGTGCCGTCGTCGTGAAAAATCGAATCATCCGAATCCTTCCAACCCTGATTGCGCAGCCCACCGCGCGCTGAGCGCGCATACTCGATGAAGCCGTCGCCGTCGAGATCGCCGCAGTTGTCGATCCAATTCAGCGCGGCCTCGATGTTCGACCAAATCGATTGGATTAGATCGACATCGCCCGTGCGGTCGTAATATGCGCCCGCGAGCATGACAAATAATGGCGTCGCGTCGATCGAGCCGTAGTAGCGATCAAACGGAACTTCGCCGCACGCTGCCATCTCGCCGGCCCGCGTCTCGTGCAGAATCTTCCCAGGCTGCGCGTCTCGCTCTGGATTTTCGTCAGTCGCTTGGGTGGCGGCGAGATACTTGAGAACGCCGCGCGCGATGCCCGGATCGAATGACAAACATTCAAGCGCCGTGATGATCCCATCGCGCCCAAACGCCGTGCTGTACCAAGGAAGCCCAGCATATGGATAAGCTCCATACGGCGTCTCGGTGAGCATCATGCGCAGGTCGGCAAGCGAGCGACGCAGCCACGCGTCGATTCGCTCGTTCGAGGTGACGATTTCCCGACCAACTTCGATCGCAGGCAAGGACACCGAGCGAAGTCGTTGCGACGCTTCGTCGAAATTTGCGATCGATGTGGGCGTTCGATCGTCCGATTCGCAACGCACTAAAACATCAAGAACCGTTTGCACTCTCGGTCTAAGCCGAAAGCGCACGCGAGACTCAGCTGATTCCCCTGGCGCCGGATCGAACCAAATCGTCGTCTGGCGCCGCCGTCGATCCAACCCTTCGTAAGAAAACTGAATCGTGTTTTCGCGAACTTGCGGCGGATCTATGCGGCCGCGGCCCGCGTGCTTGAAGCCGCGAACTTCAAACAAGTCCGCAAAATCAGCATTGAATTGCATCGACAATTCAACTGTCGACTCGCTGCCGTTCTCAATTTTCAGGCGCCCGTAAAGCGTCGCACCCCACAAGAATTGAGTGCGACGAATTCGGACGCCGTGACACACAAGATCAACGGTGACGACTATGCTGTCGTCGCTGATTGCCGAACTTACCAGTTCCGGACGTTCATTATTGATGGTCAGGAGGAGTTGCGAAAGGAACCGTGTGTCCTGGTGATAGACGCCGCATTCGGACAGGACATCAATGTCGCCGAAGAGATCGAACACGGCGAAGGTATCGCCGTGTTTGATCGCGTGGGTTTGATTTTTCATCAATCGTCTTACCTAATCGGCATAAAACAAAAGCGGCGGTCAAGCGACCGCCGCTGTAAAATTTCTGCAGGCGAGAACGCCTGCCTCCACAGAAGAAACTAGGAGGATTTGTATTTGACCGAGCAGCCGTACGGCTTGGTCTGCGCGTTTGAGACCGGTTTACCGGCGAGCGATTCGTCGAGCGCGGACTTCACGTAGTTGGTCGAGCTCGGAATGTCGGCCGGGTTAGGGGTCGCTTTGCTGTCGATCGCGCCTTCGTAAACGATTTTACCTTCCGGATTGATGATCACCATGTTGGGCGTGTTCTTGGCACCGTAGAGTTTGGCGATCTTGCTTTCAGGATCGAGAACGAGCGCGGTCTGCTTCGTTTTCCACGAATCCATGATCTTCTTCGCCTGCTCGGCGGTGATGCTGCCCTCGGTGCCGGGCGCGTTGGAATCGATGGTCAGCCAAACGACGCCTTTACCGGTGAATTCATCCTGCAGCTTTTGCATGTTGCCGCCGCCGTAATGTTTTTTCACGAACGGACATTCCGGATTGAACCATTCGAGCACGACGTATTTGCCTTTGTATTCGGCGAGCGATTGCGTCTTGCCGTTGGCGTCCGGCGCGGAGAAATCCGGCGCGGCGCTGCCAACCGGTGGAACGTCGGCGGCGTAAAGCGCGCCGGCGGCGAGTGTGGTGATTGCGGTTAGTAGTAGTTTTGTTTTCATAAATTAGCGTGAAGCGACTGCGATGGTTTCCAGCTTATCGAGGAGAATATTTTTAGTGAGCAATTCCGGGAAAACAATCGGCTCAGCCGATTTTCCCGGATAAAGCACGTATAATGGGACACCGGGCCGGCCAAATTGTTGAAGTAATTTTGTAATCGCCGGGTCGCCGTTGGTCCAATCAGCCTTAATTTTCACAACGTTATGACGTTGGAACGCGTCCCGGACTTCGGAATTTTCGAGAACGGCCTTTTCATTGAACTTGCAGGTCAAACACCAGGCAGCGGTGAAATCGACAAACACGGCGTGACCCGCATCGCGTTCTGATTGCAAACGTTCGGGCGTGAATGCTTGCCAGCCTCCACCCGACGCGCTTTGCGCGATGTCGATCTTCGACGACTGAAATTTGTCGCCGATGAAATAGAAACCAGACGCGAGCACGATTACGAGTATGAGCAAGAGAGTGACTGTTCGTTTCGTTGCGGACGCGGTCGGCAACATGAACGCGCCTTTCATCCAGCAAGCGATCGCGATCACCAACAAAAAGCAGCTCGCCCAGATCGCACCCTCGAGCCCGCGTTGCGCGCCGAGCACGTAGATCAAGAAGAGCAACGTCGCGATCAGAAGGAAGCCCATGAACTGCTTCACGTGCACCATCCAGGTGCCGGGCTGCGGCAGAAATTTCATCCAGGCTGGTTGCGCGCTGAGCAGAAAGTAAGGCGCACTCATTCCGGCCGCGACGGCAACGAACATCGACAGAATGACTGCGGACGATTGCGTGAACGCGAAGCCGATGGCCGTTCCGAGAAACGGCGCCGTGCAGGGAGTCGCCAATGCGGTCGCGAAAACGCCCTGAAAAAATGAGCCGGCGTTGCCTTTGCTCGGCGCGGACTCCATTCCGCGGCTGACGAATTGCGGCAGCGTGATCTCGAACACGCCGAAAAGATTGAGCGCGAAGACAAGGACGATCACGCTAAGAAGCAAAACAAAATAGGGATTGGTGAATTGGGAGGCCCAGGTGACGTCGTGACCAGCTGCTTTGATCGCGATGAGAACGAGGGCAAGACCAACGAACCAGGTAAAGATTCCCGCAACAAACGCCAGACCGCTCCGGAAGATTTTCGCGCGACTCTCGCCCGATTGTTGAATGAATCCGAAAATCTTGAGCGAGATCACCGGCAGGACGCACGGCATCAGATTCAAAATGAATCCGCCGATGAACCCAAAAAGCAGAAACGTGGCGAGCCCGCGTGTGGGCTGTGCGATTTGCGGAGTGGCCGTGGCAATCTGTGGGGCGCTGATTTCCCAACCGCTCCGATCGTTGCCGTTCGGAAACTTGGAATAAACGATCACGCCCGGCATCGACGAGGAATTTTTGTCGAGCGATTCGGTGGGGATTTTGAAAGTGACTTCGCTCCCCTCGCGCGATTCGACAGTCGGATGACCGACCACGACGTTGTTCCCTTGGGGCAAAGGAAAGAAATCGAGGTTTTGGTAGTTCGCGATTTGGTCGCTGGTGACCTTTAGATGAAGATCGTTGCCCGTGCGGCTCCAGTTCGATTTAGCATCGTTTCCCGGAAATTCTTTGGGAACTAAACGACGGTAGCGCGCGAAGAGGTCGGTGTTCTTCGGTTCGGCGGTTGTCGATGTTGGGAGCTCGAGCTCAAGGTTCGCACTTCCGGGAATGCAAATCTTTTCGCAGACGAGCCAGTCGGCTTGCGCGGAAAATTTCACCGGAGAGTTGTCGATCTTGTCCGGTGGCGTGATCTGCTGAATCAGCATGATCTCGTCCTGGTAGCCGTAAGTTTGAATATCGCCCGGATCGAGGGTCTTAAGCGGAATTGGCCATTGGATCTCGCCGACTTTCCAACCCGACGGCAGGTTCCATTTGATCTCAGTCGGCAGACCGGCGTCCCCGGAAAATTTCCAATAGGTGTGCCAGCCCGGCGCCATCCGAAGGAGAAGTCCGACATTGAATGGCTTACCGGGAGCAATCGCGGCGGTATCGGCCTGGAGAGAAGCTTTGACCAATTCCTTGCCCTGATAGCTTTGGCCGTGAGCAGAATGCGCCAGCGAGAGCGCGAGGGTCGCGATCGTTAACTGTCGTAGCGAAAGCATCCTCAAAATTATCATTGCCCTGACAGCACCGCAAAGAAGCTGGCTCGCATCATGCTCCGAAATATGACATGCGCGGCTTGGTCACGTTCATCGCAATCGCGGCAATCGGCGGCGCGCTCTTCGTGTGGCAAAAACAGAATGAGCAAAAAACGCCGGAGACCAGCACAACGCCACAGCAGCAGCCTACCGCAGCCAAGCCTGCGTTGACCGCAGCACCGCGCGGACAAGCGTCCGAATACAATTGGATGAAGCGCTCGCTCGATCGCGCGGCCGATGTCAGAGATCAAGCTCGGGCACGAACTAAAGAAGCTCAGCAGCCGTAAACTTTAAGCGTAGGACGGCGCTGGCAAAGATCGGCGATCGATAACTGTACGCGCGAATTATTTCGCGGGATGACCGGCCTGAGCCTGCAGCTGACCCTTAACAGCCGACTTGAGTTGTTCCGGTGTGATCGCTTCCGCTGCGCTGACTGACTCTTCCTCGCGACCGAGCTTCGCCAGATCCTTAACAGGCGCGCCCTCGTGGTCCACGACGACGTCGCGACCGGTCTCTTCGTCGCGCTGAACATGGAAGCGGCCGTGACCGATACCAACGAGCGGGACGAACTGGTCGTAGTTGTGTTCGACGAATAGAATCTCGCGATCGCCGACCTGGAATTTCGGTGCGTCGGTAACAACGAGCGATTCGTCGCCGATCGTGCCACCAAGCATCCTGATCGTATATGAAGAACCTGCATTCCCTTTCACGCTGTCGGCGATTTGGAACGTCACGTAAGTTTCGATGTGGCGTTGCGCGCCTTCGCCCTCCCAAACCGATTTAGTATCCGTCACTGTTCCCTGGAAAATGAGCTCGGCCTGTTGCACTAGCTGGTCGAAAGTCGGCGGGACCACGGTCGTCGCGGTGACGCGGGCAAGCGCAATGGCAATTAGCGTAAGTGGGAGAAGATATTTTATTTTCATCGATTGAAGAAAGATTAGTCAGTTGCTGGTTGCTAATTGATTGTGTAATTGGCTGTGGCGACTGCGCTGTCGGTCATGCCATTCTTCGTTCCGATAGCTTTGACCGTTTTCGCGCCTTTTGTGCTAATAGTGAAGCCGCCGGAGGGATAAGTCGGCGAAGCCGAGGTGGGCGTCGAGCCATCCAGCGTATAGTGAATGGTCGCTCCCGACGCATTGCAAAAAATGTAAACCGTGACCTTGCCAGCATAACTGCCGCCATTTGGAATGATCATCGGTTTTGAAACCGTATTCGCCGGGGTCGGCGTCGGGGTGGCAGTCGGCGTCGGAGTCGGAGTCGGCGTCGCGGTTGGGGTTGGGGTCGGTGTCGGTGTTCCGGAGGTAGAAAAGGCGTGATAGGTGTACTTGTTCGCGATCCAGGAACCGTTTACCTGCGAGTAAAGAGACACATAGACCGTCCGGCCGTCGGTCGGCATGCTGTTTTCGGTCGCGGAATGCGCGCTTGTGATGCCAGAACTGTAAAGGTCACCACCATTCACAGAGCTGCCGGCAAGAAGGAAATAGGCAGTAGCGCTTCCAGAGGTCCAAGAAAACGTAACGCTCGAAGAGGCAAGGATTGATCCGGCAACCGGGCTGATCATTACGGCCGCACCCGGTGTTGGCGTTGGCGTAGCCGTCGCGGTGGCAGTCGCAGTCGGCGTCGGGGTCGCAGTTGGAGTGGCACTCGGTGTTGCAGTTGGCGTCGGCGTTGGTGTCACGGTTGGCGTTGGAGTGGGCGTGCGCGCCGGGGTCGGAGTTGGCGTCGGCGTGGGCGCCGGCGTCGGGGTTGGTGTGGGCGCTGGAGTCGGAGTTGGGGTCGGCGTCGGTGATGCCGAAGGGCCGCCATACAATGATTGCACGCCGGCAATATCATCGGCGGTCAGCGCGTCAGTATTGGTTATGTAAGCATACATGATCGCGCTTGAGAGATTGGAATGACCGAGTCCGAGCACGTGACCAAGTTCATGCAATGCGACACGGCGGATATCGTACGCCGAACGTAGAGCTCCGCGGTAGGAATCCCACGCTTGGGCGCTGTTAAAGAGAATGTCCCCTTCGGTCATAGTCGATCCGGACATCCAATAAGTGGTTACGGCCAGCGTGTTCGAACCGAAGCTCTGGCCGAAATTACTGCTCGCAAAGGCCATCGAATTTACATGGTCACCGCTCGAAACTGCGGCGGTAGAATTCATCACGCTACCCAATTGCGTGCTACCCATAACGCCGTTCCAACTACCTAAAGCTGGGAAAACGGCGTTGTTCCAAGAGGTGCTGCCGTCGGACAGAGTGACGCTCCCGCTTCCGAGCGACAGTTGCATGACAACAGTGCTGCCGTTCGGCCATTTTGGTCCTTCCAGAACATACGCGTCCACGCGCGAGGGTAGAGAGACTCCAAAGACGACGAACAGAGCGACAAGCGTGGTAAAGGCGCTGGCTAGGCGGGAGTGCCGCGATATTAAGGCAGCTTTGTCTGGTCTCATAATTTCTATGATTCCAAGAGAAGCAAAATCTGTGCTTAGCACCCCTACCAAATCCCTGACCCGCAAAAATAGTGCCGCCCGAGGACTTTACGGGCCGCGGTTCTACCGGGAGTTCCATCGGCCTTTTAGGCACCTAAAGGCCCAGCTGTCAGTTACCGTCAGCGGCTCTCTTTTCAGCGCAGCAAATCACTGAGAAACTGATTAATGTCCCCATCTGCAGTCTCCCAAGAACACATCAGTCGATAAATATCAGGCTCGATAAATTTGTAAAAATGCCACCCACGCGAATTCAGATTCTGGACGACGTCCTCAGCCAGCCGGACAAAAACGGCATTCGCCTCAACCGGCAGAACGATGTCGATCTTCGCAACGCGAATGCGTTCCGCGAGTCTTCGCGCCATTGTGTTCGCGTGCCGTGCGTTTCGGAGCCAAACCCCATCCGTTAGCAGCGCCACCCATTGCGCTGCCAAGAATCGCGTCTTCGACCCCAGCTGGCCGCCCTGTTTCACTCGGTACTCGAACTCGCGCGAAAGTTCCTTTTTGAAAAAGATCACCAACTCGGCCCCAGCCGCGCCGTTTTTCGTTCCGCCAAAACAAAGAGCATCTACTCCAACCTTCCACGCGATTTCCTTTGGCAAACATCCGAGCGCCGCGATCGCGTTGGCGAACCGCGCGCCGTCCATGTGCAAGAACATCTCTTGCTTTTTCGCAAATCCGGAGATCTCGGCGACTTCATCTCGACTGTAAACCGTACCCAGTTCGGTTGCCTGCGTAATACTGACCACCCGCGGTTTATGGGCGTGCACCTCGGGCTGACGCATGATCGCTGCTTCTGCTACCTTGATGTCGATTTTGCCATTCTTCCCGCCGACCAAGGCAAGTTTGCTGCCGCGCGTGAAAAATTCCGGCGCGCCGCATTCGTCGGTTTGAAGGTGGGCATTTTGATGACAGACAACGCTGTGAAAGGGCTGACAAAGCTGAGCTAGCGCAAGCGCGTTTGCGGCCGTTCCGTTTGAAAGCAGATAAATGTCGCAATCGGTTTCAAAAAGATCGCGGACAAATTCGCGAACGCGATTTGTCCAGGGATCGGCGCCGTATGACTCTGTTGCACCGCGATTGGCCTCTTCGAGCGCCGCCAAGACTTCCGGACAGACTCCGGCGGTGTTGTCGCTCGCGAATTGGTGATGCTGATCCCGGGACTGCATGTCGATCTTGCTAATCGAGTTCAGAGCGAGCGGCAAACTCCAATCGACAGAAAGGGAAATTGCCTGACGGACCCGAGCCCCAGGGCCTGCAGGGCCCGCCAGGCAAATCACTCTAATATTCCCCTGAATCTAATCCCGCTTTGCAGCGGTATGTGTAACCCCCTCTTCGAAATTAACCGGCAAAGTGACCGTATCCCCGGCACATTTTTTCCGCGCTCATAAATTCCTTCGCCTTTACCTCGCCTGAACGCGCGATTAGTTTTTGGTTATGGGCGCCTTGCAGGCTGAAGTCGAACGACGTGGCCAACGCATTTTCCAGCTGGTCGATGAGAATCCGGAGCCGCTTTTCAGCAAAGCGGGTTTTTACCAACGGATGATGGCACTCTCAATGCGGGACGAGCATTTCAAAGTACAACTGTTTCGTTTTGTTGATGTTCTTGCTTCGCTCCATCGCGGGACCGACATCGTTCAGCATCTCGACGAATACTTTGCCGACATGCGCAATGGCTACGCGCCGTTGATCCGGACCGGTGTTCGGGCGGCGCGCCTCGTGCCATTCATCAGTGGTCAACTCCTGCGCTGGAATGTTTCCGGCATGGCCCGGCAATTCATCGCCGGACGCAATCCCGACGACGTAATGAAAACGCTGCGGAAGAGGCGGACGCAGGGAATCGGTTTCACGGTCGATCTTCTGGGCGAAGCGGTCGTAAGCGAAAACGAAGCGAACGAATACGCGATGCGCTGTCTGGAATTACTCGAGCATTTGGGACGCGAATGTCGCGACTGGTCGGACCCACTCGGCAAAAACGCGGATTTGTTCCCAGTCGTAAATCTCTCCGTAAAAATCTCCGCGCTCTATTCCCAAATGAATCCGGCCGATCCGGCGGACGCGATCGCGCATCTCGCGCCGAAATTGCGGCCGATCCTGCGACGCGCGCGCGATCTTGGCGCGTTTGTGAATTTCGACATGGAGAGCTACGCGCATAAAAATTCCACGCTCGAGCTTTTCAAAACGCTTTTCATGGAAAGCGAGTTTCGCGATTGGTCGCATGTCGGAATCGTGATTCAAGCTTACCTCCGCGATGCGGAAGACGACCTGCGCGATTTGCTTCGAT
The DNA here is from genome assembly GCA_035257485.1 of Chthoniobacterales bacterium. Lineage (GTDB taxonomy): Bacteria > Verrucomicrobiota > Verrucomicrobiia > Chthoniobacterales > UBA10450 > AV40. The sequence continues at coordinate 26,245 of DATEWZ010000051.1, forward strand.
GGGGACGCGAACGCGGGACGCGCTTCGCGGTTCGACTCGTCAAAGGCGCGTATTGGGACTTCGAAAAAATAAAATCTCGGCAAAACGGGTGGGCCTGTCCCGTTTTCCTGCAAAAACCTGAGAGCGATCTGAATTTCGAAGTGATCACGCGCATCCTGCTCGAGAACGAATCGATCGTCACCGCCGCGTTCGGCTCGCACAACGTTCGCAGCATCGCGCACGCGCAAGCGTTGGCGGACGAGCTCGGCATCGATAAGAGCCGTTTCGAATTTCAATTGCTCTACGGCATGGCCGGACCGGTGAAGC
>DATEWZ010000052.1:0-7023 GCA_035257485.1 Chthoniobacterales bacterium
TAACGCCGCCTTGAGAGCGGCTATGTTAACCTCCAATTCGGAGTTGACCCCCGAAGTGACCGTATCCCGGCCGCATTTTTTCTGCGTGGGACAAATTCCTTCGCCTTTACCTGCGTTGAACGCGCGATTACTTTTTGGGCATGGGCGCTTTGCAAACCGAGATCCAGCGACGGGGCGAACGCATTTTCGAGCTCGTCGATGAGCATCCGGAGCCGCTTTTTAGCAAAGCCGGCTTCTATCAGCGGATGATGGCGCTCTCGATGCGCGATGAGCATTTCAAAGTCCAACTCTTTCGCTTCGTTGACGTTCTTGCGTCGCTCCATCGCGGAACCGACATCGTCCAGCATCTCGACGAATATTTTGCCGACATGCGCAACGGTTACGCGCCGTTGATTCGGACCGGCGTGCGCGCGGCGCAAATCGTTCCCTTCATCAGCGGCCAGCTTCTGCGCTGGAACGTCTCTGGAATGGCTCGCCAATTTATCGCCGGACGAAATCCCGAGGACGTGATGAAAACGCTGCGCAAACGGCGAAAGCAAGGCATCGGATTCACCGTCGATCTTCTGGGCGAAGCGGTCGTAAGCGAAAACGAAGCGAACGAATACGCGATGCGCTGTCTGGAATTACTGGAGCATTTGGGACGCGAATGCCGCGGCTGGTCGGACCCGCTCGGCAAAAATGCGGACTTGTTCCCAGTCGTAAATCTCTCCGTAAAAATTTCCGCGCTCTATTCCCAAATGAATCCGGCCGATCCGGCAGACGCGATCGCGCATCTCGCGCCGAAATTGCGGCCGATCCTGCGACGCGCGCGCGATCTTGGCGCGTTTGTGAATTTCGACATGGAGAGCTACGCGCATAAAAATTCGACGCTCGAGCTTTTCAAAACACTCTTCATGGAAAGTGAGTTTCGCGATTGGCCGCATGTCGGAATTGTGATTCAAGGTTACTTGCGCGATGCGGAAGACGACCTGCGCGATTTGCTTCGATGGGGACGCGAACGCGGGACGCGCTTCGCGGTTCGACTCGTCAAAGGCGCGTATTGGGACTTCGAAAAAATAAAATCGCGGCAGAACGGCTGGGCCTGCCCCGTTTTCCTGCAAAAGCCGGAGAGCGATCTGAATTTCGAAGTGATCACGCGCATCCTGCTCGAGAACGAATCGATCGTCACCGCCGCGTTCGGCTCGCACAATGTTCGCAGCATCGCGCACGCGCAGGCGTTGGCGGAAGAGCTCGGCATCGATAAGAGCCGCTTCGAATTTCAATTGCTCTACGGCATGGCGGGACCGGTGAAGCGAGCGCTGGTCGAAATGGGTTATCGCGTTCGCGAATACAGTCCGGTCGGCGAGCTGCTCCCCGGAATGGCCTATCTCGTTCGGCGTTTGCTCGAGAACACTTCAAACGAAGGTTTCTTGCGCGCGAAGTTTTCGGACAATGTTTCCGAAGCCGAACTTTTGCGCGATCCGTCCGAACTCGTCCCTGCGCAGGGACCGAATGGCGCGCGCCATGTCGAAGTCAGCGGCAACGGCGCTTCCCTCGATACACCGCCGGGTGATACTTATGAAAACGCGCCGCTTGTGAATTTTGTTTACCAAGAGAACCAGGACCGCATGCGCGAGGCGCTTGCGCACATGAAGACGCAGCTCGGCCAAAAATATCCGCTCGTGATCGACGGCCAACGGGTTTGGACCGAGACAACGATTGCATCGATCAATCCGAGCCGGCCTGATGAAGTTGTCGGACACGTCGCCGAAGCCGGAATTGCGGAGGCCGACCGCGCGGTCAAAGCCGCGCGCGAAGCATTCGAAAAATGGAGCCGCACGCCGTTTGAAACGCGTTGCCGTTTGCTCGAGCGCGCGGCCGACATCATGCATCGCCGGCGCTACGAACTTTCGGCGCTCGAAGTTTACGAAGTCGGCAAGGCCTGGGCCGAAGCGGACGGCGACATCCGCGAAGCCATAGACTTCTGCTTGTTTTACGCGCAACAAATGCGTTTAATCGGCCGGCCGCGCTTAACCCAACACGTGCTCGGCGAAGAAAGTTATCAGCATTACTGGCCGCGCGGCGTCGCCATGATCATCGCACCCTGGAATTTCCCGCTCGCGATTTTGACCGGGATGACAACGGCCGCCCTCGTCACCGGCAATACCGTGATCATGAAACCGGCCGAGCAATCCGCCGTCGTCGGCGCAAGGTTGATGGAAATTTTCGAGGAAGCCGGAGTTCCGCGCGGCGTTCTCAATTATTTGCCCGGCAAAGGTTCGGTGATGGGCGCGCATCTCGTCGATCATAAGGATGTCGATCTAATCGCGTTCACCGGATCGCGCGAAGTCGGTTTGCGGATTTGGAAAAGCGCAGGCGAAACACGCGAAGGTCAGCGCGAGCTCAAACGCGTGATTTGCGAGATGGGCGGCAAGAACGCGGTGATTATCGATTCCGATGCCGATCTCGACGAAGCGATCGTGGACACGATTTATTCCGCATTCGGTTATCAGGGCCAAAAATGTTCCGCCTGCTCGCGGCTCATCATTCTTGAAGAAATTTATCCGCGCGCGATGGAGCGGCTGATGAGCGCGGCCGCGAGTTTGCGCGTGGGAAATCCGGAAGAGCCCGGAATCACCGTCGGCCCGGTCATCGACGGCAAAGCCCACAAAACTATTCTCGGATATATCGAGAGCGGAAAACAGGAAGCGCGGCTCGCCTTCCAGCGCGGTGACGTTCCGACGCAAGGATTTTTCATTCCGCCGACGATCTTCACCAATGTCGATCCGAAGGCGAAGATTGCGTGCGAAGAAATTTTCGGACCGGTGTTAAGCGTGATCAAAGCGCGCGATCTCGACGACGCGTTCGAAATCGCGAACGGGACCGAGTTCGCGCTGACCGCAGGATTTTTCTCGCGCAGTCCGGCCAATATCGAGCGGGCAAAGGCCGAGCTCGTGGCCGGCAATGTTTACATCAATCGCTCGTGCACCGGCGCCGTCGTCGGCCGCCATCCGTTCGGCGGATTCAAGATGAGCGGCGGTGGAACCAAAGCCGGCGGCGCCGATTATCTTTTGCAATTCGTCGTTCCGCGCGTCGTCACCGAAAACATCACCCGTCACGGCTTCGCGCCCGAAACAACGCCGCAGTATCGCGACGAATTTCTCGGCCCGCGCTGAGCGAATCGATCTAGCGACGGCCTTTGTAATAGCGGACTACTTCGACAATCATCGCGATCGTCGGCCAGGCCGATGCAAACAGAATGATGCCGAGCACCGCCATCTCCTTCGCGCGCTCGCGCGCGGCTTCGACTAAATATTCGCGGCCGAGATTATGCTGGCGAGAACTCTCGTTGTCTTCCGGCCAAAAGCCGTGCCATTGGCCATCGTAGGCTTGAAAAAAGCAATCGGTCCGCGGAAAGCGGCGATCTTCAAACTGCGAACTCGGCTTCACAACTGCCTCTACAGCTTGGATCGTTCCACGCCGCAAGGCGTTCAACTAGTTCATCATCCAATTGAGGATGTCGTCGTGCGCGTGATTGAGCACGCTGACGTGGTCAGCGCCTTTGACCGGGAAGAATTCCACGAACGAAAATTCGTGCGCGAGTTCGCGACCCATCCGGACCGGAATCACTTCATCATCGACACCGTGAAAAATTGCCACCTTCGCCTCAGGGCTTCGCTTCATGGCCTCGGTGAGATTTGCGCGATTGTCGTAACTTTCCAGAAGCAAACGCGCGACCCATCCGCCGAATATGCTCGCCGCTTCTTCGCGAAGGGTTGTGAACGGCGCGATCAAAACAATTTTTTGCAGGTGATGATTGGCCGCGAAATCGAGCGCGACCGCTGCACCCAACGAATGCCCGATTGTGCAAAGGGTCAGATGATCTTCATCCGTTTGTAATTTTTCGGTCAGCGCCTTGAGCGCCGCCTCCGCGGACAGACGTGTGCTCGCGACCGTCGCGTAACCGCCGTTTTTCCCGTACCCGGGATAATCGATCAGCAGAAACGCGTCACCGCCCGGCGGATATTGTTTGAGGATCGAAGTCCAATCGAGCGCGAGCGAACCATTGCCGCAAAACGCCACCCAAAGCCGCTTCGGCGTTGGATGAATTCCCGGAACATAAAACGCGACGTATTTCGCGTTCGCGACGGTGTAATTGATTTCAACGCCGTTCGCCGGCAACGCATAGACGTAGCTCTCGTCATACGGCCGCGGATGATAAACCAGCGCGTGCTGTTTGAAGTACAAGATCGACAACGCGATCAGCAAAAGCAGGAAAATGCCGGCGACGGACCGGATTATCTTTCGCCGCCAACTGCGATTTCTCGGATTTCGCATCGCGCCGCAAGAACGTGCTCACCGCGACGTGATGCAAATCCGATTTGCGAATCGCGATTGCGATTTATCGCCAATGACCGGGCACCCACACATAACCGCGGGGTCGGTGCACCCAATGTCCAGGGACCCAAACAGCCGCGGTACGGGGCGTCCTGATCCACGAGCCAGACACCCAAACATAGTTCGCGCCACTCCAACGCCAGTACCCCGGCGTCCAAGTATAGCCCGGACCCGGCGCGATGGTTTGCGATTCCACGCGCACAGTCGGCGGCGCTTGCGCAACGTAAACGTCGCTCGTCACTGGCGCAGTCGCGACGGGACCGGTGGTCGTCACTTCACGGGTGACGGTGGTGGTTGTCTGAACCGGTTGTTCTTCGGCGCAGCCAAGCAATGCCAATGGCGTCAGGGCCAACATCCAAATGCGTATTCTCATAAGTAATTCCCTCCGTATAATTTCGTTTCTCGTTAGCCGAATTGGCCTTATTCAAATTCGATGCTTTACGTCGTCGCGACACCGATCGGAAATTTGGGCGACATCACGCTGCGCGCGCTCGAAATCTTGAAAGATGTCGATCTTGTCGCCGCCGAGGACACCCGTCACTCGGGAATTTTGTTGAAGCATTATCAAATCGACAAGCCGTTCATCAGTTACCACGAGCACAATGAAGCGATGCGGACCGCGCAGTTGGTCGAACGACTCGCCGCCGGCGAGAAAGTCGCGCTCATCACCGACGCGGGAACGCCGGCGTTGTCCGACCCGGGCGCGAGATTGATACGTGAATGCATCAAGCGTGGTTTGGATTTCACGGTCATTCCTGGGCCGTCCTCAATCTTGACCGCGCTCGTCGGTTCCGGATTTTCGGCACAAAGATTCTTCTTTGGTGGATTTTTGCCGATTAAGGGCGGCCAGCGCGAACGCGAGCTGCGCGCCAGCGCCGCGCGCGATGAGACGTCGATTTACTTCGAATCGCCTTATCGGCTCGCCAAAACACTCAACGCTTCGATCGACATCTTTGAAGACCGGCAACTTTGCGTTGCGCGGGAATTGACGAAAAAGTTCGAGGAATTCCGCCGGGGCGCGGCTGCCGACCTCCTGGCGCACTATGAACAGCACCCGCCAAAAGGCGAGATTGTCCTCCTAATTTCGGGCCGGGGAAAGTAGGCGATTTCTGGGTTGCCAAGAGACCTCTTCTGTGAGACTTTGCGCGGCTTTTTCCCCTCGGAAGACCTGAATTATGACCTACGCGATCATCAAGACCGGTGGCCGGCAATATCGCGTCGCGGAAGGCGACACGGTGGATGTCGATCTCTTGGACGTCGAGCCGGGCAAGACCGCCACCTTCGAAGTGTTAATGCACATCGACGGCGGAAAAATCAGCGATGGCGGCAAGGTCACGGCCGAAGTGGTCGAACAACGCAAAGACAAAAAGGTCGTCGCGTTCAAATACAAACGCCGCAAAGGTTATCACCGCACCGTCGGCCATCGCCGCAAGCTCACCCGCTTGAAAATCAAAAGCATCACCGGCGGCTCAAAATCCAAGAAGTCCTAACTCAACATCTCAACCCCTCAACAACTCAATTTCTTCAAATGGCACACAAAAAAGGACAAGGCAGCGTTAAAAACGGCCGCGACAGCGTCAGCAAACGTCTCGGCGTAAAGCGATTTGGCAGCGAGATGGTTCTCGCCGGCAACATCATCGTTCGCCAGCGCGGAACGAAATTTCAGCCCGGCAAAAACGCCGGTCTCGGCCGCGATTACACGATTTTCGCGCTCGTTGACGGCAACGTTCGTTTCGATCGTGGTGGTCGCCGCGTCAACATCGATCCTGTTTCGGCGAAATAACTTCCCTTCCCGATTCACCGCGAGTGCGGTATAACCTGACGCTGCAATGAAATACCGCACGTTCATTCTGTTTGGCGCGCCCGGTAGCGGCAAAGGCACCCAAGGCAAAACGCTCGGCAGCATTCCGCGCTTCTTTCATTGCCCGTGCGGCGACGTGTTTCGCTCGATCGACACCCGCACAAAAGTCGGCAAGGCATTCCTTGAATATTCGAGCAAAGGCCAGCTCGTTCCGGACGAAATCACGGTTGAGCTTTGGAAAGAAGCGATCGATGCAGCGGTTGACGCGCACAAATTCAAACCGGACATCGATATTCTCGTGCTCGACGGAATTCCGAGAAATGTCGCGCAAGCGAAGATCATGAAAGACATGATCGAGGTGGAAAAAGTTTTTCATCTCGCCTGTCCCAATCGTGAGACGCTGTTCGAGCGTTTGAAGAAGCGCGCGCTGAAAGACAACCGCCTCGATGACGCGAACGAGGAAGTCATAAAACGGCGGCTCGATATTTACGAAAAAGAATCGAAGCCGGTGCTGACTCATTATCCAAAGGAATGCATCACAGTCGTTGACGCGATGCAGCCGCCCGCGAAAGTGTTGTTCGACATTTTAGCGAGCGTCAATGGAATCAAGAGTGAACCCGCACCAGCACGAGCAGCCGCAGCCGCGACCGCAGCAGTCGCAGTTTGAGAGTTTCACTGCCTCCACGCTTTACTGCGAGAAATGCCGCGCCACCACTCCGGTCCGTGAGCGCTTGCTCCTGGTTCTTCCCGACAAAGAGATTTTCGATTATCTCTGCACCGAGTGCGGTTCATCGATTGGCCAACGCGAAGTCACGGCCGGTGAAAAGATGATGGCCGAGGCAACG
>DATEWZ010000053.1:0-2228 GCA_035257485.1 Chthoniobacterales bacterium
ATCACAATGAAAAGCCGGAGTACGGCGATTTCATGTTTCCGAAGTTGTTCGGGCGCATTGCGCAGATTTACGTCGAGAAATACGGCGCTACCGAAGCGGACCTGGCATTTGTGGCGTGGAAAAATTATGCGCACGCGAAACTGAATCCGCTCGCCCAAATGCGCGATGCTGATCTCACTCTGGATTCTGCATCGCAAGTTTCGGATAAGAATCCGCACGTGGCGCCGCCGCTTAAAGTCTCCGATTGCTCGCAAATCACTGATGGCGCGGCGTCGGTTGTCCTCGTTTCCGGGAGATATTTGGACAAAATCGGCCGCGACAAAAACAAGATCGTCCAACTGCTTGGCTACGGTCATACGACTGATTATCTACCGCTCGACAAAAAAGATGCGCCAACGTTTTCGATCGCACGCAAAGCTGCGGAGAAAGCTTTCCGAATGGCGAATCTCACGCCGCGCGATCTCCATGGCGCCGACGTTCACGATTGTTTTTCCATTACTGAAATTGTTGCCTACGAAATTCTCGGTCTCGCCGAGCCGGGCAAAGGAGTCGAGTTAGTAAAAAGCGGCGCGACCACGCTGCCGCAGGTGCGTCGAGAAAAATCCAAAGCGCCGTTCCAAATTCCAGTGAACGCGGGCGGCGGTTTGATCGGTGACGGTCATCCTGTCGGCGCGACCGGCGTTCGCCAGGTGTTCGAAGCCTATCAACAGCTGACCGACCAAGCCGGCGCGCGCCAGATCGAGAACGCGAAACGGTTCCTTACGTTCAACATGGGCGGCAGCCTAACGACTTCGGTCGCCATGCTTTGGGGCCGCGACTAATCGAGTGGTGACTTTTTCGGCGTCATCAAGTCCGAAGTGCAGGTTACGCACGTTTCTTAAATGTGACCGCGCTTGCAATTGAAGAACTTCCAGTTGTCATCAAGATCGACGTCGAGACCTTTCTCGAGAATCATCCGCGAAGTCCCGCAGCACGGTTGCGGCCGCGGATGGGAATGGTCGGCGATACTTGGCTGGCCTTTATTGGATCGAAGCTGCAACCAGGCGCGAGCGGTCTGGGACCGACACCCTGTGGTGCACTGGAAGATTTCAACCGGCACTTTATGGAACCGCTCATTTCTCGAAACGGTTCCGAACCGGATTAGGCCGCGTAGCTGGCGATCCAGATGAAGGTTCCATTCACACTTGGAGAGGTCGGTCATTTTGGCCTGGCCGTGCGCGATCCGAAGAAGAGCGCGAATTGGTTCGAGCGCGCTCTGGGTTTGCGGAAAGAATTCGAATTCGGAAACGGCGTGGCGGTTGGAAACGACTACGTCACGATCGCGTTGTTTAAAGGAAAACCGTCGCCGGACACGATTGATCACATGTCATTTCATCTGCCGGACATGGCGACCCTGCAAAAAGCGTTCGCGCACTTGAAGAGCCTCGGCGTCAATATCGAAGATCCGGGTCACGAAATTGGTCCGGAAGCTCCGGGCTCGAAGAACATGGGCCTGTGGTTCCATGATCCCGATGGGTACCGCTGGGAGCTAAGCGTGCTTGCTGGAAAATAGGTGCTGCAAGGAGTGACGGCTTCTCAGCCGTCATTTGCTTGAAGAGTGATCGCGGATTGTTCACGTTGCGTCAAAGCCAGCGAATGAACAGCTCCGCGATCACCGTTGCTCAGAGTAACGCCTTTGTAACGACTTTCGATCTGTCGCCGACCTGTAGCGGCCCATTGGATGGACTGCGTTTTGCTGTTAAAGACACAATCGATGTGGCCGGTTTCAAAACCGGTTGCGGTAATCCGACGTGGCGCGATTCCCATCCCGCCGCTGTAGTTCACGCTGTGTGCGTAGAGCAACTTTTACACGCGGGTGCCCGCTGCGTTGGGAAAACGATTTCGGACGAGTTGGCTTTCAGTCTTCTGGGCGAGAATCACTTTTACGGCACGCCTCTCAACGCGCACGCGCCGGATCGCGTGCCGGGTGGGTCGTCGAGCGGATCGGCTTCGGTCGTTGCGTGCGGGTTAGTGGATTTCGCATTGGGAACGGATACGGGCGGCTCTACCCGCGTTCCCGCGAGCAATTGCGGAATTTGGGGCTTCCGGCCGTCCCATGGCTTTATATCGGTTGCTGGCGTGAATCCACTGGCGCCATCGTTCGACACCGTCGGCGTTTTCGCGCAGAGCGCTGATGTGCTGGCAAAGGTGGCTCTCGTTTTGTTGGCCGCCGCGCGGGTGTCTCCAAA
>DATEWZ010000054.1:0-5696 GCA_035257485.1 Chthoniobacterales bacterium
TGCTTCATCGACAACACCGGCCGTCAGATCGAGCGCGGGACGGAAACGAATCGAACTCTCGCCCGAGCGAAGGGTGAGCACGCCGAGGTCGAAGAAGCCCTTCCAAAATTCCTCGCGCGTCTTTGGATCGGGAAGATCGAAAGCGAGAAACATTCCCCGGCCGCGCGCGGCGGAAATCATTGGCTCTTCTCGTTGCAAGTCGCGGAGCTGGTCCAGGAAATATGTGCCTACTTTCGCGGCGTTCTCGACCAGACGTTCCTCTTCGATAATTCGCAAATAATGAGTTGAACGCACCATGTCGGTGAAATTTCCGCCCCAGGTTGAGTTCAGCCGGCTCGACAGGCGAAACGCATTGTCTTTCACTTCGTCCAAACGCGGGCCAGCCATCACGCCGCACACCTGCGCCTTTTTTCCAAACGCGAGCAGGTCGGGAAGAACACCAAAATGTTCGCAGCACCAATTGCGACCGGTCGCGCCCATGCCGCATTGCACTTCGTCGAAAATGAGAAGCATTTCGTTTTCGTCGCAAATTTTTCGCAAGGTGTGCAGCCATTCGCCGCGAAAATGATTGTCGCCGCCCTCGCCCTGGATCGGCTCGATGATGATCGCGCAGATGTCGATGTTGCGATCACGAATGTAATCTCGAATTTCCTGCTCCGATTTCTTCTCGCGAGCGATCACATCGCGTTCGCGTTGCGACTCCGGCAACGAAAAGTCGAGGCAAGGACAGGAAACGCGCGGCCAGTCGAACTTCGCGAACAAATCCGTCTTGCGCGGATCGGTGTTGGTGAGACTCATGGTGTAACCGCTGCGTCCGTGAAAGGCGTGACGGAAATGTAAGATCTCGGTTCCGCGGTCACCGCCGTGGCCCGCCGCCTCGTTTTTGCGCACCTTCCAGTCCATGGCCGCCTTCAAACAATTTTCGACCGCCATCGCGCCGCCTTCGATAAACAGGTAGCGCTCGAGCGGCGGCAAACCGACCACGCGCTCGAATGTCCGCACAAATTCAGCGTAGCCTTCAGAGTAAACGTCCGAGTTCGCGATTTTGACTTTCGCCGCGCGCTGCAAATCGCGCTGAGCAGCGGGCCGGTCGAAGTGCGGGTGATTAAACCCGACCGGCATCGAACCGAAGAACCCGTAGAGATCGATCAATTGGCGATCATCAACCGCATTGTACAAATATGAGCCGCGGCTTTTCTCGAGATCGACCACGACCTTGAAACCATCGAGCAAAACGTGTTGCTCAATCGTTTCGAGAACGTTCGACGACGCTATTCGTTTTCTTTTTTCGCTCTTTGTGGCGCGGCTTCGAGGTGAAGCCGCCTCCGTGAGCACGGGCGGCATACTCATCCGATGAGGTTAGCTTTGGCAAAAGCGTTGGTCAACCAAGGTAGGAACGATTGACCTCAATCGCTCAGGCGGTTCGGTGACCGTTAAACAATGCCGTCACGCAAACTCGCATGTTTTCCGGCGAGCAAATCCTGCACGAGATTATAGCCGCGCTTGTCGGCATTGCGTCCGGCTCCGGCAAACTGAGCGTCGATTCGCATGCGAGCGGAGCAGCAGAAATAATCCGCGACGGAAAGAATTTCATCGGACGGCGCGCCGTTGCTCATTTTCGATTGCGCGAACGAACACGTCGCGCTGATGGCAAAAAGTTCGGTGGCAATTCCGACAAAACGCGAGAGCAACAATTGTTCGCGGTCGAGTTTCGGACCGTATCGTGCCATGGCGTGAAACAATCCGCGCGCGAGTCGTTTACTCGTTCGCGCCGCGTAATTGACATGGCCGTGCAGCGTCTCGTGCAGATTGTCGATCTTGCCGGCATCGCCGGGCAACCACTGGCGCGGATACCAGCCGGCATAAAATTTTCCGGAGGTGAAAACGGCTTTCGCGCGCTCGGACATCGGTAATTGGGTATTGAAGATCGCGCCGCCAACTTTCAAATGCGGATCGAGAGCTTCGCGCGCGATGAAGAGCCGCATGATTTCGCTCGAGCCTTCAAAGATGAGATTGATGCGGCAATCGCGTAGGAAACGCTCGACCGCGATCGGTTCCTCGCCACGACCAGCGAGTGATTGCGCAGTCTCATATCCACGGCCACCGCGCACCTGCATCGCGTCATCGGCGATCTTCCACGTCGTTTCCGTCGCCCACATTTTGCACATCGCGGTTTCGATGCGCAAGTCGCCGGCTTTGCGATCGACGAGGGCGGAAGTCAGGAACGTCATCGCTTCCATGGCGAAGACGTTTCCCGCCATCTCGGCGATTTTTCCGGCAATCGCGGCGTGCTGACCGATGGGCACGCCCCATTGAATCCGCTCGCTCGCCCATTTGCGGCAGATATCGAGCAGCCGTTTCGATAGGCCGACGCACGCCGCTGGAATCGTGAGGCGACCCGTGTTCAGGGTGGTGAGCGCGACTTTCAATCCCTGGCCTTCCTTGGCGATCATGTTTTCGCGCGGCACGCGCACGTCGGTGAATTTCACGATGCCATTGTATAGCGCGCGCAATCCCATGAAGTGGCAGCGATAAGTGATCTCGAGTCCCGGCGAATCGACGTCGACAATGAACGCAGTGATTTGTTTGCGTTCCCGGCCATTGACCATTTTGGGAGGCGTCCGTGCCATGACCACTAGCACGCCGGCCTTAATCAAGTTTGTGCACCAAAGCTTTTCGCCGTTGAGGATAAACGCCGAACCGTCTTCGGTCGGATCGGCGCGCAAACTCATGTTCGCTGGGTCGGAGCCGGCATTCCATTCCGTGAGCGCGAAAGCCGATATTTCTTTGCGCGCGACCCGCGGCAGATATTTTTTCTTTTGCTCTTCCGTGCCGAAGAGCAGCAACGGTTGCGGAACGCCGATCGATTGATGCGCGGACACGAGCGCAGTCAGATTTGCGTCCCAACTCCCAAGCAACATCGCCGCGCGCCCATAATTCACCTGCGACAAACCGAGCCCGCCGTATTGCTTCGGAATTTTCACCCCAAATGCGCCCATCGCGAAAAGATCGTTGATGTTCTTCTGCGGAATTTCGCCGGTCCGATCGATTTCGTCGGCGTCGATATTTTCCCGCAGATATTTTTTTAGGCCGCCAAGAAATTCCTGCCCCGCGGCGCGGTCTTCGGCGCTTTGCTCGGGATAAGGATGGATGCGCGCAAAATTGTAGCGGCCGACGAAGAGATTGCTCGCGAAACTGCCGCGATCATCGAGCGGATCGCGCGAGGCTTCCGCCAGTTCGAGCGCTTCGCGTTTGCCCTTCGCCATTTTCGAGGTGTCGATGACGGCGGACGCGGGCTTTTCCGGCTCGCCAGAGGACGAGTCCGTCCGACTGGCGGACTTCGCACTGGTTTCCTCGGCGATCTGTTTTTCGGGAGCTTCGAGGGGCGATTTCATGTCACTCTGTTCGTCGAACGGGCATCTTGCCCGGTGTTTGCAATCGATGCAGGCAGAACGCTTGCGCGACAAACAGACAAGATGTCTGTGTTACACCTCATAAAATTTCGTGCCCTCGCGTGCGTGCTTCTTCAATATCTCGCAGGGCAAAAATTTGTCCTCGCTTTGTCCCAACCGTTCCATTTCTTCGACGATCTTTTTCAGTCCGAAATTTTCCGCGAAACGCAGTGGCCCGCCCCGAAACGGCGCAAAACCGGTTCCCAAAATCATTCCGTAGTCCGCGTCCTCTGGCGAATCGACGACCCTTTCTTCCACGCAACGAGCAGCTTCGTTCACCATCAGGGAGATTAGCCGGTGGGCCAGCTTCTCTTCGCTCAGTCTCAATCGCGGATCGCGATGCATCTCCGGTGGAATGGCTGGTCCCTCAGCGCCTTCCGGATCGCCATGCAATCCCCGCCGCCACTGCGTAAGCGACTCGTTAACCGATTGCGTTTTGCCTTCGTATTTGTAAAAACCAGCGGCGCTTTTCCGACCCCACATCTGGCCCTCGCGCAACCAAAGCAGGACGGCGGGAACGTGATCACGCCCTCCGTATGCCTTCTCCAGCGTATTGCCAATATCAATGGTGATATCGACGCCGATCTCATCGATCAGTCGCAACGGGCCCATCGGCATCCCCCATTGCACCAACGCATGGTCGATTTTTTCTGCGTTCACTCCGCTTTCGAACAACTCGGCCGCGTCGAGCAAATAAGGAAACAAAACGCGATTCACGAGGAACCCCGGGCTGTCGCGCACAATTACGGGCAGTTTCCCGATTTGCCGCGCAAATGCGACCGTGCGCTCGCGCGTGTCGTCCGAAGTTTGCTTGGCAATGACAACTTCCACCAGCTTCATCCGGCTCACTGGGTTGAAAAAATGCAAACCGACGACGTGTTCGGGCGAAACCGTCGCGTCGGCCAGCTCGCCAATGGGAAGCGCGGATGTGTTCGTGGCGACGATTGTTTTTGGACCCGCCTGCATTGCCAACTCGCAAAAGATTTCCTTTTTGATGTCGATCTTTTCGGAGGCCGCTTCGATGACAATTTGCACGTCGCGCAACTCCATTGGCGCAGTGGAGGCTACAATCCGGGCGCGTCCCTCTTTTGCTTTTTCCTCCGTCATCAAGCCGCGTTTCACAGCGTCGGCGTAAGTCTTCTCGACATTAGCAAGGCCGTGGTCGATTTGCTCTCGCGCGATATCGCGCAGGATCACGGTGACACCGCGTGAGCTAAGCCATTGCGCGATACCCGAACCCATTACGCCGGCGCCGATCACGGCAGCATGCACGACTTTTTCCGGCGGCGTTTTCGAAGTTCCTTTTTTGTATTTCTCAGCCAGAAAAAAGTTGCGAATCAGGTTTTGCGTCGATTCGGTTTTTCCAAGATCGACAATCGCGTCCAGCTCAAACGCGAGGGATTGCTGAGTGGACGCAACAAGACCTTTCTTGATCACTTCGAGCGCGCGCGCGGGCGCCGGATTGTGGTCGCGCGGCATGGGAATTTTCTGATCAATCTTCGAGGTTGGCGAAGTTTTGCGTTTTCCATCGCGCAATTTCTTGCGCGCAAGATCGACAAGTCGATCACGCGGCGCGATTTCATCGATGAGCCCGAGCTTCAATGCCTCCTGAGCGGAATACAGTTTCCCTTTCAAAATTACTTCCGCAGCTTTTTCAGCGCCGATCAACCGCGGCAGGCGCGTGCAACCGCCCCACGCGGGAATTAGCCCAAGCGTTGTTTCGGGAAGGCCGATCCGCGTCGCCGGATCATTCGACGCGACGCGATAATCGCAGGCCAGCGTGACTTCATAGCCACCGCCAGCGCACGCGCCATGGATCGCCGCAATAGTCGGGATTTTTAATTGGCAAAGCCGGTTCAGGATCCGTTGTCCTTCGGCGATGAACGCCCGCATATCGCCGCTTTGCGCTTGTTTTAACAGCGTGTTCAAGTCGGCACCGGCGATGAAAATCGACTTCTTCGCCGATGCGATGATTAGCCCGCGCAAGGAATTCTCGTTCTCTATAAAATCGAGATGTCGATCGAGCTCATTGAGCGTGGTGGCGTCGAAGATATTCGCTCCCGATTCGGGACGATCGAACGTAAGCACGCAAATGTGATCGTCGCCGATCTCACGCCGAATCATCGCGCTGGATAAAGTCGCGGGCATAGCACTCACTCTTGACTGCTTTCGAGCAAATTCCAAGCGGAGCCGCAGCTCCTCCACGGAATCATAATAGGAAAAGATTCCGCGACTTCGCTCAGG
>DATEWZ010000055.1:0-9784 GCA_035257485.1 Chthoniobacterales bacterium
GTGTGCCACATGATGGGCACGGCCAGTGTTCCCAAATCCAAGGCCGGGCGTAAAGACGCCACCAACTCATGCGATGCCCGCAAACGGGGCAAGAGTGATGATGGAATTTCGGCTTCACGTGTGACGGAGGCCTAACGAGACAGAGATAAGCCACGGCAGGGTGTCGTGGCAAATACGCTAAGATTATTTCGCAATGGGAACGTTGGCTTCATCGTTTGGTTAGACGGTTGCGGAAATCACTCCCGCGTTCTGCGGCGGATATAAGCGAAAAAGAGCCAAATCGAAACCACGATTAAAACGAAACCGATTCCCCGCGCGTGATTTCCTATTGCTTCATGGATGCCGTTGAGAAAGGGCAATCGTGCCTTCAAAACAGCGACAATGCCGTAAAGAAAAATAAATGCAGCGACGATGGCAACGACCTTGTTTCTCGATTTCTGCATTGGGGAGACCGTCTAACGAGAAAGAGATAAGCCACGGGCGGGGTCGCTGGCAAACACGCTGAACTTATCTCGCAATGGGGCCGTTGGTTTGATCGATTGGTTAGATGTGGTGGGTTCCCGCGGAGAACATCTGAGTTCAGATCGGAACTCGTCTGAGACGAAAGTCCTATGGCAAATTTCAGAAAAAGAAAGGAAATTCATGTTGTGATGGCGATTGCGATACGGGTTACAGATGAATCCGTCAAACTCGACGATCTCGATCATCCTAGGGTTCTGAAGACGCTCAGAGTTGTTTTCGAGGGCGGCTCGCTGGACGGCGCGACCGCCAATTTCCCTACTCGCGATGTCTCCCGCTTCGTGGTTGGCGTCCACCCCGGACGGAATCGGCATTTCTTTGAAACTTATAAGCGCACGATCTCTATCGATATTGGCAGCCTGCGAACGATTTTTCGCTGCGCCGGCCTCACTTTTCAACCCAACAACAGCAGTTGGTGGAAGGGGCTGCTCGCGGCGCTTCGCATCCGCAAACTGAAAGCCATCGTCATCTAACTAATGGATAGGCCGACAATTTCGTCGGATATCCCGGATATTAGCCAGCAAGTACAGTTTTGTCTCAAATTTGAGAGAGTCTCAGCACGGGCCATTTTTGATCGTTTCTGAAGATCATCACTTAAAGGTGCAATCATTTGCAATCACCGATCCGCGCTTATCCGATTGAAGGGATAGCCCGCACTGCGGCCCGCAAGGGCTCAAGTTCATGATGCGCGTACCCCTTGTTCATTTCCGTGCTCACATGCCCCGTCAATTTCATGCGTATTTCTTGTGAAACACCCGCATTCGCCATGGCCGAGTTGAAGCTGTGGCGCAAGCTGTGAAAGCTGAGGCTGCTATTCTGCCGTCCTTCTGGAGTATGCTGCGTAATCTTTCCAGCGATGCCCGCTCGCGCCATGATTGTAGAAAACTGTCCGCTAAGACCCTGCTTGCCACCTGTGCGCTTGCCCACAAGAGAAGGGAATAGTGTGGGTTCGATTCCCGCCGGGAACGGATTCTAAAGTTTCACGCGCATCAGACGCTTGTTGAAATGTGGCGCGGGCACTTCGATTGATTCGTTCGCTCCCGCTCATTCACCGCTTCGCGGCTAAAGTCCATCTCGCGGTTCTCCCGACTCGCTCGATTCCCGCCGGGAACGTAGCCTCGCTCGATTTGCACCGGGAACGTTGCGCAGTTGATCACCGACGGCACGTCCAATTGCATGATCGAGTTCGATTCATTCTTGTATGAAAACGCCCCTAGGAATCTTGTTAACTCTGCTGTTTCTCGCGGTCCTGACACCGTGCTACGCCACCGACGTCGTGCGGATTCCGCCGCAGTACAAGAAAGACACGATCGCCGCGCCCGACCCGGAATATCCAATCAAATGTCAACACCTTGGTTATCAAGGGCAGGGCCTTTATCGCCTCATTATTAACGACAAAACCGGAGTCGTTAACGAAGTGAAGGTGATGAAATCAACGGGCCATCGCGAGCTCGACGCCAACGCGGTGATGACATTGTTTAATTGGAAATTTCGACCCGGCATTGATCACCGGGATCTTTTGGTGGTGTTTCAGCTCACCGGCTGGGCGCGCGGATTGCATTAAGAGAAATCGGGGCTGTTTCGCACTCAGCGATCGCTTTGAGGTCGATCTTGAAAAAAGAATTTCGCTGTTGCTTTTGTGGCGAAGAAGTTGTTCAGGTAAGTGAGCGCTTATGAAAAACCTTGTTGGTTTCATTGGCCTGCTAATCGCAACGACCGCCCTCGCTGACATTCAAGATCCGCCGGGCAATGATTACGGGCCGACCCGAAAACTTGGACGCGGCATCGGCAATTTTCTTTTCGCTTCGACCGAATTGCCGAACAGCATCTGCAATGTAAACCGGACCGAAGGAAATTCCGCGGCCGCGAGTTACGGTATTGTGCGCGGTCTCGGTCGCTCAACGGCGCGGCATTTCACCGGCCTCTATGAGATTTTCACCTTTGCCGCGCCGACGCATCACAACAGTTACCGGCCGGTTTTGCCTAACGACATTCCGTGGATCCACGGCGGTTATTCGGAATTTCCTCCCGAGCTCGGGTTCGAATCGAAACACGTTTACTGCCGCGACTACTGATTGCGCGGATCGCTTCGAGCGATGACCAAGTCGGCTATTCGAGTCGCGATTCTTCTCTGTATTTGCGTCGCTCAGCTTTGCAAAGCTACAGGACCCTCGATCAGCGTTGAGATCGATCCAAGTCTCGATCAGAACGCGATGGCGGTCTGGTTGGCTTATCTACTCGCGCGAGAGCAATATCACATCGAGCACGCTTTGCCCGTGCCGACTTCTGGGGAAATCGTCCCGCCATTCGAAGAAGAAGTGGCGGCGCGCAATACGACCGTCCAAATTTATAAAGAGTTAAAAGAAAAAGATAAGCAGCTGCACGACGATTACTGGGAAACGCTGACTCAAATCAAAGCCAAGGGATTCATGGAGGCTTACGTCTGGACCTACTTGCACCGTCCGGAATGGCCGAAAAATGATGAGCCAAAAAACATGGCCGCGTTTGAAGCGTGGAAAAACGCGAACTTAAGAAATCATCAGCCGAAAACCGTCGGACGCCTGACCGCTCAGACAGAATAACGCATCTGCTTTGTCACGCCGTAGCCTTCGCGAAGGCGGATCGATCTTGTTAGGCCGGAGTCGGTTATTCGCCGCCGATTCACAAATCGGTTGACCGAAGTTGGGAAAGGCGTAAGAGGTAACGCGATTCGCACAGGCGGTCGGGTAATGTTGAATCCCAGGAAAATTCCCACGCTGCCGGCAATCGGCGCCTTAGCGCTGATCTACTTCGTTGCCGGCACACTCGCGCTCAAACTCGCTTTTGTGAACGCGAGCGCTTCGCCCGTCTGGCCGCCGGCTGGAATCGCGCTCGCTGCCTTGCTCGTGCTCGGGTATCGCGTTTGGCCGGGAATTTTAGTCGGCGCCTTCGCCGTAAACTTCTTAATAACGCTGAATATTCTTTCATCGGTCGCCATCGCGTGCGGCAACACGCTCGAAGCGACGTGCGGCGCCTGGCTGGTTAACCAATTTGCCAACGGCACGCGCGTCTTCGATCGGCCACAGGATGTTTTTAAATTTGGGCTCGCCGCTTTGGTCAGCACGATGCTCAGTCCAACCATCGGCGTCAGCAGTCTGGCGATCACCGGTTTTGCGCAATGGTCGAACTTTTCGACCATCTGGTCCACCTGGTGGCTCGGCGACGTTTCCGGCGATTTGATTCTAACTCCGTTACTGGTGCTTTGGAGCGTTCCGGTAACACAGCGCAAGTGGAACCAGAAGGAAGCAATTGAAGTTTCGGTGCTGCTCTTGCTCCTCGTTGTTCTCGGAGAAATCGTCTTCGGCGGATGGTTCCCGATTTCAGCGCGCAATTACCCACTTTCATTTCTTTGCGGACCAATCGTTATCTGGACCGCGTTCCGATTCACCCCGCGCGAAACGGCCACCGGCATTTTCATTCTTTCGGCGATCGCGATCTGGGGAACGCTGCATGGTTTTGGTCCATTCGTCATGCGCACGGAAAACCAATCGCTGCTGATGCTGCAAGCGTGGACGGCAGCGTTGACGATCACGGCAATGGCAATCGCCGCGGCCATCGCGGAACGAAACCGCGCCCAGGTCGCGATTGAGCAACAAAAGGATGAGGTCGAAGCGGCGAACCGGACCAAGGACAATTTCCTCGCGATGCTTTCGCACGAATTGCGAACGCCGCTCACGCCGGTGCTGGCGGCAATCGATACGCTCGAAGCGGACCGCGCGCGGTCGCCGGAAGCACAAAATTCCATCGCGATGATCCGCCGCAACGTCGAGCTGGAAAGTCACCTCATCGACGATCTGTTGGACCTTACCCGCATCGCCAAGGATAAATTGCAATTGCGCTTCGGACCGCTCGACGCCCACGACGTCATCAATAACGTCGTCGAGATTTGCCGACCGGAGGCGAAGGCGCGCAATCTGAAAGTGCATGTCAACTTGCGCGCCGGCGCGCACTTTGTCTCGGGCGACGCGGCCAAATTACAGCAGATTATTTGGAACCTGCTCAAGAACGCAATCAAGTTCACTGCCGACGAGGGCGAAATCACAATTTCAACGACCAACCCGGAATCGCAGCTCCTCGCCATTTCCGTCCACGACAACGGAATCGGCATCGACCCAGAAGTAATGAACCGTATCTTCGATCCGTTCGAGCAGGGCGAGCGCGCGTTCGAACGCCGCTACGGTGGTCTCGGTCTCGGTCTGGCGATTTCAAAATCGCTCGCCCAAGCGCATGGCGGCACGTTGGCCGCGCAAAGCGATGGCCGCGACCGCGGTTCGACTTTTGTTTTGACGATCAAAACCGTCGCGCCTCCGATGCGCATTGCGCAACTCACCGCGCCCGTGCCGCAAGGCCGGCCCTTGCGAATCTTGTTGGTCGATGATCATCAGGACACTTGCGTCGCGCTCGAGCGGTTGCTCGTTCGCCGCGGTCATCTCGTGGCGGCCGCGCACAATGTCCGTTCCGCGATGGAAGCCGCGTGCCGCAATTCATTCGATTTGCTGATCAGCGATATCGCTCTACCTGATGGCAGCGGTACCGAGTTGATGACTTACCTCCACGCGATCGCCCACATTCCCGGCATCGCCATCAGCGGTTTCGGAATGAACGGCGACGTCCAAAAAAGTCTCGAGGCCGGATTCGTCGAGCATCTCGTGAAGCCGGTGAAGATGGAAAATCTCGAAGCCGCGATCGATCGCGTGATGGCGGCGACGTCGGTCTAGCAACTCGCGCGCAAATTGACCGGCGCCTCCAACCGTCGATCGGAAATAGCCCAGCCTTTCAAGGCTGGGACAGAATGCTAACCAATCAAGAGTGCCGCCAGGCACGAAAGAATTTCCTTTCGTCCCTCACGGGACTTGCTCGTTTTTTTTGATCAATTGACCCAGCGTTAAAACGCTGGGCTATTGTCATGACATGCGCACGGTCGATCTCAAAATCGAGGACATCGCTTTTGGCGGAAAAGGTGTCGCGCGCGACAATGGCAAGGCGGTTTTCGTTCCCTTCACGATCGAGGGCGAATCGGTTTTCGCGAAAATCACGCGCGAGAAAAAACAGTTCGCCGAAGCGGAGATTGTCGATCTTCGAGAGAAATCGCCGCGTCGCGTCGAACCGCCCTGTCCCTATTTCGGCCGGTGCGGGGGTTGCGCGTATCAACACATCGCTTACGCGCATCAGCTTGAAATCAAAGCGCGACAGGTCGGCGACGTTCTCCGCCGAATTGGAAAACTTAAAGACGTTTCAATGCGACCGATCATCCCCTCGCCCCATGAATACGCCTATCGCAATCGCGTTACCGTCCACGCCGAGAATGGCGTCGTCGGATATTTTCAACGCGATTCGCATCTTTTGATCGACATCGAACGCTGTCCGATCGCGATGGACGAAGTAAATCGCGAACTGGCCGATCTGCGCTCGCATGACGTTCCGGATGGCCATTACACTTTGCGCGCGCGCTCCGGGCCACGCGTTTTTTCCCAAACCAACGACGAAGTTGCTAATGCGCTGCGCGATTTGATTCTGCAATCGATTCCGGCAAACCAGGAATTGCTCGTTGATGCGTTTTGCGGTGCGGGATTTTTCGCAAAAGCATTGCTCGACAAGTTTGAGCGTATCATCGGGATCGATTGGGATCGTTTCGCGATCGCGGCCGCGAAAGAAAATGCGACCGAAAAGGAAAGTTACGTCGCCGGCGACGTTGCCGCCGAGCTGTATGCCGCGCTTGAAAAATGCGATCTCGACAAAACGTCAGTGATTGTCGATCCGCCTGCCACTGGGCTGACCACACCGATCCGGAAAGCGATTGCCGATTTGGCGCCGGCAAATCTCATTTACGTTTCCTGCAATCCGGCCACGCTCGCGCGCGATCTGTCCGAGTTGAGCTGGCGATTCAAAATCGAATCGGCCACGCCTCTGGACATGTTTCCGCAAACGGCCGAAATCGAAGTGCTCTCGCAGTTGCGCCGCAACAATTGAAAGCCTGCCACGCCGTAGGTCCGAGCCAGACTGGCGTTTGCGAAGGCGGGTGGAACGTTGAACCTTGAAATGTGATTCCGAAAGTCCTTGTCGCTGATTCCATTTCCCAGCGTGGCATCGACGAGCTTTCGCGCGATGGCGCGCTCGAAGTTTCCGTCCAAACAAAGCTGCCGCCTGAAAAGCTGATCGAAATTATCCCGGAGTTCGCGGGGCTGATTGTTCGCAGCGAAACGAAAGTACCCCGCCCGGTCCTCGAAGCCGCCAAAAAACTGCGCGTGGTCGGACGCGCCGGCGTCGGCGTGGACAATGTCGATGTTGAAACGGCGACGCGGCGCGGAGTTCTCGTCCTCAACGCGCCCGGCGGCAACACCGTTTCTACCGCCGAGCATGCGTTTTCGCTTTTGCTTTGCGTCGCGCGAAAAATTCCACAGGCCGACGCAAGTCTGCGCGGCAAAAAATGGAGCCGGAAAGATTTTGAAGGCGTTGAGCTCTACAACAAAACGCTCGGCGTCATCGGCATGGGGCGAATCGGGAGCGAGCTCAGCCGCCGTGCGATCGCGTTCGGCATGCGCGTCGCCGCTTACGATCCCTATCTCTCCGCCGCGCGCGCGCGCAGTTTGCAGGTCGAGCTGGTCGAAGAACTCGACGATCTGCTCGCGGCCGCGGATTTTATTTCGCTGCACACGCCGCTGACAAACGAAACGCGCCACCTTCTCAACGCCGAGCGATTGGCGAAAGCAAAACGCGGCGTGCGCATCATAAATTGCGCGCGCGGCGGTTTGATCGACGAGACCGCACTCGTAAACGCGTTGCAAGATCGACATGTGGCCGCGGCCGCGCTGGATGTTTTCGAAATCGAACCATTGCCGGAAAACTCACCACTGCGCGACGCGCCGAATCTGGTTTTGACGCCGCATCTTGGAGCTTCCACCGCTGAAGCTCAGGAAAGTGTCGGCATTGAAATCGCGCAGGCGATCCGCGCCGCGTTGCTCGAAGGAACAATTCGCAACGCGGTCAACATGCCGAGTCTCGACGCGAAAACATTGTCGATCATCGGGCCGCACATGCGCTTCGGCGAAAAGCTCGGCCGCTTCCTGGCGCAGGTCGCGCCGCGTCGCGTAGACGAATTGAAAATTAATTACAGCGGCAAAGTGAACGAGCTTGACACCGGGCCGATCACGCGCGCGGTGTTGAAAGGATTTCTCCAACATGCCGGCGGGGACGACATCAACGAAGTGAATGCGCCGCAATTCGCCGAGAGTTTGGGATTAAAAGTGACCGAAGCGCGCGTGAGCGCGTTGGGAGATTACGCGGACCTTCTTGAGTTGTCTGCCGATGCGGAAGGCAAAACTGTTTCGGTTGGCGGCGCGTTTTTTGGTGTGACGCCGCGGATTGTGAGCGTGAACAGTCGCCCAGTGGAAGCGCGGCCGACCGGCGTCATTCTCGTTCTCGAAAATACCGACCGGCCGGGAATCGTCGGCCGCATTGGAACGTTGCTCGGCGAACATAATGTGAACATCGCGACGATGTCGTTGAGTCGAAATCAGGCCGGCGGCACCGCGCTCACCGTTTTGAATCTCGACAACGCGCCGGACGAAAAGTTGCTCCGGGAAATTCGCGCCAGCGGCGACATTCATTCCGCGCAAATCGTCGAGTTATGAATTACTCCCGTCTGGGCAATTCCCGATGGGCCACGTGCTCACGATAGCGAGTCGATTCGTCTTCGAGCGTTTGAGCGAGAGAAGCGTTTTGCCGAGAAACCAACGCCATCGTGAAGGGGCTTGAAGCACACGGTTGCTTCCTTACTCGGATCACCCATGGTCGAGCATGGCAGCGCCGCGAAGAATCCTCGTCATCGCGAATTTCGCCGCGCTTTATCTCATCTGGGGCTCGACCTATCTCGGAATTCTTTTCGCGATCCAATCGATCCCGCCATTCCTGATGGCCGGCTCGCGATTTTTTCTCGCGGGGTTGATTATGTTCGCGATCGCGCGCACGCAGGGCCCGCTAAGATCGACATGGGCGGAATGGCGGACCGCGCTAATCGTTGGCGCGTGTTTGCTGCTCGGCGGCAACGGCGGCGTGACCCTTTCGGAAAAATTTATCGAATCGGGTTTGGCGAGTTTGATTGTCGCGACCGTCCCGATCTACATCACTTTGCTCGCCTGGTTTTTCGGAATGACTTCGCGGCCGCATGGAATCGTTTGGCTCGGGCTCGCCGGCGGATTTGTCGGCGTCGCCGTTTTGCTCGGACCCGCGCTGCGCTTTTCGAGCGAAGGCAACCATCATCCGGCCATCGGGATAACGATCTTGCTTTTCTCGTCGTTCATCTGGTCGGCCGGTTCGCTTTACTCGCGCGCGTCGAAACACACGACCGCGCCATTCTTCGGCGCCGCTCAACAAATGTTTTGCGGCGGCGCGCTCATGCTTTTGGTTGGATCGTTCGCCGGCGAATGGAAAAACTTTCATCCCGGCAACATCACCCCGCTTTCATTCGGCGCGTTCGCTTATCTCGTGCTCATCGGCGCGATCATCGGTTACACGTCGTACTTTTGGCTTCTGCGTCATTGCGATCCGGCCAAAGTGGCGACTTACGCTTACGTGAATCCAATTGTCGCGGTCTTGCTCGGTGCGCTTTTCGCGCATGAAACGGTGACGCTGAGGACGCTCGTGGCTGCGGCGTTGATTATCGGTTCGGTCGCGCTCATCATCACGATTCAACAATTGAAAAGTAAACCACTGCCGCCGATTACTGCCGCGATCGAGACCGAATGCGCGAGATGAGCACCGAGCCCGACAAACAGGAGACTGTCGATGTGGTGAAGCGTAACTGGTGCGCCGAAGTCGAGACGGCGCAGGTTTATCGCGAGCTGGCCGAACGCGAGAAGGACGAAAAACGAAAAGGCATTTTGATTCGCATGGCGGAAGCGGAAGAACGTCACGCGGCGCGATGGGAGCAGAAGTTGCGCGACATGGGCGAGCCGATTCCGAAATTGCCCGACACCTTCTGGACGCGTTTCAAACGGAGATTCAATCGTTCGCTCGGGACCGATATTGCCATTCGCCGAATGGAAGCGGCTGAAGAAAAACACGAGAAAGAATTCAGCGCGCAACGCGATCGTGCCTTGGCCAAGGAGGAGGACGTCCGAGAATTTTTGCGCACCAGCGCGTTGGAAGAAAAAGCACACGCCCGCGCGCTCAACGCTATGGCCGGACCGCCGAACCCGCAGACTGCTCTCGACAAGATTCTGAAACG
>DATEWZ010000056.1:0-4540 GCA_035257485.1 Chthoniobacterales bacterium
GCGCCGCCGTCATTTGCGTTACCGATCCGATTCGGATTTTGCGGATCAATCCAAAGGCCGTGATGATCGCCATGGCGCGCGGGCAGCAGGTTGAACGTCTTGCCGCCATCCACTGATTTGAACGCGCCGGTGTTTAAAACATAAACCGTGTCCGCCGATTTCGGATCGGCATAAATTTTCGAAAAGTACCACGCGCGCTGGCGGAAGCGCCCGTCTTCGTTAATTCGTGTCCATTTATTGCCTGCGTCCTCCGATCGATAAATGCCGCCTTCTTTTGCCTCGATGATCGCGTAAATGCGGTTCGAGTCCGCGCCGGAAACAGAAATGCCGATGCGGCCGAGAATTCCTTCGGGAAGTCCGTTGCCTTCCAATCGCTTCCAAGTCACACCGTTGTCATCGGAGCGGTACAAGCCGCTGCCGCCGCCGCCGCTCGAGAAAAACCAAGGCTGCCGTTTCGCCTGCCACATCGCCGCGAACACGATGTTTGGATTGTGCGGATCGAAAACGACCTCGATTCCGCCGGTGTTTTCGTCTTTGAACAAAACGTTCGTCCACGTCTTGCCGCCATCAGCCGTGCGAAAAATTCCGCGCTCCTTATTTGGTCCGAACGCATGACCGAGCGCCGCGACGATCGCAACGTTTTCATTCCGAGGATCGACAATCACCGCGCCGATGTTGTGCGTATCTTTGAGTCCAACGTTTTTCCAGGACTTGCCGGCGTCGATCGATTTGTAAACGCCGAGGCCATAAGTTGTGTTGCCACGAATTGCCGCTTCACCGGTCCCGACATAGATCACGTTGTGATCCGAGGGAGCGACTGCGAGCGCTCCGATCGACGAAATATCTTCCTTGTCGAACAAAGGCGTCCAATTCTGCCCGGCGTCGGTTGTTTTCCAAACTCCGCCCGCGACTCCGCCGAAATACCAGGTGTCCGGTTCACCCGGCACGCCTTCGATCGCCAGTGCGCGTCCGCCCCGAAACGGCCCGACCTGACGCCATTTCATTTCGCCGAATAACTTCTGATCGATCGCGCCCGGCGGCAGCGGCTTCGGCGTTGCGGTCGGCGAAAGTTTGGGCGCCGGTATCTGTCCGCCCCCGGATTTTGATTTGGTTGGCGGACTCGGTTCGACGCCGTTTGCCAACTGCAAGATCGACAACGAAACGATCAAAGCCAAAAAAGAGCGGAGAAAACGAGTTTGCATCCGCCTAAGTTGGAAAGCTTAACGCGCGATTCAACTCGAATCCTGTAGCCGCCTCGCTGTGTCGAGGAGCCCCAGGAACACGGCGACAGAGCGCCGTGGCTACATATTCCGCGCTGCGAGAATGTAGGCGATCACCGCCTCGCGGTCTGCCGCCTTCAAACTGGCGCGATGCGACATGTCGTTCACGATCTTTGGCCAGTCTTCGTTCGAATACTTCCAGATCGGCGGCAGGGTGTGGCATTCAATGCAGCGATGAACGAACAACTGTCGGCCGCGTTGAAGTTTGGTAGCATCCGTTTTCCGCGGCATTGTAACGATCGGCGCATAGTTTGCCGTTTCGCAGCCGGCAAAAACTAAACACGTGAGGAGAAGCTTCTTCATTTTTAGAAGCCAACTCCGAAAATGGTCCGCCACTGAAAATCCGCTTCGCCCGACGTGTCCGTCGCCTGTGCGAGAACGGCCGTAGTCACGAACCAATTGCCGCGCCGATACGAAACATTGGGACCGACGAAGACGTTTCGAATGGTCTCGTAGTCCTTCCAATCTGGAAAAACGAACTCGTGGAGAAGTTCGACTCCGACCGAAAGCCGCGGCGAGATTTCATAACTCGCGCCGAGTGCTTGCGTGAATTCGCTTTCGCGTTCGTCTAGATCGTCGCCTTCCCAAACCGCTTCGAGCGTTGCGTTGTAAGCGAAAATCCAGCGGCCGTAATTTTTCTGCGCGATCAGCTTGGATTCCCATTCAACCAGCCGATCGCCCGCGCGCACTTCCTGGTAAATAGACAGTCCCACCGGATCGATCACCGGATTGCTCAAATTGTAAATCGCCTCCAGCGCAGCGTCGGACAAAGTGAATCCCTCTTGGTCCGGCGAATGGTAATTCCAATCCGTCACGTAGACCGAAAGTTGAAGTCGATCGGTCACACCGAATTCGAATTCGTGGCGAAAATCGACCTGATCGAATCGAGGATCACTGCCGTGTTTCCACGTGATCCAGTTTTCCATCTCAACGCTGCCCGGCGCCGCAGTTGGCGCTTCGTAAAGAAAATCGAAATGACGAACCCCGCCGAACGCGCACATCGCCGGCAAGATTAGAGGTAGCAGGACCGACAACGTGCGTTTGCTCATTCGAATCGAAACAGCCGCGCGAGTTAACGCACGGCCTGCAATTGTCGGCGCGGAAGCGCGATCTCCGCTTCGGCCTTTGCTTCTCGTTCCGGCTCTGCGCTCATAGGCATGACGCCGCCGCCGAGTTTGCGCGCGGCGTAATAGGAGCCGACAACCAAGACGGCCGCGATGCCTTGCGCGATCAGTGTTTCGTACGTTGGATAAACCGAGAACCAGAGCCCGGCCCATTTCGGAATCACCGGAGCGAGCGACGGAATTGGCGTGGTCGAAATCCAATGCGCGAGCTGCATCTCTTGCACTTGTTCGCCGACCATCACCAGCAAAACGACGCCGAGCAAAACGCCGGTGGTGATCAACATTTTGCGATACGGCAATTTTTGCTGAAGGACGAACGTCAGCACCGCGACGATGGCCGAGAGCGCGATTCCGAGAAGCGCGCCTTGCAAGACAACGCCGCCGCCGAATCGCAGATGATACGTTTGCAAAAACAAAACGACTTCAAAGCCCTCGCGATAAAGCGAGGTGAATCCGAGCAGGATCAATCCCCAGAGCAACGATCGTTTCGCGGTTTCGCTGCCGTGTCCGTTCTCCAATAAATGTTTCCGGCGGCGATTATGATGCCGGATCCAACCGCCCCAATAAATTTTGTGGAAGAACCAGTTCATGATGATCAACAGCACTACGACAGCAAGCAATCCGGTCGCGGCTTGGAGATCGAGGGCGCGCATGTTGTCGCTCAACGAATCAACAATGCGCACTGCAATGACCCAGGTGATCAAGGTTGCGATGAACGCGAAGCCCGCGCCCATCGCGACCGGTTTGCGGTGTGCGCTTTTCGGACCGGTCATGCTCGCGGTGATCGCCGCCAAAACCAAAATGCATTCGAGTCCTTCGCGAAAAACGAGGACGCCGATGTCGAGCGCGGCGACGGTTTTGCTGGTGTTCGGCTGCGTCGGATCAGGCGCGCCGCCCGCAAAAATTCCCTGCCAGACCAAAATCGCGATCACTGCGAGCGAGGCGATGGCAATTCCGGCGCCCAGAAAAATTCGCCACGGTTTTTCCGCCGGGCGCAAAACGGTCCCGTTCACACTACAAAATTAACATGGCTGCGAATCGGCTGCTGCCGGTTAATTGCGATTTTTTAGCGGAAAATTGCGCCGTCGAAAACGAATCAGGAACCCAGGAAAGCAGGAAAATATCGACAGGAATCAAACCGCAGAGATCACGGAGGTCACGAACACAAACCGAAATAATCTGAACTTCGTGTGTTTCGTGGTAGAAAAGACGACGAGTTACACGTCGTAGTACATCGAGAACTCGTACGGATGCGGCCGGAGCCGGAGCGCGTCGTATTCTTTTTGTTTCATGTCGATCCAGTTGGCGATGAAGTCGGCGTTGAAGACGTCGCCGCGGAGCAGGAATTGGTGATCAGCCTGGAGCGCTTCGATCGCGCCGCGGAGTGAATCGGGCACGCTCGCGATCTGCGCGAGCTCTTCCGGCGGCAGATCGTAAAGATTTTTGTCCAGCGGATCGCCAGGATCGATGCGGTTCTGAATTCCATCTAGCCCCGCAAGCAAGAGCGCGCTGAACGCGAGATACGGATTCGCCGCCGGATCGGGCGTGCGGAACTCGATCCGTTTCGCTTTCGGACTCGGCGAATAGGTTGGAATCCGGATCGCGGCGGAACGATTGCGCGCGGAGTAAGCGAGATTGACCGGTGCTTCAAATCCGGGCACGAGTCGCTTGTAGCTGTTCGTGGTCGGATTCGTGACGCAGGTGAGCGCGGGCGCGTGTTTCAAGATTCCACCGATGAAAAAGAGCGCCATATCGCTGAGACCCGCGTAACCGTTGCCGGCAAAGAGCGGCTTGTCGCCGTTCCAAAGCGACATGTGGGTGTGCATGCCTGAGCCGTTGTCGGCGAAGAGCGGCTTCGGCATGAAGGTCACAGTTTTGTTGTGACGCTTGGCGACGTTGCGAATGATGTATTTGTAATATTGAAGGCTGTCGCCCATCCGCTTGAGCGGCGCGAAACGGATGTCGATCTCGGCCTGGCCGGCGGTGGCCACTTCGTGGTGCTGACGTTCGATCGCGATCCCAGCTTTCTCCATTTCCAAACACATTTCGTTGCGAATGTCCTGCAACGAATCCATCGGCGAGACCGGGAAATAACCTTCCTTCGGACGAATTTTGTAACCGAGGTTCGGAAATTCC
>DATEWZ010000057.1:0-6528 GCA_035257485.1 Chthoniobacterales bacterium
CGAAATCCTCGACACCGCCCCGCGCGGAGACATTGTCGATCGCGTTCGCGAATCCGCCGCCGCGGTCACGGGCGTTGTCCGAATCGACAAGAGCTTTGTTCGCAAAATGGGACTGAGCTTTTACGTCGATCTTCATGTGGAAGTGGACGGAAAGATTTCAGTGCGTGAAGGCCATCACATTGCGCACGAAGTAAAACGCGCGATTCAAAAAAGTGATCCACGGATCGCGGACGTGCTCGTTCACATCGAGCCGTCGACCGGAACCTAGGTTTTCTTCACCAGCGTAACGATCGCATCGGTCAGCGCTGTTCGCGCCCGGGCAATCTCGCCAGAGAACCGCAGGAGACGCGAAATCGTCGTGGGATGTCTTAATAGATACGCGAACAGTCTGGAGTAGTTCGTGCGCTGGCGTTCGAGGTCGAACAAGATCGACATCGGCGCGGGAAATGGTTCGCTGGGCGAATCACTGATCGCGCGCAACGAGAGCAGCGGCATGCCATGCGCGCTGCAAACAGCGACAATAGCGCCCGTTTCCATATCGATGGCCGCGGCGTCGGCCGCACGCGCGATTTCGTTTCGCTCCTCAATTGAATCGATAATCGACGTCGAGGTGAAAAGTTTTACCGGACGCGCGTTTTGATGGCGCAGAATCTCTTTCGCCAAACCGAGCAGGTTCGGCTCGGAGAAATTTTCCGCCAGGATAAGGTCGCCGACACGCAACTGGTCAACAACTGCGCCGGCGAATCCGGAGGTGATTACAAACTGTGGTTTCGCCTTGTGGAGCAGAATCTCGAGTCGCTCGTTGCAATTGCCGGCGCCGACTCCGGTGTGGACGACGGCGACGTCACGCTCGCCGATTTGTCCGAAGAGCAAACCATCGACATTTTCAATCTGTCGAAGTTGCCGGACGAAATCGGAACTTTCCGACGGAAGCGCGAACGTGACGCCGATCATTGGGGACTGACGATCCGAATCTGAAGAATACTTTTCCCGCTCGCGCCCGGTTTCGGCCCAGCGGCCGGCAGCGTCCCGCCGAGCTTCTTCATCGATTCATGAAATTCATTCACCCGCGCGCTTGGAATTTCGGCGAAAAGCAAAACGCCGGTTTGATCGGCCAAACCCTTCGTTCCCGAACCGCCAGCCTCTGCGGCTGCGGCAATGATCGTGTTCGCCAGGTTGCCCTGTTCGGGAACGGCCGCGACGAATTTGATTTCGTCGATATCGAGACTCGGCGTGGGCAGCGCAACCGCCGCGCTTCGCGCCAAACTCTGCGCGAGCTCGGTCCGGTTTTTTTCGACGCTCGTTTGCGCGCGCTCCTTGTTTTTCATGAAGAAGATCGCGTAAATGCCGAAGGCGACGTTCGCGACGACCAGAATTGAGAAAACAATCATGATTCGTTGGGCAAGGATGGCTCCGCGGACGGAGGTCGCTGTTGCGTCAGCGGTTCCGATGACTTCGCGCGAATCACCGACGCCCATTTGCGCGTGGATCTTCCGCGCGACCGCAAGCTCGTTGCGCAGCTCCGGCTCGGACATGAAACGTTCCTCCAATGCCGCGCGTTCCTCGGCCGGCAATTTTCCATCGAGATAATCGAAGAGCTTGTCCGGATTCATCGTCGTTGCTCGGACAAGCCTGACGCGCGGGGCGTTCAGCTGCAAGCGCGATGCCTCAGAGAATTTCGGAAGCGATCGGCTTCGAGTGGTTCGACATTTCGGCCACATGCGCAATCGACCCGACATGCGTTCGCTGAAATGGTCAGTGCGGATTGAAAACGAGCGTTGGCCAACGGAAACGGTGGGCAGCGTGGGAGCTGTAGGCATGCATTCCGATCACATAGAAACGTTGTCCGCCGAACCTGAACGAAAAATGCGGTTCGGCCGGATCGGCGCTCGCGGTAGCGTCCCACTCCGACGGATCGAACCGGTGCAACTGCCAAAGTTGCAACCAAAGACAGGCTTCGAACTCGCGCTGGGTGAGTTGCAGTGGCCGGTGAAAAACCGCAACAAAACTCGAGAACGGTTCGGCTTTCTTCTTCGCGGAATGGGCAAAATCGAAAAGTTGGTAGGACAATTCGCGGGTCGCTTCCTTTGTTGCCATCGCGTCGAACACGCCAAAGCCGCAGGATTTTTCATTCCAAGCCGCCTTGTCTCCAAGCCACGGGACTTCGCCGTCGAACACCAGATCTCGAAATGCGGACCTGGCCTTGATCGCGAACGCAGCGGTCGGTTCCCTCTTCATCCCCTAATATATTTCGCAGCTCGACCGTCCCGCGGTTCTCGCAAGTCCGGCCCGATTTGCGCTTTCTCCTCCTCCGGTAGAGGGGTTAATCCGTTGTGGGCGGAAATCTGAATTTCCACCGGGGAAAATGGCGTCGCCGCGTCTTGATCACGCTCGGGATTGTGGGCGGGCTCTTTTTAATTTTTCACCGCCCGCTTTTGCAGGGTCTTGGCGATTACGGCTGGAATCCTGACCAACAGCCCGGCGAAGATGTCGGCGCGTTTCATTTTAGTTTCGGGTTCGCATTTTGATGGAAGATCGACCTCCTGTCGGAGACACGCCGCCGGAAATTTTCCGGAAACAATTGCATGAGCTCGCGGACTGGGTTGCAGATTTTCGCGAAGGGCTTGGAAAAATCCGCGTCGCGCCGAATGAAAAGCCGGGCGCAATTCGCGCCGCGCTGCCGGCGCAACCGCCCGAAGAAGGCGAACCATTTGAAAAAATTCTTGGCGACATCGACCGGCTGATCGTGCCGGGAATGGTGCATTGGAGTCATCCAAGGTTTCTCGGCTACTTCGGTTGGACCCAAACCGGGCCGGGAATTCTCGGCGAAATCGCAACTGTGCCGTTGAACGTCAACGCGATGACCTGGCGCACCTCACCGGCGGCCACGGAATTGGAAACGTTAGTGGTCGATTGGTTGCGGCAGTGGATGAAATTGCCGGAACAATTCGGTGGCGTGGTTTACGACACCGCTTCGGTCGGCATTATGCACGCGCTCGCCGTCGCGCGCGAAGAAGCTGCGCCTTCGACCCGAAAACTTGGATTGAGCGGGAGGCATCTTCCGCGCTTTCGCATTTATACTTCCGATCAGGCGCACAGCTCGGTCGAGAAAGCGGCGATCGCGCTCGGTCTGGGCGAAGAAAATGTGCAACGCGTCCCGACCGACGCCGAGTTTCGAATGGATGTGGCCGCCTTGCGGGCAATGATCGAGCACGATATCGCGCAAAAATTCAAACCACTCGCGGCCATCGCCACTGTTGGGACAACATCCACCGCGAGTGTCGATCCTGTCCCGGAGATTGCAAAAGTTTGCCGCGAACACAAAATTTGGATGCACGTCGATGGAGCCTACGGCGGCGGGTTCGCGATTCTTCCGGAATTCCATTGGCTAACCAGAGGCTGGGACGACGCTGATTCGATCGTGATCAATCCGCACAAGACGCTTTTCGTGCCGCTCGATTTCAGCATTCTTTATGTGCGCGATCTCGAACGATTGCGCCGCGTCTTCACGCTGGTCCCGGAATATTTGCGCGGCGACACCATTGAAGCCGAAAAGAATTACATGGATTACGGGATCCAGCTCGGGCGTCGTTTTCGCGCGCTCAAAGCATGGGTGATCTGGCGTTCGCTTGGTCGCGCTGGAATGGCAGCTCGATTGCGCGAGCAAATCCGCCTGACGAATTTGCTCGTCAATTGGATTAAGGCCGACAAACGATTCGAGCTGGCGGCGCCGATTGTCCTGCCGGTGATTTGTTTTCGATTCATCGCCGGCGACGAATCGAAGATCGACAGCGCGAATTCCGAGATCGTCGAACGAATTAATGCCTCGGGGCGTGCATATCTAAATCAGACGAAGTTGCGCGGCCGCACCGTGATGCGGATCGGCCTTGGCAATGTTCTCACCACGGAGCAGCATTTGCGCGATGCGTGGGAGCTGATTCTGAAAACCGCCGCCGAAATCTAACCGCATCCGTTCATTAACACCGGCCTTCAGACCGGTGAACTGGGCGAAAAGCCGGAAGTAAAACCGTTTAAACGGTTTAGGTGGTTCTCTCTTAAGGCGCACACCGCGCTGAAGCGCAGTGTTAATAAAAGCGAGACGATAGAAACCACTTGGCTCGGCCGCGCGGATTCGTAAATTGCCCGCCCACCCAATCCCATGATCAAAATTCTTCGTAAGCACCGTAACTGGCTCATGATCGTCATCGCGATCCTGGCCCTGCCGTTCTGTCTTTATTTCGTCAAAAGCGACACCAGCCTGATTCGCTCGGACGAATTCGTAAAAATGTACGGCCGCAAAGTGACCATGTCGGAAGCGCGTTGGGACGCGCGTTTGTTTCAATTGTCGCGCGTGCTTGGAATGACCGAGCTGCACGGTCTTGCGCCTGGCCAGGGCAATGACGACCAAAAAGCGGTCCCGTTCATTATTAATTTGATTGTGTTGCGACACGAAGCGGAACGGCTCGGAATCTCGCCCACCCGTGAAGAGATCGTGAGCGCGGTTCGAAATTTTCCTGCCTTCCAAGGCCCGAACGGGTTCGATGCCGCGAAATACGATCAAGTCGAGCAGAACGTCCTGCCATCATTCGGTTTTACGAACGAGCAGCTGGAACAGCTCGCGCGCGATGAGTTTTGCCTGAAACGGATCAAAGAAATGGTTGTGTCGGGAGTCAACCTTCCGGAGAACGAGAGCAAATCGAACTACGAGCGGCTTTACGGGAAAAATTTTGTCAGCGTCGTCCGCCTGCACGGCTTGGATTTTGAGAAGGAGATCAAGATCAGCGACGACGAGATCAAGAAATATTACGAAGGGCACAAGTCCGAGCTTAAGACAGAAGAGAAACGGAAAATTGAGTTCGTTAAGCTGGGATTGAGCGAGGATCAGAAAAAATTGAAAGACAAGGAGCGGATCGACGCGCTCCAGAAGTTGGCCGACCGGGCAAACGACGTTTCGCAGGCGTTGCTCGAAAAAGGCGCCGATTTCCGCCAGGTCGCGGCGAAGTTTCAGCTGCCGGTCGATTCCACCGGCGAATTTCCCATGTCCGCACCGGACCCGAAGGTGAAAGACAATCCGCAACTCAGCCAGATTGCGTTCAAGTTGACCAAGGAAGAACCAACCAGCGATCCGATCCAGCTTTCGGATGGCTTCGCGATTGCGCATCTCACCGGAATTGTGGACTCGCGCCCGCTCACGCTGGATGAGGCGAAGCAGAAAATTGTCGATCAAGTCAAAAGCGAACGTTCACGAGAAATGGCCGCGGCCAAGGGGCGGAAAGGCGCCGAAATCTTGCGCAACGGTTTGCAAGCGAAGCAGCCGTTACAATTCACCCTCGAGCAGGCCGGCGGCCTGAAGGTGGAAAAAATTCCGCCATTTACTTTGGCCGAAGACGAGGAGGACCAAAAAGCCACGCCCGGCAAACCGAAAGAGTCGATGGACATGATGATGATCAAGAACACCGCGAACCAACTTCAGCCCGGCGAGGTCAGCGATTTTGTTCCCTGGATCGACGGCGGCTTCATTGTTCTGATGGACAAACGCGAGGCGCCCGATCCGGCCAAATATCAAGAGACAAAGGCGAAGCTCGAGGGAAATTATCTCAAGAGCGCGCGCGAATACACCTTTTTGGAATGGTTGCGCGATCGTCAGCGCGAGGCCGGCATGGAACGCGCCAAAGGTTAGGATTCAAAACGCGGATGGCTGAAAACCGCGACGAAATCTTTGACGATGCCAATGGCGACCTCGCCATCGGCGATCTCGAGACCGCGGTTACGAAATATCAGCGCTGCGTCGACCTCGATCCGAACTTCTTTGACGGGTGGCACGCGCTTGGAATGGCGTTAATGAAACTCGGCCGTTTCAACGAAGCGATCGAAGCCGGCAAGAAAGCCGTCGAACTAAAACCAAACGACCAAATCGGTTGGACGAGCCTCTCTTTGTTTTACAATCGCGCCGGCAACATCAAGGAAGCCGAGGCCGCCGGCACCAAGGCCAAAATCATT
The DNA here is from genome assembly GCA_035257485.1 of Chthoniobacterales bacterium. GTDB lineage: Bacteria > Verrucomicrobiota > Verrucomicrobiia > Chthoniobacterales > UBA10450 > AV40. Next base: position 6,001 of record DATEWZ010000057.1, read on the forward strand.
TCCTGGGGCGGCAAAGTGAAACGCGAATAGTGCTACTACCAAATATCGGCGCGTTTGTCGGCGGGGCGGACCATCGCTGAGCCGTCAGGAATGTCGAACGCCTTTTGAAATTCCGGCAGGTCAGACAACGGGCCGTTCACGCGAAAATGTCCCGGTGAATGCGGATCGACATTGATCCGCAGCTTTTGCTCTTCTTCGCGGATCTTCTGCCGCCAGATTCCCGCGAACGCGAGAAAGAAGCGCTGTTCCGGTGTGAACCCATCGATCTTTTGATTCCGTTGCTCGGGATGTTTATCGAGCGCTTTTTGCAACGCAGCATAAGCGAGCTTCACGCCGCCGATGTCCGCGATGTTCTCGCCCTGGGTCAGCTCGCCGTTTACATGGAGTCCCGGTAACGCTTCGTACTCATTGTATTGATCGACCACCGCTTTGCGTCGCGTTTCGTAAGCATCGGCGGATTCTTTCGTCCACCAATCGGTCAAATTGCCGACCTTATCGTATTGGCGGCCCTGATCGTCAAAGCCGTGC
>DATEWZ010000058.1:0-3052 GCA_035257485.1 Chthoniobacterales bacterium
CGATCACCGTGGCGCCTTTTTCGATGGCCTGATCGATGAAGTCGTGACCATCGCTTTTTTCGCCGCGCAGTGCCACGAATAGCCCATTCCTTTCGACGCGGCGCGAGTCATACGCGATGCCTTCCACCGCGCGATCAGCTGGCCCGATGATTTCGCGAACGGGAATCGAAGCGAGAAGGGTTTTGAGCTGCATGAGGGTCCGCCATTTTTAGGCCAAGGAGTCAATGGCGCGAAGAATTGGTTAAGGCAACTCGCTCCACGGGGATGGCTTTGCGAATCTCCTCATGCGGCTCAAGATCGAGATAACGCGCCGCCTTTTCGGCGATGCGTGAAAAAATCGGACCGGCGACGGTGCCGCCGTAGTTTTGTTCGCGTTTTGTCTGGGCGTCATCCAAGACAACAAGGCCGACAAATTGCGGATTCTCCGCGGGCAGATAGCCGCAGAACGAAACGACCTCTTTCCCTTTCTCGTACCCGCCGTGCGGCCCAACTTTTTGCGCGGTGCCGGTTTTGCCCGCGATGGTGAAGCCGGGAACGGCCGCGGCCGCGGCGGTTCCGCGATCGCTCACGACGCCGCGGAGCGCAGTGCCGATCTGATTCGCGGTTTGAGGCGTGATGACTTGGCGAAGCGCGATGGGCTTCAGCGTGCTGACCGTTTTGCCATCAGCCGTCGTGATCGATTTCACGATGCGAGGAGTCATTAATTTTCCGCCGTTCGCGATCGCACACATCGCGGCTGTCATTTGTAATGGCGTGACGCCGATTTCGTGGCCCATCGGAATTCGCGTGATGGAGATTTTGCTCCAGGACGATGGTGCTCGAATCAGACCGGGAATTTCGCCGGGAAGTTCGACGCCAGTGCGATCGCCAAAACCGAAACGGCGAATGTATTCGTAGAATTTTTGGTCGCCGAGTGTGACGCCCATTTTTGCCGCGCCGATGTTGCTCGACTTCACGAGAATATCTTTGACGCTGAGGTCGCTGAACGCGGTGTGATCGTGGAGAGGGGTGCCGCCGTAGTTCCAAATACCGTTTTCGCAGAAGATGTAGGAATCGAGGCCAAACTTGTGCTCGTTGAGCGCGGCTGCGGCGGCGACGATTTTAAAGGTCGAGCCCGGTTCCATCATGTCGCAGATCGCGCGGTTCTTCATTTGTTCCGGCTTCGCCTCGGAGCGTTGGTTTAGATCGAACGCGGGCCGATTCGCCATCGCGAGGATCTCGCCGGTCTGCGGCCGCATCAAAATGATAGTCGCTTTTTTCGGCGAATACTCGCGCATCGCGGCGTCGATTTCGTTCTCGACGATGTTCTGCAAGTTAAGATCGACCGTCAGATGGACTTGGTAACCGTTGCGCGGCGCGCGTTCCTGGCCGCGGTAGAGCACGATTTCCTGGCCGGCGCGATTGTGCTCGATATAGCGATAGCCGTCCTGACCGTGAAGATATTGGTCGAGCGAACCTTCCACGCCCTGAATGCCTTTGTGATCGAAATCGGTGAATCCGATCACGTGGCAAAGCATCGTGCCGTTCGGATAAATGCGCGTTGCGTCTTGCTCGAAATAAATGCCGCGCAGGTTTTTCGCGCGCAGCTTTTGGCGAAGCGAATCGGCGTTTGCTTTCGCGACTTCTCGCTTCAAAACGATGTAACGCCGGTCGGTGTGCAATTTTTCCGAAACTTCGCCGCGTGGCAGCTTCAGCTCGTTGCTGACAAGATCGACAGTCGCATCGACGTCATTGAGCCGGCTGGCATCGGCGACGACCGTTTCAACGGGAACGTTGTGGGCAAGAACCTCGTTGTTGGCGTCGAGAATTGTCCCGCGCTCGGCGAAGATCGGCTGCTTGATGACGTGCTTCTCAGCTGCGAGACCGGCGTACTGATCGTGCTTGATCATTTGGAGATAGATCAAGCGAAACGAAAACAAACTGAAGAGCAGAACGAAGCCGAGGCAGACGATTGCGCATCTTGTTCGGCTGTTCCATCTCATCTGACCACCCGCTGATTGGAAACTGGTTGAATTTGGTCGTCCGGATTCCGTGCCGGCAGCGTTAGCCGAACGATGTCGCGCTCGGCGATCGGGATCATCTTGAGATAACCTTCCTTCAAACGGCGCTGCAATGCGGACCGTGAAGTGAGGGCGGCGATTTGCGCGCTCGCCACTTCATTCTGCATTTTCAGGTTCGAGACTTCGGTCTCGAGCGCTTTCTTGCGATCGCCGAGGTGATAGAGCTGGAGGGTCAGGTAGACGTAGCACAATCCGGTGAGGGCGAGGAATCCCGTGAGCACGATCCAGCGCGCCAGCGACGCAGCGTTCACTTTATTCCAATTTCGTCGCGACCGGCTCATGCGATTTTCTCAGCAACCCGCAATTTCGCGCTTCTCGATCTTGGATTAACGCGACGTTCGTTTTCACTTGGCTCGATTGGCTTGTCGGTGATGGGGCGAAGATCGAGTTCCGGATTCCGCTTCGGCTCCGGCCATTCCGGGCGATCGATCCACTCGCGGCTGTGATCGCGAATAAAATGCTTCACGATCCGATCCTCGAGCGAATGGAAGGTGATGACGGCGATGCGCGCGCCGATTTCGAGTCGTGCGGTCAAAGCCTTCAGGCCTTGCTCGAGTGCGCCAAGCTCATCGTTCACTTCCATCCGCAGCGCTTGAAACGCTTGCGTCGCGGGATGACGCCGCCCATGCCGGCCGGCCACTTTCTCAATCGCGCGCGCGAGCTGGAGGGTTTCGGTGAAGGGCGCGTCTTTGCGCATCTTCACAATTAAAGTGGCGATCCGACGGGCGGCAGGCTCCTCGCCGAGATCGCGAAATATGCGGGTGAGTTCCTCTTCGCTGTAATTGTTTACAATGTAGGCGGCGTTGATTGTCGATCTTGGATCCATCCGCATGTCGAGCGGGCCGTTCCGCACGATGCTGAAACCGCGCCAGGCGTTTTCGAGTTGGCGGGACGAAACACCGAGATCCAAAATCGCGCCGCCGATTTTTTGAACGCCGAGCGCGTCGAGAATCTTGTCGGCGTCGCGGAAGTTGGCTTGGTGGAGTGTGACT
>DATEWZ010000059.1:0-3868 GCA_035257485.1 Chthoniobacterales bacterium
TCCTTGATTTCACCCCGAGCCGTAAGCATCAGGACGCGACTCTTCACATGAAGTGAACGCAGCCGTCGCAGCAATTCGAAACCGTCCATTCGCGGCAAACCAATATCGATGACAATCAAATCGAACGGAGACTCGGCGGCGGCGTGCAACGCAGCTTCGCCATCGTGAATTACGACAGGATGGTGCCCTAATGGCAGGAGTGCGGCCGTGACTTGCCGCGTCAACGGGACATCGTCTTCCACAACGAGAATGTGCATGGTTTCTAGAAGCGAACGGTGAATTGCGCCGCAAAAATGTGGTTAGCGTCTTCTGGGCCGGTCGTTTCGTGCTGAAGACTGTATTGCAGCTTCAATTGGGTGTGTGATGTAAAACGATAACCAGCCGCGATGTCGATCTTCGCCAGATTTTGGCTCCATCGAATTCTGCCGCCAATACCATCGTCGATCTTGTTGAAAAATTGCTGGTTCCAACGAAGCGCCGCGAACCATTGGGGAGTGAATTTGTATTTCGCTTCTAGATAATAAGCGAACGTGTCGGCGTCGCCCACTCGCGGAACTTCGAAACGCGCTTCGTAGAATTCGGCCCACAGCTGAAGGTGATGCAGCGCGAAGCTGACGTCCTGTCCGAGAACAAACTCGCGGTAATCGTCGAGGTCGTGGCCGCGCGGTAACGTTTGCTCCGCCTCCCGCCGGAAATATGCGCCTTCGCCGGCCGACAGTCCGAAGTTCCATGCTTGATCGGGACGAAAACCAACCCGCGCATTGAATGTCGGATTATCGAAACCGACTTCGGTGACGCTCCACGATTCCGGTCGGGACATGAGCGGAGAGTTTTTCATTTCGGCGGCGTAGTCAAACTGACCGAGACGTCCCGAGACCGAAATTCCGCTGGCGTAGCTAGGGCCCCAAATGACCGGGTTGAATTCATATTTGCCGCTGGCTTCAAATCGTCGGACGAAATCGAGAGCTGAAGCCGGCGCGGATTTGTCGCTAACGGCGGTGATGTTTTCATAAACCAACGGCGCGTTGACGAATGGATTCTCCCAGGACAAATGCCGCGGCACCCAATTGCCCACGACAGTAGCAAATTTCCCGATCTGGAAATTGAAGCGGCCATCGCCCCAGGGGGTGATTCGGAGCGCGTACTCGTCCAGCCGGACCTGAGCACCGTGGTCGCTCGGATCAAATCCGCGATCCAGTCGCGACTGAGCAAAAAAGTAAATGTGAGATCCGTACTGGGCGTCGAGAAACAGCGTCAAACGCGGATTGAAGAGGTTGTCGATCCTGCTGTCGATGAGTCCAGGCGCCGGCTGCTCGAAATGATAGACTTCCAGATCCAGTGTACCGCTCAGACGCGCGCGGAGATTATTATCCAAAGCTGTAACGGTGAGCGCGCGATCGAGTCGATCGAAGAAATCGTCGAGCTCGAATGCGGGCGCGCTGCAAGCCAGCAAACAAAAACTGAGCGCGGTCAGCGCTTTCATCGCATTAACTGGAGTGAATTGGTTGCGCTGCGGGCAAACGCAGCTCGAACTCGATCCAATCATTTTCCGACCGAACCAGTTTCAAATCTCCGCCATGCAAACGCGCGAGCTCGCGCGCGAGATTCAATCCTAGTCCATGGCCGGCGACAGTTCCGTCAACCGAAGCGCGACGAAATCGCTGAAAAATGTGTTCCTGTGCAGCGCGCGCGATCGGCTGCCCAGTGTTGCCAATCCGGAGCTGAACCTGTTCGTCTTGCAATTTTGCCTTAACCCGAATGCCCCCGCCTTTTCGATTGTACTTCCGTGCGTTCTCAAGCAAATTTTGAACAATCAACGAAGTGTATCGCTTTTCCCCGGCGATAAACAGGTCCGGCGGGATCTGTTTTTCGATTTTGACGTCGGGCGAATCGGGCAGCGCAGCCAGATCATCCAGCCATTCCTCCACCAACTCGCTGAGATTGACCGGTTCGGAGTCGATCTGGAGACGACCAGCGTCCATTCTCGACAGAAGCAGAAGATCTTCGATCACTCCGCTCAATCGATGAGTGTGATGGAGCAGTGTTGAGAGCTCTTCGTAAGTCTCGGCGCTGAAATCTTCCCGCGTCAGGAGCGCTTCCAAACCGGCCCGCAGCACCGTCAGCGGACTTTTCAACTGATGAGAAGCGTCCGCCGAGTACCTTGTCGATCTTTCCAACTTCTCGCTTGTGGAAATCAGCGCGGCCTCGGCGCGCCGCCGTTGCGCGCGATTTTGTTCCGAGTCCAACGCCAGCTGCTCGATCGGTTTTGAAAAGCGAAGAGCAATAAAATGGCTGGCAACGAATCCGCCTAACAAGACCAGGCCGCCCGCACCGCCGATCCGCCATCGGAGCCGATGGAGTTGGGCGAGCGAACCGGCCAGAGGATAAATGGAAACTTCGTAGGCGGGCGGAAAGGCAGAGCCGGGATTGAGCAGTTTGTAAAATAGCAGGTGCGGCGCACGATTGACCGTGACCGGAAAATTATTTTCCAGCCCTTTGAGCTTTACCAGCGCGCTCATGAGCGCGCGCGAAAGAGGTTCTTCCTCGGATTTGTCCAGGGACGGCAAATGCAAGCGACCATTGATCCAAACGCCGCTCTTCATTCCCGTGCTTGAAGTTTGAGGAACAACCTCCAGCGGTTTGAATCCGAGGATTAACGCGGAAATTACCTCGCCGGTGTCGCTGGAGAAAATTGGCACCGCAGTAACTTCGGCAATCGTTTCGTCTGCGATGTTGTCGATGTATCCGATCTGCTGGACTTGCGGCAGCTTGTTCAGCGCCAACTGCGTTTCCGTTTCCGGGCTCAGCGCACCAACGTCGCTTGGATTGGGCGGCGGCAGAACCGCGCCGCGGTTGTCGAGAAAACGATAAAATTTTGCGTGGAGCGTGCCCGCGACGCGGTGGGTCGCCGCGCTCTCATTCTCCATCATATCGCGCAATTCATCCTTTGCGCTCGGATACAGCAGATCGAGCGCGTTGTCTTCCAGCGCGGCGTGAATCCGCGGATTGAGCGCGAGTGTTTTACAACGTTCCGTCACCGCCGCCTGACGCAATTCCAAAAGCTTGTCCAAACCGGCGAGCTCAGTTTGAAAATTTTGCCGGAGCGCGCGCTCGGCGTTGCCCGTGACATTGCGTTGCGCGAGATAAAATCCCAACGCTGTAATCGCAGCCACGACCAGCATCATCGCGGCGAAAAGCTTGCTCCGAAAAGCCCGCGTGCTCGGCTTTGGACTGCTGATCATTGAAAATCAACGTGCGCGGTTCCGCCGCTTTTCAATTCCACCGGCTGTTCGCGTGTCGTCCGGCTGTCGATCCAAGCTTTGAGCAGGAATTTGCCGCGAGGCAATCCGCGCAATCGATATCGCCCGTCCGCATCGGAAACGACAAAATGCGGTGTATCGAGCACGAGAACGAGTCCTCGCATATGTTCGTGAATGTCGCATCGCAATGTCACCAGGCCGGGTTTGTCAAAAATCTCCGACGGAATCGGCCGTTCTTCCGGACGATATCGGCCGAGATCAAATCGCTTCGCCGGCGAATAAGAAAAAATGCTGTGATACGTGTCGTCGAGATTCGGAAACTCTATTTTTGTGCCGACCTGAACCGGAAGTAACGACGGAACGAATGTGAGATTCTTTTGCGCGATCTGCTTGATCGAACGCGGTGCCGATTTCGGGAACGCGCCTTCCAAATAAACCACCGCCAGCGGAGGCTCAGTCGAAAGAGCATCGCCTCGCGTAACAATTTCGTATCGTTTTGCGACCACCGGAGCTGCGTGCGATTTCGGCAATTCGACGCGACCCTCCACCGTTGCTTGTGCGAAGATCGACATCGGCAACGAAACAAAGATTGCGCCCAACCGAAAGAG
>DATEWZ010000060.1:0-3145 GCA_035257485.1 Chthoniobacterales bacterium
GCAAACTGCGTAACGCCTGCCGCGCTCCATTCGGTGATTGTCGTCATCGAGCACTTCTTTGAACGGCCCGCGATAAATCACCGCCTGATTGCGCTCGAAACATTCGCCCTGTTTTCCCTTAAACGCCTCAATCGTGACAGATCGAAATTCGATTCCCTGGACCGTGCGCCACGGCTGGGTAGCGCGCTTCAAGATTCGGATTCCATAAAATCCGGCGTTCTCGAAAGCGGCGAGAAAACCGTCTTCGGTTAGCGCGCCGGAAATGCAACCGCTCCAAAGCTCCGGATCGTTTTGCATTTCTTCCGGGACTTCCTCGTCGCTGACAATATCGGAGATAACTGCGCGCCCGCCTTTTTTCAGCACGCGGAACATCTCGTCGAAGAGTTGCCGTTTCGATTTCGGCTCGACCAGATTGAGCACACAGCTTGAGACTACGACGTCAATGGAATCGCTCCCGATCAGCGGACGTTTGACGCGCAATTCTTCAGCAAGCTCGTCGGCTGCGAGAAACGATGCTGCGTCTGTGATCGGACCGCTTTTTAGCTCTCGATCTAACAATTCGAGATCGAGCGCCAGATCCTGGATGCGGCCTTTGCAGAATTCCACGTTGGCGTAACCGATGCGTTCGGCGACAATCGGCGCGTTACGGCGTGCGACCTCGAGCATTTCGTCGGTCATATCGACCCCGATCACTTTCCCCTTTGGGCCGACAATTTGTGCGGCGATGAAGCAGATTTTTCCCGTGCCGCTGCCTAGATCGACAATCGTTTCGCCCTCGCGCAGATAACGCGATGGATCGCCGCAACCGTAATCGCGCTCGATTACTTCCCGCGGAATGACGCTGAGATATGCCGGTTCATAATCAACCGGACAACAAAGTTTATCCGCGCGTTGTTTGGCGCCAATGGCATATCGTTGCCTGACGATGGTTTCAGTACCCTGAGACTTAATCATATTTTGATGCAAAGGTTTAACAGATCGTTCTATTCCTGAAAAGCCTGCATGGGGCGTCCGCAGAGCCTGCCCTGAGCCCTGTCGAATGGTCGACTTTGAGGATTGCTCGATGCTATTGCACTTCTGTCTCTGCCTTCAACGCATCGCGTGCGATCTTCGTTACCCAGATTGTCACGATAATTGTGGCCGCGAGACCGATGCTTATAAACGTCCAATATTGCCAACCATGTTTCACGGCTTCGCCGCCTGCCGCTGCGGAGACAGCAGCTTTCCCAGCGGTTCCGATGTAAACGTAGAGAAACGTGCCGGGCATCATGCCGATCCAGCTCGCGAGCACGTAGGGCCAAAACTTCACGCCGGTCAGACCGTAAAAATAATTGCTCAGATTAAATGGAATCACTGGGCTGAGCCGAAGCAGGAAAACTAGCTTGGCGCCTTGTTTGCCGATGGCATGGTCGATCTTACGAAACCTTTCATTTCCTTTCGCGATCGCTTCGACTTTGTCCCGCGCGATAAAACGGGCGACGAGAAAGGCCAAGGACGCGCCGAGCGTCGCGCCAGCAGAGACAGCGAGAAAGCCTTTCCACAACCCGAACGCGAATCCCGCACCGATCGTGAGAATTGCCCCAGGCGCGAGCAGGACCGTGGCCGCTGCATAAACGCCGATGAAAATGAAAATGCCGGCTACGCCCGTTTGACCGACCCAGTTATTGAAGTTTCGCAGCCAGTCTCTGACCGGCAGGAATTTCGTGGCGAGAAACAGCGCGATAACAATCGCGATTAGCGTAATGAGCCGGCCAGTCACGCTCCTTGCCGCGCCATGTTGCTCTTCAGTCATTTTCGTGCACGCCGATAAAGCCAGGCGAAAATCCTTTTGGCGCGCGGCGTCAGCCGAGTCTTGTTGTACTTGTCGCCGGCCTTGCGCGCGAGTTCCGCAAATGTCGGGTAGGCATGAATTGTCGATGCAATTGTGCCAAGACCGATCCCGGCTTTCATCGCCAGCACGAACTCGTGCAAAAGATCGCCTGCGTGCGGCGCCACGATGATCGCGCCCAGGATTTTGTCCGAGCCTTTTGCGGTCAAAATTTTCGCGAAACCGGCCTCTTCGCTCTCGACCACTGCGCGGTCGAGATCTTCCAGAGGGACAACAAACAAGTCGTATTCGATATTTTTCTGCTTGGCTTCTTTTTCGCCGAGACCCACGTGCGCGACCTCTGGATCAGTGTAAGTGCACCAGGGCACGACCGAGTAATCCATTTTCTGCCGCAGAAATTGGAATGGAACAAGAATGTTCCGGACGACGACGCGTGCCTGCGCATCGGCCATGTGTGTGAACAGGAATGGTCCAATGATGTCTCCTGCGGCGTAAATGTGCCGTTTGGATGTTTGTAAATAGTCGTTAACGCACACGCCCCTCTCATTGACGTCAACACCGGCCGATTTTAGGTCCAGGCTCCGAACATTTGGCGATCGCCCGATGGCGACAAGGAGCGCGCCCGCAAAAAAAGTCCGTTCGGCAATCCGGCCCGATTGTCGATCTAAGAATTCAACCGCGACTTTCCCGGCGTCGCTTGTTGCCACTGAACGCGCATCGGCGTTCTTGATGATGCGGACACCCTCGTTGATCAAGCGACGCTCAAGAAATTCCGCTACATCTCGATCTTCTCTTGGCAAAAGCTGATCGCCACGCTGGGCGATCGTAACTTCCACGCCAAGGCGGCGGAATGTTTGCGCGAGCTCGCAACCGATCGGTCCGCCTCCGAGAACAATCGTGCTTTCAGGTTTTTCTTTTAGCTCATCGAAAATTGTCTCGTTAGTGAAATAGGAAACGGTGTCGATACCTTCGATTTTTGGAATTGCCGCGCGGCTGCCGGTAGCGATGACAAAGTTTTTTGCACGAAGCCTTCGGCCATTTACCTCCATTTCGTGCGGCGACGTGAATCGCGCTTCGCCGTGGAAAACATCGACGCCGAGCGACTCAAAACGCTCTTGCGAATCGTGCGGCGCAATTTTGGCGCGACGCTCGCGCATGCGCGCAAAAATCTTTTCAAAGACAAACTGCGGTTCTTGTCGATCTAACCCCCATTTTTCCGATTCACGGATCTGCTGAATTAATCGCGCCGAGGAGATGAGCGCCTTGCTTGGCACGCAACCGAAGTTGAGGCAATCGCCGCCCATCAAATTCCGTTCG
>DATEWZ010000061.1:0-5730 GCA_035257485.1 Chthoniobacterales bacterium
TGCCTTTCTTGGCCGGATTAACCGCCGCAACGATGGCCGCAAGGTTCGACTCCGCCGATTTGGCTTTCGATTTCGGGCGAATGTAGGTGACGGCCAGCGTTTCGCTGTTGCTCGCGGCCCAATCGTGGTTCGGCGTCAGCCATTCGTAACTCACGTCCGCGTCGGTCAGCTTGATGGCGGTGTCGCCAACCGTGTCATAAAAGAACACCTGGATCTTGACTTTGGTGTGATCGATCACCGCTTGCGGGCGCTTCTTCACCGCGATCCGCAACATCAGATTTGTTTCTGCATAGGGATCGGGTGTTTCCGACGCCGTCACCTCGGTGATCGCGAGAGTCGATCCGGCCGGGATTCCTTCCGAAGTGCTGCGAACACTCGAGGCGTCGAGCACGGTGGCCGGCTTGCCAACATCAAGCGCCGAACCAGTGGTCGATCCTGGAGGAGCGCTCACGCCGGTTTTCAATTTCATGTCCGCGAGCTCATAGAGCGGTCCGGCTGACGGGCCGATTTCCTGGACGCGCTTCCACGTGTCCGCGGAGCGATCGAAGTTTTGGATCGATTCGTAAATCATCGCCATCTCGGCGAGCACTTCTGCATTTTTCGGATCGCGTTGCGCCGCGTCTTGCAAGCGGGCGAGCGCGTTTACGGTGTCGCCGTTTTCACGGGCGGCGTTGGCCTGTTTCAACAAACGATCGGCCACGGACATTGTCGATGTTGCCGGCTCGAGCGCTGGCGATGGAGAAGCAACCGTCAGGGCAACTGGTGGTGCCGAGGGCGCGGCGGACGGAATCGCGCCCGGAACCTGTCGCGTCGGCGCGGCCGTCGTCACGCTGGCCGGGCGCATCGTGCCGATGTAATGGAAACCGGCGATGAAAATTTCCGCGACCGCGAAAAAGATCACCAGGCTGAGCCCGATCAGAAAGCTCCGATCGGCCCGTCCGCTGGAAATAAAGGAGGGCGACGCCATAGGTGACGTTTTCTGTAAGGAAGGTTCAGCGGTCTGTCAATCGGTTGAATCTGGTCTGCTTGCCACGCCGGCTTGTGACGCCGAAGCCTTGGCGAAGGAGGAAGCTTCAGCGGAGGTAGGTCAACTACGGTCATAACCCGCCAAACCAAAGAGCCCGGCGGTTGCCTAAACCTTTGATGATTTATCGGTCGGTGATAGAATCGTGCCCCGAGGGAACGGGCGCTGCTCTCTGGGACGGGCAGGTGATAATTGACCCATGGTAGCTGCTCTCCAACGCGTTGCCCGTTTTTACGCCGTTTTTCTAATCTTCTTTTGCACCGCGGTGGTCGGGCTGTGGTTGTACGGCACTGAGATCTTTTCGCTTCTCCTGCAAAAATCGCGGGCTTATACCCCGCCGCAATTCCTCACCTGGCTGAGTCTCGCCTCCAGTTTGTGTCTCTCGGTCGCGTTTTGCGTGATGCCCTTTTCGCTTTTCCGAATTGTCAAAAAACGTTCCGATGTGCCATTCGGCTGGATCGCTCTTTGCATTGGGGGCTTCCTCTTTTTGACCGGTGTGGCTGCATTTCTCGGACTGATCAACATGTGGTTTCACGGGCCGATTGTGATCTGGACTTTGGTCCTGACTCATCTTGTGGCGGCGTTGCTTGCGGTCGCAACCTTGCTCATCCTGCGCACTCTCGTTCCGCGAATTTTGGAAATCCCAACCCTTGCTCAATGGCTTGCCGTTAACAAAGATCTGATGCGCGCCGAAGCGCGTTCCGAGGAAAGAGAGAAGCTCCTCGCTATGGTCAGTCATGAATTGCGCACTCCGCTCGCGCCGCTCCTGGCCACGCTAACCGAGCTCGATCATCGCGTTGCGTCGTTTTCGGACCCAGAGGTTCATGATTGCATCCAGGTTCTGCGAAAAAATATTCACAAGGAAGCCGGCTTGGTGACCGATCTGCTTAGCCGATTGGAAGTTCAAAGTCATGAGGCGCCAACCGCCCCGGATTCAAGTTCGAGTAACGGCGAGCGTCCGCTGCGCTTGTTGCTCGTGGAAGATCACGATGACACTTTGCGCGCATTTTCGAGGATCCTGCGCCGCGAAGGTTTCGAAGTTCAGGAAGCGCGCACTTTTTCGGAGGCGGTGGCCGCCGCGCGCGAAGGAGATTTTTTGCTCTCCGACATTGCCTTGCCCGACGGAAACGGTTGCGACCTGATGCGCCACCTTTCGCCGCTCGGCATTCCCGGAATCGCCATCTCGGGATACGGCACGGCCAAAGATCGAGAACGTTACAAAAAAGCCGGCTTTGCCGAATCGTTCATCAAACCGGTGGACGTGAAACAAGTCATCGGTGTGATCGGTCGAGTAATGGCGAGCGCCCACCAGGCCGCCAGTTAACGCGAAATATCGCTTTGGCTGAGCATGCGGAAGCCGGCACCGCCGAGAACCGACATTGCGCATTCGTTGTCGTCCACGTGGATGGCGAGCGCGGCGTGTTCTCGTGGGCGCATGAGCAACGGATAGGTGAAGTGCACGTTCACTTCGCCCATGAAAAGGGCGGCGAACAATTTCGGCAGCTCAATTGCGACTTCCAGCATTTCGACCACGATGACTTCGCACATGCCGAACGCGATGTTGTTTTGCTTGAACAATTTTTCCACGCCTTCGGGATCGCTCACAATCAGGCGCGCGATAGCCGAGTCGGTCGATTCCGAAACGCTCATCGCGATTGCGTGGTATTTGTGCGCGTTCAGCAACTTGAGCACGTCGTGCATCGCTCCCACCTTATTCGGCAAGAAGACGGAGAACTGTTTGACGAGCGGTCCATCGCGTTTCGAACTGGTCTTCGGCAAATCGAGCGCCATTAGGGAAAATTGTAGCCGGACAGGACGCGCTCTGTCGATCTTCCAATAGGCGCTTGGCACGGACGCCTCTCCAACCTAATGGTTTCGGGAGCATGGAACCGGAGAATGAATTGATCGCGCAGCGCCGGGAGAAATTGAAGGCGCTTCGCGCGCGCGGTGTGGAACCGTTCGGCCGCGCGTTCGAAACCTCCGGTTCGATCGCCGAAGTGCGCGAAAAATTCAAGGAAGGCGAAACGCTCCGCGCGGCCGGCCGCATCACCGCCCATCGCGACATGGGCAAAAGCCACTTTGTCGATCTTCGGGACGCGACCGGGCGGATCCAGGCTTATTTCCACGAAAAGGAAATCGGCGCGGAGGCGATGGAAATTTTCAAGCTTCTCGACCTCGGCGATTTCATTGGCGTTGAAGGAACGTGTTTTCTGACCAAGACGGGCGAGCCGACGCTCAAAGCGCACAAATTCGAAGTGCTTGCAAAATCTTTGCGACCGCCGCCCGAAAAATGGCACGGTCTGCAGGACGTCGAAGCGCGTTATCGCCAGCGCTATGTCGATCTTGTCGCGAACGATGAATCGCGAGAAATGTTTCAAAAGAGGATCGCGATGATGCGCGAGATGCGGCGCTTTTTGGAAGAGCGCGGTTTTCTCGAAGTCGAGACGCCGATTTTGCAAAACGTCGCGGGCGGCGCGGCGGCCCAGCCGTTCAGCACCCGCCACAAAGCGCTCGGTCTCGATCTCTTCCTTCGGATTGCCCCGGAACTCTATTTGAAACGGCTGCTCGTCGGCGGGTTCACGAAAGTTTTCGAGCTGAACCGAAATTTCCGGAACGAAGGAATTTCGCGGAAGCACAATCCGGAATTCACGATGCTTGAAGTTTACTGGGCCTACGCTGACTTCGAAAAGGTCGCGGACCTGGTTGAGGAGATGATTTGCCATCTCGCGGAGAAAGTTTGCGGCTCGCTCAAGATCGAGCACAAGGATGCGGACGGGAAAGTGGCTCGCACAATCAATCTGAATCGCCCGTGGCGACGCGCGCGTTATGTCGATCTTGTCCGTGAAGTCGCGGGCAAGGATTGGTTCGAGATTTCGAGCGAGACACGCCGCGAGCGGGCGACGCGTGAGTTCAAGTTGGATATTTTGCCGCAACACGCCGATTTCGAAGTGACCCAGCACGTTTTCGAGAAATTGGTCGAAGAGAAAACATTCGATCCGTTGTTCGTGACGCATTGCCCGAAGGAGCTTGTGCCGCTGGCAAAGCAGAACGCGGCCGATCCCGCATTGGTTGACGTTTACGAACTGATCATCAACGGCGTGGAAATGTCGCCCGGTTATTCTGAGCTGAACGATCCGGACGTGCAGCGGCAACGTTTGCTCGAGCAAGCAGGCGAGGAAACGCAAAAGCTGGACGAGGATTTTTTGCTCGCGCTCGAGCACGGAATGCCGCCGGCCGGAGGCTTCGGCCTCGGGATCGACCGTTTGACGATGATGTTTACCGGCGCGGAATCGATCCGCGATGTGATTTTGTTTCCGCTATTGAAACCGAAGCGCGAATAACTCGCCACCGCAATAAAACAGATTATTGCTTTGCGTCGGTCGATTTCTTTTTCGCGGGCGAGGCGCTCGGCGATGGAGAGGGTGACGGACTCGAATCGGCGCCGGCCTTCGACGTCTTCTCTTCTTCGGGTGCGGCGAATGTCATATGCCTTTTGAAGCCCGATTCGCCTTGAGGCTCTTCCTCTTTGGCGACGCGAGCTTCAGGAGGTTCGTATCCTTTCGCGGCCACGGAATCGATCGAGCTCGTGCCTGACGAAATGAAGCTTCCCTGGAATTTCGGATCGGTCCCGCTTCTTTGCAGGCTTTTTACCGAATCGACTTCCTTAATTCTTTCCTTGGGGTGGCTTTTGAAATGCAAGGCTCCTTCATCTCGCAGCATCGTGTTCTCCGAGTCGCTCGTCTTGCCGCGATAAAGCGTGTCGTCATGCTCGGCGGTGTTGGCTTCCGGGTCGGGTGTAGCCGAAGCGCTTGCGCCGCTTGTGTTCTTGGCCGCTGAGTCGAGCTCCTGGACAGAGCCGGTAGAGCCCATCTGTGAGGGAAGACTGGGCGCGTGTTCGAGCGGGGCCTGGCTGCGCATGCTCAACGGAAGCGCAATCGCGAAGAAGGCGATCAACCATGCGGCGGGGGCGGCTTTCATCGGGACAGACCGATTACAACAATAACGCTTAGAAATCAAAAAATTTCAGCGTAGGATCGGTCTTACGATGCCAGGAATCGCAACAGGAGATTCAGACCGGCAATCAACGCGATCCCAAGGGCGAAGCTCTTGAGGACCAGGCCTCGCCCGTGTTTTAACATTTCACCGACCACGGCGTGCGCAGCCAGATAAATAAATCCGCCGCCGACGTGTGCCATGAACAAACCGAGCCAAAAGATTTGCTGGCCCGCCAAAAAGAAAAATCCAATCGCGGCGCCCATGAGCGTGGTCGCTTCCACCGCGGCCACCCAAACAAGCGCGCGGCCGCGCGCCAGGCCGGCGCCGATCAGCAGACTGCCCAGCGCTAGACCTTCCGGGATTTTGTGGATGCACAGCGCGGAGAAGAGTGACCATTGGCCGGCCGACGTGGTCTGACTTTCCTGACCAATGCCGAGCGCGAGGCCATCGGTCGTGCTGTGGATCGCGAGCGCAACAATAAGCGCGGACGCGATTTCGCTGAAATGTCGCGTCGCATCGGCGTCGAAATGACTCGCGGCGCAGGCCGGACAAACGTGATGAAGATATTTGCTGATTAGAAAGAAAAGCGCGTATCCGCTCGCGGCTGCGAGCAAAACCCACCACCAATTGCTCGTCGCCAGACTTTCCGGCAAGATTGCGAAGACGGTCACGCCGAGAAGTGTTCCGGCCGCGAAACTGATCAACGCGCA
>DATEWZ010000062.1:0-2657 GCA_035257485.1 Chthoniobacterales bacterium
TCCGCCCTCGAACTTTCCCTCCATCGCCGCGAGTGTGATCGGTTGGTGATTGCCGACTATCTTCGCTTGCTGGTCGCCCGTCGGAAACGCAACCAGGAGCGATGCGATCAAGCCAACGAACGTTCCCGCACGCAGATAAAGTCTGGCTTGGACTGGATGAAGACCGCGCAACGCGTAAAACGCTCCGATCGCGGCGACAACGAACGAGCCGGTCACGACCGCGGCCAATTGGTTGTGAGCGAACTGCACAAACGCCCACGGATTCAAGAGGTAGGCGCTCATGCTGGCAATGCCTAACGAACCGTTCGATTCGATCTGGTAGCCGACGGGATTTTGCATGAACGAATTCGTGACCAGAATGAAATAGCCGGAAATCCAGCTGCCGACTGCGACCGCAATCGCCGCCGCGAAATGGGCACGCGGCCCGAGTCGTTTTTCGCCCCAGATCAATGCGCCGACGAACGCGCTCTCGAGAAAGAAGGCGAACATGCCTTCCATCGCCAGCGTTTGTCCGATGACGCCACCGGCGTATTTGGAAAAGTCCGCCCAGTTTGTTCCGAACTGAAATTCCATCGGAATGCCAGTGACGACGCCGACGGCAAAGTTGAGTCCGAAGATCTTCGCCCAAAACCGAACTGCCCGGTTGTATTTCTCGTCTCCGGTCCGCAGCGCGCGCCATTTCCAGTAAACCAGGAACCACGCGAGCCCCATCGTGAGCTGCGGAAACAGGTAATGATAGATGATCGTGAACCCAAACTGTAACCGGTGCCAGAAACCCGGATCGTTAAAGATCGAGTTCATGGTCGATCTTTATGCGGCCGCTTGTTTCGTTGCTTCCTTTGATGCCCCGGTATTCGCCTGCGCACGCAGCCGAAGCAGTCCGATTATTACCTCGTTCTCCGCCTGGGCGAGTTCGTCCACGGAGCGATTCCCCGCTTCACGCGTCACTCCATCGACGACCTTTTGCTTTAACTCCGGCGTGATGTTTGGAGTTCCAAGAACTTTCATCATGCCTGCCAACGGATCCATGAGATGATCCATGAAATGTTTGATTCCGCCTGCGCCGCCACCGAGGTGCCATTGCAAGCTTTGTCCCATAACTCCCCAGCGAAGCCCAGGTCCGTAGGAGACGGCTGCATCAGTGTCTTCCACACTTAGGATGCCTTGCTCAATAATATAAAGCATCTCGCGGTAAAGCGCGGCTTGGAAGCGATTAGCCACATGTCCGGGAAGCTCCTTCTTCAGATGGATCGGCTTCTTGCCGATCGAAGCATAAAAGCTGATCGCTTGCTGGATCGCCTCCGGCGATGTCTTCGTTCCACCGACAACTTCGACTAATGGAATGATATGCGGCGGATTGAACGGATGCCCAATGACAACACGCTCCGGATGTTTGCACTTCGACTGAATCACACTCGGCGTTATGCCCGATGAACTGGAAGCGAGAAGGGAATCAACCGGAGTAACCTCGTCCATCTCCGCGTAGAGCTTCATCTTGAAGTCCGGACGTTCTGGCCCGTTCTCCTGAACGAGGTCGGCTTTCGACAAGGCCTCTTTCGAGTCCTTGGTGAAAGTCAGGCGATCGCGCGACGCGCCTTTCGAAAGACCGATGTTCGTCAGGTCTTTCCAAGCTTCATCAACGTATTTCCGCAAGTTGGCTTCAGCGTTCGGTCCTGGATCAGTCGCGACGACATCGAATCCGCGGGCCAGGTATTCAGCGGCCCAACTGGCGCCGATGACTCCCGTGCCAACAATCGCGATTTGTTTAATTGGTTTGTTGTATGACATAGTAGTTAATTGTTGATGATTGATAGTTACGAAATTTCTGCGTAAGCAATGCCGGTGAGATTTCCCTGCGCGACCAGCACCGGTTTCTTTTCCGAACCGTCGAGTTTGGCGCAAAAAATATTGCCGGCTAAATCGGTGGTAAACATCCGACCTCCTTTAAAGTCGAGTGCGATTCCGATTCCCTCCTCCAGATGAGTAAGCAAAATCTCAGGAGCCGGGCGTTTATTGAAATCCGCGTCCAGCGGCGCGCGATTGACGGTGTTGCCGCGAGGTGCATCTCCGCGGTCGGTCCAGTAGAGGAACCGATTCTTCAGATCGAGCTCGAGATCGATTGGCTCGGGCAAACCATCGAATAAAGTTTCGATATCGGTCCGGTTCGCCGCAGTCTCACCTTTCGGGATGTCCTTCTTCGCGCGAAAGATGCGGCCCTTGCCGGCGTTCGCCGGCCCTTTTTGCGTCCAATAAATTTGTCCGCGGTCCGGATCGACAGTGATCCCGACGCACACCTTAGTTTCGTCCGTCCCTGGGCGGGCGTCGCCTTTGCTTGAATCGACCAGGGTTTCGATATTCGAACCATCCAGGTTCGCGCGCATCACGCGCATGCCTTCGCGGTCGCACCA
This sequence comes from Chthoniobacterales bacterium, assembly GCA_035257485.1. Lineage (GTDB taxonomy): Bacteria > Verrucomicrobiota > Verrucomicrobiia > Chthoniobacterales > UBA10450 > AV40. Next base: position 2,409 of record DATEWZ010000062.1, read on the forward strand.
ATAAAGTTTGCCGCTCTTCTTTTCCAGATGGAGTTGCTTCGGCGTGAATGTCTTGCCTTCGCCAATGATGGTTACGCGATTCTTGCCATCGAGATCAGCGCGCTCGAGCGAACCATCGTTCTTGCTCGGAACGCCCATGTTGGTCCAGTAAATGTGTCCGGCTTCAACATCGACGACGACGCCATCAGGGACGCGAGCTCCGCTGAGAATGACTTTTCGGTCCGACCCGTCGGCGTTAGCCGAATGAAT
>DATEWZ010000063.1:0-11832 GCA_035257485.1 Chthoniobacterales bacterium
AAATCCGGACGACCGGCCGACGACACGAAAAGCGAATCGCCGGTAAGTATTCCCCACGGCTCGTCCGGCACTTCCGTATCGGCCAGCAAATACGAAATGTGCTCGGGCGTGTGACCGGGCGTGTGTTTCGCCGTGATCAGCACTTCACCAAATTCAAAACGATCGCCGTCTTTGAGTTTTTCGACCTCGAAATCGTATTTCGCACCGCCTTCGTGACTGGCGTAGATCTTCGCCGAATCCAAACGCGCGCACAGCTCGCGCGAACCGCTCACCAGATCGGCGTGAATGTGCGTTTCGAAAATGTGTGTGATCGCGACGCCGCTCTCGCGCGCCATCGCGATGTAAACGTCGCAGTCCGGTCGAGGATCAAAAACGGCGGCGATTCCTTCGTCGTCATCGCCGACGAGATAGGAAAGTTCGGCAATGCCGGGAGTCTGGACAGTCTTAAAGACGAGCGACACGCGAAGAGTTAACTCGAAGGTGTGCTGAACTTCAACTCGCCACCGCGAGTCCGTCCGACGGCGCTCAAAGATCGACAACTGGTGGGGGAAATTGTGCCCGTTGTATGACATGGGCGTCACACTGCCTGCCGATTTTTGCTGACAACGATCGCCGAGGCAAAACGCGGGTTGTGCGCAAGCTTTTCGCAGGCCGCCTCCCTGTGCACCTCAAAGTCACAGGAAAGTTACCCGTTCTCAATCTCCCTGTGACATCCGCGTTGTCGCAATACGGGTGCGGCAAATGCCGCCGAAAAACAAAACGACACCTAAAACCAAAACAAAATAATGAAACTACTTAAACATCTATCAACTTCAGTGCTCTTAGCGATCACGCTCAGCGGGTTCGCCAATCATGTCATCGCCGACGACGCCAAGGTATTCGACAAAAAAGTCAGCGGGGTGCCCGCAGCGAATCCCGAAGCCATCGCCGACAATAAGGTATCGCCGGAATTCACCCCCGGCCTAATCGCCCAGGGTCTCGATCTGCTCGAGAACCCGTCAGGTGTAATCACAAAGTTCGGTTATCTCAGCGATAACACGCCGACCGAGCCGGACGAAAATACCTATCTGGTTCTCGATCATAATCCCGGCGGGCCAACTTCCGGTTATGATTACGGGCGGCATTTCCTTTTCCAAGGTCACGAGAACGCGAACGATCGGGCCTACGTTACGCGGATCAATCTCGACGTCGCGCATCCGGATCATCGCATCACGTTGCTCACGCCCGGCGCGCAAGGTGTGACCGGCTTCAACCGGATCGACGGCTCCACTTGGGATCCGTTCTCAAAGACGTTGCTCTTAACCCAGGAAGGTAATGGCAGCACCGGCGGAGTGATTGAAGTCGGCTCTGATTGGGATTCCATCGCCAACGCCGGGCAAGGACTGCGCACGCTTTACGGCAGCATCGGGCGCGGCGGCTTCGAAGGCATTCATCCTGACGACGTCGGTAACCTTCTGATCGTCGAAGATCAGGGCGGAACTACTCTGGGCTCGTCCGTTATGCCGGGCGCCTTTGGCAAAAACCCGAACTCGTTCATTTACCGCTTCGTTCCGAAAAATCCGAACGATCTCAGCGCGGGCAAACTCCAGGCGCTGCAGGTCTCGATCAATGGCACACCACTGACGTTTGTTCCGGTGAACGCCGCGAACCCGACCGGCGACGTTTTGTCGGACAATCAGCTCAAGCTTCACACCATCGGGACGTCGTGGCCGGTGCGCTGGGTCACGATTCATGATACCGATGTCAACGGGACCGCGGCATTCGACGCAAACGCTGCGGCGAAAACGGCGGGCGCCACTCCGTTCAAGCGACCGGAGAACGGACAGTTCGTTCCGGACTCAAAGTTTCAGAGCTTCGTCTTTGTCATCACCGGCGATACCGACAACCGCGCCAGCAGCCAGCCGCAGCTCGCGGCGCGCGGATCGTGGGGCGGAGTTTTCCAAGTTGACCTCGACCAGAGTCGCAACACCGGCATGATCAGCCTCATTGTCCTCGGGGACGCCGACCATAACTCGTTCGACAACGTGACCTTCGCCGACAAAAAAGGGACGGTGTTAGTGGCCGAAGATCGCGGTGACACGCTGCACGACCAGCTGAACAAACTCGATTCGGTTTGGGCTTTTGCTCTAAATAACGATCCGACCAGGAATACCGCCGCACGTCTGGTCGCGCTGGGCGCGGACAACCTCGCGGGCCAGCCCGGGGCGGAAGATAATGAGCCGACCGGAATTCACATGTCGGACGGCGATCCCACGACCAATGGGTTGCTCGGCACGAAACAGCTCAACAAAGACCAGGCGATGCTCTTCTTCACCCAGCAGCACGGCGAAAACAACTTGTTCGAAATTTTTTCACCGGCGGATCACTAATGTAGGTTAGGTCCACATAACGCGAGGCAAAAAGAGCGCCCCAAGTCCATAGCTTGGGGCGTTTCTTTCAGCGCAGCTCGACCGTAATCGGCAGAAGATGATTGATCATGTAAGTGCCGCGGTCGTGGTCGCGCTCGAGCGGTTGCGTTTGGCCGTTGGAATTCGTCGCTCGCGCGATCAAAGTCACTTTTCCGGGCGCGGCTGGCGTCTTCCAATCAAATTCCCAAAGCCGCCACGCGTTCGGTTTCGCTTCGCCGAGCAACTTTGCCGCGTTCCAGGTCGATCCACCGTCGGCGCTGACTTCAACTTTCTCGATCTCGCTGTTGCCGGTCCAGGCCGCGCCGCGAACGCGGGCGCTTGAATTTTTGGAAACTGTTTCGCCCTCAGCCGGATGTGTGATTACCGCTTTGGTTTGCATCTCTGACAACGCAGTCAGTCGCGCCTGTTGGCCGTCGCGTTTCCAATAGGCGTAATCGAGCGTTTGATAATAACCGCCAAACGGTTTGTCCGTGACGATGATGCGCTGCAACCATTTGACCGACGCGACCGCATACCAACCGGGAACGATCGCGCGTACCGGAAACCCGTGCTCGGGCGGAAGATCGACATCGTTCATTTTGTGCGCGAGCACGACGTCCCGTGCCTTCGCGACGGGGATGCTGCGCGCGAAATTGATTTCGCCACGCGGACTTTTCGGATCTTCGAGTTTTCCGCGGTCGGCGCCCTCGAAAATTATTTCGAGCGCGGTTGCCTTAACTCCGGCGCGCTTCAGCAGACTCGATAACGGAACACCGGTCCACTCCGCGTTCCCCACCCCGCCGATCTGCCATTGAACGCCTTTGACCTTAGGCTCGAGAAAACTCCGGCTGTTCCCAGCGCACTCGAGCATGGCCGGAATCTTTTTCGAATCCAACTTCGTCAGCTCGTCGAAATTTATTTCGAACGGTTTCTCGACTTCGCCTTCAACGCGCAGACGCCACTTGCTCTTCTCAATCTTCGGAATCGGGAAATGACTTCGGACGTAAAACGATTTCGTCGGTGTGATGAATTCGCCGAGATTCGCAAGCGGCGTTTCGAGAACGAGCGGTTCCTCGCTCAGAACAATCTTCCCATCGCGAAGTTTCGGATTCTTCTCGCTCATGACGTGCGCACAAAATTTGTGGAGCCTAGGGGATTCGAACCCCTGACCTCCTCAATGCCATTGAGGCGCTCTACCAACTGAGCTAAGACCCCGAAACGAATTCAGACTTTAGATTTTCGAGCGGCAATTGCAACTAGCGCGCAACGATCGAAATCTTCGAGCGCTGGGCGAGATCGATAACTTTGTCGCGCTCGAGAAGCAAAGTCTTGCCAGCTTCAACTGCGATGACGCGAAGTCTTGCGTCGGCGGCGACCTTGATTGTTTCGACGCCGATCACGGGGACATCGAAGCGCATGTCTTGATTTGGTTTCGCGACTTTGATCATGACCGCGCCTTCGCGGGCGAGCGCGCCGCCGCGCTTGATCGCGTCATTCGTTCCTTCAAATGCTTCAACCGCAAGCACGGTCCCGTTCTTCACAATGATGGTCTGGCCGATGTCGAGCCGCGCCATTTCCTTCGCGACGTTCCAGCCAAGATCGACATCGTCCTCTTCGGCGCGCGACAACTCTGCTCCGCCGATCAATCCTTTTGCCGCGAGGTCCTCGTCCAAAAAAGTTGTGGCGGGCAAAAGATGAACGTCCACCTTGCCGAGTTCATCAGCGATCGCGGAGAAGATCGACTCGGCATTGCGCTGTTTGAGTTTGGCGAGAACGACCAGCGCCTTAACGTCCGGACGCAAATCGAAAAGATTTTTCGGCGCGATTTGGCCGGCCATGATCGCTCGATGAACATCGTGTCCGCGGAAAAATTTGAGGAGCCGCCCCAATTGCCCGACACGCAACCATTCGACGACGTCAGCGTGTTCGGAAATCGACGGATCGGTTTCGTCGGTAAACGCCGCCGCGACGATTTTCTTTACGCCGGCTTTGCGCGCGGCGGCAGCGAGAATTCTTGGGTAAACGCCGTTGCCCGCGATGATTCCGAGAATCTCCGGCGTTTGCAAATTGTGGACGACGTTAGGAGTGATGACGACGGCGAACGTGCAGTTGCGTCAGCGCTTTCTGCAAGGAAGCCTGAATGGCGACGAGTTGCTCCGGCGTTTGGTCTTCCTTCATCGCCGCTTGCGCGCGCGCGACCGCTTCTTCAGCCGCCGCGATGTCGATCTTCTCCGATTGCAGCGCCATATCGGTCAAAATCGAAACCCCGTCCGCTTTGATTTCGACAAATCCTTCGCCGATGGCCATCGCGCTTTCGCGTCCATCTTTTACGATCCGAAGCTCGCCCGGTCTTAACGCCGTCAGCACCGGCACGTGATTTGGATAGACGCCAAGCTCGCCCTCCGATCCGGGCAACGTGACCATCTCCACGTCCTCGGAATAAATTTTTTCCTCGGGCGTAACGATCTCGAGCTTCAGCGTGGCAGCCATTTTATTTGGACGAATCCTCCTTGATCGTGTCGATGTTGCCCTTCATGTAGAAATTCGTTTCCGGAACCTCGTCGTGTTTGCCTTCCAGGATTTCTTTGAAGCCTTTCACCGTTTCCGCGATCGGCACGTATTGACCTTTCGTTCCGGTGAAAACCTCGGCGACGTGGAACGGTTGGCTGAGGAAACGCTGAATCTTGCGCGCGCGATGCACGGTCAGCTTGTCCTCGGGGCTGAGCTCGTCCATTCCCAGAATCGCGATGATGTCCTGCAAATCCTTGTAACGTTGCAGCACCCGCTGAACACCACGCGCAACATTGTAATGCTCTTCGCCGACAATTTCCGGCGCGAGCGACTTAGAGGTTGAGGCCAACGGATCAACCGCCGGATAAATTCCAAGCTCGGCGATCGAGCGCTCGAGCACGATGGTCGAATCCAAATGCGCGAACGTGTTCGCGGGCGCGGGATCGGTCAGATCGTCGGCCGGAACGTAAACCGCCTGGAACGAAGTGATCGAACCTTTCTTGGTCGAAGTGATTCGCTCCTGCAAATCGCCCATTTCGGCGGAGAGCGTTGGCTGATAACCGACCGCGCTCGGAGTTCGGCCCAGCAGCGCCGATACTTCGGAGCCAGCCTGTGAAAAACGGAAGATGTTGTCGATGAAGAGAAGCACGTCCTGGTTGCGCTCGTCCCGGAAAAATTCCGTCATCGCGAGCGCGGACAATGCGACCCGCAAACGCGCGCCCGGAGGCTCGTTCATCTGACCAAAGACCATTCCCACTTTCGATTTCGACAAATCCTTTTGATCGATAACGCCCGCCTCGCTCATTTCCTTGTAGAGATCGTTTCCCTCGCGCGTGCGCTCCCCCACTCCCGCAAACATGGAAACGCCGCCGTGACCTTTGGCGATGTTGTTGATCAATTCCATGATGACGACGGTCTTGCCGACGCCGGCGCCGCCGAATGCGCCGACCTTGCCGCCCTTTGAGAACGGACAAATCAGGTCAATAACTTTGATTCCAGTTTCGAGAATGCTCACCTTCGTGTCCTGCTCGGTCAGTGCCGGAGCCGGTCGATGAATCGGATAACGCTTGGTGAACTTCACCGGGCCTTTGTTGTCGACTGCTTCGCCGGTGATATTGAAAACGCGGCCGAGAACGCCTTCGCCGACCGGCACACTGATCGGTCCGCCGGTGTCGTTGACGCTCATTCCGCGCTTCAGACCTTCGGTTGACGACATCGCGATTGAGCGAACCCAGTTTTCGCCGAGATGCTGTTGAACTTCGAGTGTCAGCTTGGCTGGATTGCCGTTGATCTCGTACTCGATTTCGAGCGCGTTATAAATTTTCGGCATGCTTTTGTCGTCGGCGAACTCGACATCCACAACCGGGCCGATGACTTGAACGATATTTCCTTTATTCATAAATCTTGATTATCCACCGAGCGCCATTTGCGCGGTCGAGATCTCGAGCAACTCGGTGGTAATGCTCGCCTGGCGCATCTTATTGTATTCGAGCGAAAGATCCTTGATGAATTCGTGCGCGTTATCGGTCGCGTTCTTCATCGCGACCATTCGCGCACTGTGCTCGGATGCGCGCGCATCAAGGATCATTTGGTAAACCTGATACTCGACGTAATAAGGCAACATAATGTCGAGCACCTCGAGCGCGTTCGGTTCAAACAGATAACCGATCATTGGATCGACATCTTCGCTCTCCTTCGATTCGTCGTGCTTCTTCGGCAGATCAAAGGCGCTAATCGGCAGGAGCGTTTGCGCAACCGGCTTCTGATTGACGGTGTTAATGAAATGCGTGTAGACCACGGAGACCTTGTCGACATCGCGGGACAGAAATTTCTCCATGCAGAATTTTCCGAGCGGCTTGGTTTCGACGAAACTCGGCGCGTCCTTTAACTCGAAATCGGCGACCAACTCGCGCTTGGTTCGGGCGATGAACTGGCGCGCTTTCTTTCCCGTAACGACGAACTCGGCTTTCGCCTGATCAAATTGGACCGCTTCACGAAAGAGATTCGTGTTCAGCGCACCAGCCAAACCTTTGTCGGTGCTGATAATTAAGACCAACTCCTTCTTCACTTCGCGAATGTTCAACAGCGGATGCAACCGCGGATCGGTCCGCTTTTGCAACGAAACGAGAACCTTGTTCATCAACGCCGCATAGGGACGGCCGGCCAGTGCGTGCTGTTGCGCTTTGCGCATCTTCGACGCGGCGACCATCTGCATCGCCTTGGTCAACTGGCCAATGTTGCGGATCGATTTGATTCGCCGCCGTATGTCCTGCGTGTTTGCCATCGGAAATTACTGCCAGGTCGTTTTGAATTCCTCCATCGCACTCTTGAGCTGACCTTCGAGCTCTTGATCGAGCTGCTTCTTCTCGCGAATCGTGCGGAGCATCGGTTCCTTCCGGGTCTGCAACCAATCCTGCAGCTTCACTTGAAACTCTTTCACGCGATCAACCGGTACTTGGTCGAGGAAGCCGTTTTGCATCGCCCACATGATCGACACCTGTTCTTCGACCGGGATCGGGTTGTATTGCTTCTGCTTGAACAACTCGACAATTCGCGAACCGCGATCGAGTCGCGCTTTCGTGGCAGCATCGAGGTCGGAACCGAACTGCGCGAACGCTGCGAGCTCGCGGAATTGCGCGAGGTCGAGCTTCACTTTGCCGGCGACTTGCTTGATCGCTTTGATCTGCGCGGCCGAACCGACGCGGCTCACCGACAAGCCGACCGAAATCGCGGGACGCACGCCTTGATAGAAGAGATCGGTCTCGAGATAAATCTGACCGTCAGTGATCGAGATAACGTTAGTCGGAATGTAAGCCGACACGTCGCCCGCTTGCGTCTCGATGATCGGCAGCGCAGTCAGCGAACCGCCACCAAATTCGTCGCTGACGCGGGCGGCACGCTCGAGCAGACGGGAATGGAGATAAAAAACGTCGCCCGGATAAGCTTCGCGGCCGGATGGCCGTTTCAAAACGAGCGAGACCTGGCGGTACGCCACCGCGTGCTTCGACAAATCGTCGTAAATGATAAGGGCATCCATTCCGTTGTCCATGAACCACTCGCCCATTGAAGCTCCGGCAAACGGCGCCAGGTATTGGTTGGTCGCCGTGTCGGACGCAGGCGCAGAAATAATCGTCGTGTACGGCATCGCACCTTCGCGTTCGAGAACGTCGAGCGCGCGCGCGACGTTGGAATTCTTCTGACCAACTGCGACGTAAATGCAGTACAGCGGCCGATAGCTCTTATCACCGGACTCCTCCGCCGCTTTGTTCAAGCGCGCCTGGCTGATGATCGTGTCGATAGCAATCGTCGTTTTGCCGGTTGCTCGGTCGCCAATAATCAGCTCGCGTTGACCGCGGCCGATCGGAATCATCGCATCGATGGCCATGATGCCGGTCTGGACCGGTTGGCTGACGCTCTTCCGCTTAATGACTCCCGGGGCAATTTTTTCCAGTGGATAAAAGGTTTCGGTCTTGATCGGACCTTTGTCGTCCAACGGTTGGCCGATGGTGTTTACCACCCGCCCGAGAAGAGCTTTCCCAACAGGCACTTGGAGAAGTTTTCCCGTGGTTTTCGCTTCATCGCCTTCGGCCACTTTCGTCGTGTCACCGAGTAAAATCGCGCCCACTTCGGTCTCCTCGAGGTTCAAGGCGAGGCCGTAGATCCCGTTTTGGAACTCGATCATCTCGTTCAACATGACGTCGCTCAATCCTTCGACGCGGGCGACGCCGTCCCCGGTTTCGCGGACAACGCCGACGTTGCTCTTCGCGGTCGAGGTCTTCAGTCCCGCAATTTTCGTTTCAATTTCTTCTAAAATGCTGCTCATGGTTTTGGTTGGTTAAAGTTCTTGTTCAAGGCGTTTCAGGCGGGCGCTCAGAGTTCCGTCCCAAACGTCGCTACCTACGCGCACTCGCATCCCGCCAAGAAGTGTCTGATCGATCGCAAATTCGGTCGTCAGGTCGGCGCCGTATTTTTTCTTCAGGCGTTCAACGACGGCAGTCGCCGCTGCCGGTCCGAGCGGAATCGCGCTTTCGATTTTCGCGTGCCGCTTCTCGATCTCGATCCGCAGCAAACGTTTATAGCGTTGGAGGATGTCGAGGTAATTTCGCGGCCGTCTTGCGGCTAGTGATTCCACGACCGACGTAATCTTCCCCGTATCGAGATGGTCGTCAGTGAAACTGGCGCGCAACATCTCTTTCGAAATCTGGCGGATCTCTTTGTTGATTTTCATCAGGCAATCTGGCGTGCGGCTTCTTCCTGCAAACGCTTCTGATCTTCCGCTGTGAGGACCTTGCCGGTGACTTTCGCGGTTGTGTCGACAACAAGACGTCCGAGCTCGCGCTTCAACGTCTGCATTTGTCGCTCATGTTCGAGCGCCGCAGCTTCCTTCGCTTTGGCAACGATTTGCTCGGCGGCGGTGATCGCTTCCTGCTGTTTCCGCTCCGAGAGATGCGCTGCACTCTGGCGCGCTTCATCGATCATCCTTTGCGCGTCCGCGTTCGCCTTCGACACGATCTCCTGATAACGCTTCTCCGCTTCGGCGAGTTCCTTGCGAATTTTCTCCGCATTCAGTTGCCCTTCTTCAATTTTTCGACGGCGGTCTTCGAGAATGGCGAGGATCGGCTTGTAAGCGAAGCGGCGCAGAAGAAACGCGACGATGCAAAAGCTGATGACCTGCGAAAGGAACAGCTTCCAATTCCAGCCGAAGGTGTCGGCCGTTTCGCGCAAAATGTCACTCACGCCTCCAGTCGCGGCGGCAATTATCACATTCATGGTCTAAATCTCGGGCGCAAAATCGATTGCCTCCCGTTAAAATTAGTGAACGAGATAGAGCGCGTAGAACACGATCGCCTCGGTCAACGCGATGGCGAGAATGCCGTGCACGAGCACCTGCGTGAACGCGCCCGGATTGCGTCCGACCGCACTGGTCATGCCCAGGCCGGTCAAGCCGATTCCGATTCCGACGCCCATCGCGGCAAGCCCGACGTGAATGCTTCCGCCCAGTTCTGCTAGTATTGGTAGTATCATATTTTTTAGTTGGTTTTGAGATCTCTTTATGAGATCGCCGAAAAATCAGTGTGCGTGTTCCGGTCCCTCCTGGTGTTCTGCAATCAACATTGTGAAAACCGCGGTCAACAGCATGAAAACGAGCGCCTGCACGAATCCGACGAGCACCTCGAGAAAATAAAATGGAATCGGCAGGATCGGCGACAGCCACGGAACCATCGTGGACATCGCTTCGAGAATGCTCTCCCCAGCGTAAATGTTGCCGAACAATCGAAAACTGAGCGCGATTGGGCGGAACAAGATCGAGATCACTTCCAGCCAGCCGACCGCGAAGAAAATCACGATCATCAGGATCTTAATAATCCCCGACGTTTCACCCTTCGGTCCGAACAAGTGTTTCAGAAATCCGCCAACACCGTTCGCTTGGATCGCCCAGACAAACCACATCACGAAGAAAATGGCCGACATCGCGGTTGTCATGTTGAGGTCCGCATTGCCGCCGCGAAATAGCGGCCGACTAACATGAAAGTTCCCGCTAGCGTCATAATTACCCCAACCGACTGTCCCGATGCCAGGGATCAGACCGCACCAGTTCACGAACAAAATCAAAATGAAAATGGTCGCGAAAAACCAAAAACCTTTCCGCACAAGCTCACGGCCGACGATGTTTTCGAGAAAATTGTGCAGCCCTTCAACCAGCCATTCCCAAAAGTTTTGAATGCCGCTCGGGATCGGTTTGACGCGCCGGGTCGCAATTTGGGCAAAGATGATGATGGCCGCGGCGACGATCCACGTCACCAGCATGGAATTTGTGACTCCGAAACCGCCAATCTGGACGATCAGCTGCGGCTTTAACGAAACGCCTTCGTGTTCAGTCGCAACCGGTTCGGCCGCGAAGGCCGATGACGCAAACAAGACGCTCGAAGCGAGCGCCAGGATCGACATCAATAAATAACGGTTGCGCATTTCGGTTGCTCGCCAAGGTCACAGGCACCCGCGCCGTGATCGCCCGCGCCCGGAAATCGGGCAGCGAAACTTGACGAGAATTACCAAAGCCTATTTTCGGACAATAACAAGTTGCCCCTGGGAAAAATCTTGGACTTTGGTCTTACGTCGAAGGCAGTTCGAGCCGGCCGGCCAGCTGCTTCTTCAAATCCTCGATCCCCTCGCCCTTGGCCGCCGAAATCGGGACTATGTCGATCTTGGAAAACTTTTTACGAAGCGCCCTGACATTTTCCTCCGCGCCTGGCAAATCCGTTTTGTTCGCAACAATAAACCACGGTCGCTTCGACAACAGCGGATCATAAAGATCGAGCTCCTTTCGCAATTGCTGGATGTCTTCGATAGGATTGCGCCCTTCGCTTCCGGCAACATCGACCACAAACAGGAAGATTTTGCAGCGTGTGATGTGTCGCAGGAATTCGTGGCCGAGTCCGACGCCTTTGTGCGCGCCCTCGATTAAGCCCGGAATGTCGGCGAGTGTAGCGCGCTTGTATTCAGAAAAGTCCACCACGCCGATAATCGGGTGCAGCGTTGTGAACGGATAAGCGGCAACTTTGGGCCGCGCCGCCGAGATTTTTCGGAGCAGCGTTGATTTGCCAGCATTCGGATAACCGACCAACCCGGCGTCCGCGATCGTGCGCAGCTCTAATAAGAAGTGTCCGGACTCACCTTCCTCGCCGTCGGTGTATTGGCGCGGCGCACGATTGCGCGAACTTTTGAAGTGCACGTTCCCTTTTCCGCCACCGCCGCCTTCACAAAGCATAAACTCCTCACCATCGTGCGTAAGATCGACAACCGGCGCGGCCTCGATTTTGGATTTCGGATTTTCGCGTTCAGTCGCCGGATAAACAATCGTTCCAACGGGAACCTTCACGATCTTGTTCGGCGCCGAGCGACCATGCATCTTCTTTCCCATTCCGTGCCCGCC
>DATEWZ010000064.1:0-4606 GCA_035257485.1 Chthoniobacterales bacterium
CGTCGTTCGCGATCCGATCGATCTCGTTGCCGTCCATCACGAACAACGCCCCGAGTTGCTCCGGAACTTCAACGCCGATCCGAGCGAGATCGTCGCGCGTGTTGGTGTAGTCCCAAAGCTTCCGCAGCTGTCGATTGTCGATCTTACTGGGCGTGCTTTTGATTCCCATCATGATCCATTCCTCATCCGAGCTCGACCAGATGATCGTGTTTGGAAATGCGTCGTGAAACGCGCGCAGGATTGATTTTGCTTCATCGACGTTCAGCTGGTAAACCGGCAGCCAAAACGTCGCCATGCCGCCGTCATTCAAACGATCGCTCATCAATTTGAAAAACTGCTCGGTGTAAAGATTGACTGACCCGAGAACTTTCGGCGGCGCTGGTTCGCCCGTGATGATGTCGTAGCGTTGCGGGCTGGCTTGCAGAAAAAATCGCCCGTCCTGCACGATCGCAATCACGCGCGGATCGCGCAGCGCGTTCGTGTAACCGGCGTCACGATACTCAGTCGAGAGCGCGAACGCCTCTTTGGCAATATCGACCACATGAACGTTCTTAAGATCGACATCCTGCGTGAGCGCGTTCGCAGTCACGCCGCAACCGAACGCGATCAACAGCGCGTTCTGGGGTTGCGGATGCAAGGTCAGCGGCAAATACGCGAACAAGCGCATGTAGCGCTGGTTCGGCGGATTCGTTGCCGACATTGAGAATCCGTCGGTCATCAAACGGTAGTAGTAAGGCTGACCGAACAAATCCCGCCGAAGCAGTTGCCACGTTCCGGTCTCGCCCTCGATTTTTGTAACGAGATGTTGGTTTTCCGATTCGTAAAGTTTTCTTGCATTCGCGAAATGAACTTCGGCGCGGGGAAGTGGGAAAAGGGCGAGACCCGTCAGGAACACAAGAATGAGCACGATGAAAACGACTAAGCCGGCGGCGGCTTTGCCGGATCGAGGCGCTTTCAGGACAAAAAATCCGAGAACCGCATATGCAACTCCACAAAATACTAGGCTTGTTTGAAAACCGAATCGCGGGAGTAAAACGAACCCAACGAGCAGGGGACCGATCGCGGCGCCGGCGGTGTTGAACAGCGTCGTGATTCCGACACTGTTGATTCGGCTTCCGACACTTTCCTGAACGCGCGCCGCGATCGCGGGAAACAAGATTCCCGACAGAAACGCGACCGGAAACATCAGCGCGATCGAGATCAGCGCGATCTGTGACCACGATTCCAGATAAAAATTCTTTTCGCCCTGTGCGAGTTTCGGAATCGGAAAGAAAACGTAACAAGCCAGCGTCAAAATCGCCGCGACGATCAAAAGAAGCGGAAGCGCGGACTGCTGGATTCTTTTTGAGAGCGCCCCTGAAAACACGCCGCCCAATCCGATTCCTGAGAGCACGATCGCGAGCATCACGCTGAACGCAGTCGCCGACGACGCGACGTACAATCGGAGAAAGCGAAACCAAATGACTTCGAGCGCGAGCAACGCGCAGCCGGCGCCGAAACTGACGATCAATAGTCGCCACGGAAGTTGGTAATCAATTTGAAACTTCAACCGTCGCGTCGCCTTTTCTGTAGGGGACGCTGCTACCGTCCCATCCGTTCTGGCCAACGACAGTGCGACCGCCGCGGCAACGCAATTCAAGAGTCCGGCGCACAAGCTTGTTCCCCAAAGTCCGAACACTTTGACCAGCAAGAGTTCGCCGATCAACGCGCCGACGACTGCGCCGATGGTGTTGAGCCCGTACAGAATTCCAATCGCGCGCCCAAAGTGTGCGGTCGCCAGTTGTCGATCTTCCATGATGACCGGCAGTGTGAGACCCATCGCCGTTGTCGGGATCAGAAGGATTACGAACGAAAGCAGAACGCGGAGCGTCAACAAAAGCGTTTGATGCGACCAAAGTGCTTGGAAAAGTGGGCGCAACAGTTCCCCGACGATCGGCAATGTGAAAACAATCGTGCAACCGAACACTGCGACCGCGATTTCGAGTCCGGCGTAAAGCTTCAACGGTCGCGCGCGAAACTTTGCCGAAGCGGCGATCGCGGTGCCGAGCGCGAGACCGGCCATGAAGCTGGAAAGAATCAGCGCCGCGGCCCAGATCGAATTCCCGAACGCGAGGCCGCTCAGCCGCAACCAGAGCGTCTCAAAAATCAGCGCGCTGATTCCGGAAAGGAAAAGAACAACTGAAAGAATCGCCAGTCGCACCGCGCGATAATAACGCGCCCGAACGCGATGTCACTCAGGAGAGTTAGGCTTACTCTTTGCCAAAATCGACCTTACCGCTGTCGAGATCGTAAACCGCCGGAATAATTTTAACATCCTTGGCGAGATCGCCAAAGTTGGCTTTGGTGCGAATTTCTTCCGCCATCAGACGCGCGTTCTCCGCTACTGCAAGGTGAACCGTGTCACCCGGCTTCCCTTTGACCGCCTGAACAGCCGGCTGAATGTCGCGCACGAGCGATTGGATGTGACCCGGCGCAGTATCGCTGGCCACCGCGGCTTGCACCGCCCCGCACCTTTCGTGGCCGAGCACAACAATCAGACGCACGCCGAGATGTTCGACCCCGTATTCGATCGTGCCCAACGTGTGATCATCAACCAGGTTTCCGGCGTTCCGGTCTACGAAAATATCGCCGATGTTCTGATCGAAAATAATTTCGGGAGACGTGCGTGAATCGGCGCAGCCGAGAATGATGGCGAACGGATGTTGACCCTGCGCGATCTCCGCGCGGCGAGCGGCCGTTGGTTTGCTTGTCGAAACTTTGCTGCTCACAAAACGCGCGTTGCCTTCCTTTAGTTTGGCCAGCGCCGCATCCGCGCTCACAGAAGGGACTGGATGATCTGCCGCAAAAATAATCGCAACGACGCTAAACAAACTAACGAACGCGACGAGCTTGGATGTGATGTTCATGGTGTTGTGATTATGATCCGTTGTTAAGAACCAACGCGAGTAAGAACTGATAAAAGCTCGCCCAGCTTATCGATGATAACTATAACGGTACCGCGCAACTTCCCCCGAGCGTTTGCGGACGATGATCGTCTTCGGATCAATACTGAGAAGCGTAAGTTCGTCTTCGAGTCGCGATTCGCTGTAAATCTGCAAGCGGCCGTCGCGAATTTTCCAGTGCCACAGCGGGTCGATAACAATGTCGTGTGAGCTCACACTTGGGACGACATAATTTTTCGTGAACGAGTATTGCTCGACACGTGTTGAATCAATTAGCTCAAGGTGCAAGCCAATTATTTTTGCGGTTGTCCAGCGACTCTGTGACAACGGTGCCGATGCGACGCAACTAACTGCTACAAAGCAAAGCGCGACGGCAAGACGATTCGCCACCATCACAAACTCGCGAGCGCGCGGTCGAGAACTTCGAGGAGAAAGTCGGCGTCTTGTTCGTTGATGCACATCGGCGGCGAGAACCGGATGGTTTGGCCCCAGAGTCCGCCTTTGCCGAGAAGGACTCCCATTTCTTTCGCCGTCTCCATCACTTGCGCGCACTCTTCCTTGGCCGGTTCTTTCGATTGTCGATCTTTCACCAGCTCGATCCCGAGCATGAGACCTTTGCCGCGGACGTCGCCGATGATGCTGTGTTTTTCTTTGAGCTTGTTTAGGCCAGCGAGAATTCGGTTCCCGATCTTGAGCGAGTTCGCCTGAAGTTTTTCGCGATCGATCACGTCGAGAACGGCGCTGCCTTGTGCGCAGACAACTGGATTGCCGCCGAAGGTGTTGAAGTGCGTCCGTTGCGCAAGCGCGGACGCGATCTTCGGCGTTGTCACCACCGCGCCGAGCGGGCAACCGTTCCCGATTCCTTTCGCCATCGTCACGATGTCGGGCATCACGCCTTGCGTTTCGAATCCCCAGTAATTCGTTCCGGTGCGACCGAATCCCGCCTGCACTTCGTCGGCGATGCAAACGCCGCCGGCGGCGCGGACATGTTCGTAAGCGTGTTTCAAATAATTGTCGGGAAAAACCACGCAGCCGCCGACGCCTTGTATGGATTCGGCGATGAATGCCGCGACCTGTCCCGGCGTCGCGAAATCGATCAGGTTCTTCACGTCAGCCGCGTATTTTTTTCCGGCATCGGCATCGTCGCGTCCCCACAAACCGCGATACGGGTCGGGCGTGATCGCGTGATGCACGCCGAAGCTGTGCGGCACATTAAATTTCCAGGCGCGGTTGCCGGTCGTTCCCATCGTCAGCGTGCTGCCGCCGTGATATGCGTTGCGCAGTGAGATGACTTCGTAGTTGTTCGTGTAAGCGCGCGCCATCAAGAGCGCGAGATCGTTCGCTTCTGACCCGGAGTTGGTGAAATAACAAACCTTCAGCTCGCCCGGCATCTTCGACGCCAGCTTCTTCGCGTACTCGGCGATGTTCGGCTGCAGATAAATCGTGGTCGAATGTTGGAGCGTTTCGTTCTGCTGGTTCGCAACCGCGACGACTTCGGGATGACAATGCCCGACACTCACGGTCACGATTCCGCCGAGCGCGTCGAGATATCTGCGGCCGTTCTCGTCCCAGACATATTGCATTTTTCCTTCCACCATCATGAACGGCTTTTTGTAGTAGAGAAAAATTCCCGGGTTCAGGAATTCTTTGCGCAGCCGCAACAC
>DATEWZ010000065.1:0-2778 GCA_035257485.1 Chthoniobacterales bacterium
TACCTTTCAAATCAACCGCGCGCACGAGCGCGTTGGAAAAACTGTTGTGCTCCGCCGCGGGCGATTGCTGAGACTGATAAGGCACAGGCGGCCTGGTCAGGTCGCTGATCTCAAATTCGGGGGGAACGCTGCCCATTACCCCTTGAAAAAATTTCTCCTGCGTCTCCGAAAACGGAAAGCAACGCCAGAGCGCGTAGGAGTTCAGTCCGTTGTTGAGCGCGGTGCGCGAAACAGTCGAAGAAACCGAATAGACCGCTTCGATCGCCGCGAAATGCCGGAGAAAATATAGATCCGCGACTTCCCGATCATCTTCCACGCGAAAACCGCCGAGGCTCAACTTGCTCGCTTCGCCTTTTTCGAACGGGTGTGGTCGGTAAACCAAATCGCGGTCGGGATAATTGCGGCGCAGGTAATCAAGACAACGGTTCAAGTGCTCGACGTACAATTCCGGTTCGAGGTTTTTCACTAGGAGAAACGGCGTGCCAAAAAAGATCAGCCGCCGATTTCGCCCATCATTTCCTTTGGCTGAAAAACTCCGCAACTCGGCGATGCTTGGAAATCGCGACGGAATGATTTGGTCTTCGGCGCGGGCCGGCAATTCGCCGCCGTTGTTGCTCATGAAAATGATCACGTCGAAAAGTTCGTCCGGATCCTTTTGTAATCGCCGCAGACGCACGCCGTCCCCGCCGGGATTGATTCGCGGTTTGTAGTGGATCGTGCGCTCGACCCCGGCCATCCGCTCGACGAAACGGTTTTGCAGCCAACCCGAAGTCGTGAAGCGATAGCGAGCGCGATCGCCCGTGCGCGTGAGCTCGCCGTAGGCTTTCTGCGAGACACAAAGAACTTTGTAAACGTCGGGATGTGCGGATATCGCGGCGTTCCCCAGTCCGAGCAAGCCGGCCACACAAAGCAAAACGTCATTCTCCGGATCGATCGGCAGCCCGCCGACGCCCCGTTGTCGATCCACATTTTCGCGATAGAGACGCGGCAGGTCTTTCAATCCACGACAGGTGCGGACTTTTGGAAAGGCGTGCACTTCTGCGAAACCGCCGACGAATTCCTGCCAGCGCGCGTTGGCCCACCATTTCGATTCTTCACGGAGCAAATAAATTCCGCCCGGAAACTTTTCCCGCAGTGCGTCCGCCGCCACCAACGCGTTCGGCAAACGGTCCGGCCGCGAAATCACGATCCAAAGCTTTGGCTCACGCTGCATCGCTAAACTCCGCGTTGAGTCGGCGTCCAGATGAACTTGTGCATTTGAAGTTGGAAACGGACGTCGAGTTTGTCGGCCAGAATCCATTCCACGATTTGCCGCGGATCGATCCGGCCGAAGATCGGCGAAAACAAAACCGCGCGGCAACGTTTGATTAAGTCGAACTTGTGCACCTTGTCGCGCGACCATTCGTAGTCTTCGCGTGAGCCCATCACGAATTTCACTTCATCGCGTTTGGTCAGATGATCGATGTTCGACCAGTGATTTTTTTCAACCTCGCCGCTGCCGGGCGTTTTCAAATCCATTATCCGATGCACGCGCGAATCGACTTTCGAGATGTCATGCGCGCCGCTGGTTTCGAGTAACACAGTGTGTCCGGCGTCGCACAGGATCGACATCAACGGGATAACGCTTGGTTGAAGCAACGGTTCGCCGCCGGTGATTTCAACGAGTGGGCATTTAAAGCTCGCGACGCGATCGGCGATTTC
Organism: Chthoniobacterales bacterium; assembly: GCA_035257485.1. Classification (GTDB taxonomy): domain Bacteria; phylum Verrucomicrobiota; class Verrucomicrobiia; order Chthoniobacterales; family UBA10450; genus AV40. The sequence goes on from DATEWZ010000065.1 coordinate 1,702, forward strand.
CTTGAGCGTGACTTTGTTGCCTTCGTAAAACGCGTATTCGGTGTCGCAATAGTTGCAGCGCAAATCGCAGAACGTCAGCCGCACGAAAACGCAGCGCTCGCCAGCCCAGGTGCTCTCGCCCTGGATCGATTCGTAAATCTCGTTGATCGTCAGCGTTTTCTCCCGTTCTGTCATTGGCGTTTAGAAGTTACTCGTGAAAAACCGGATCGACAATTGCTTCACCGAGCTGCGCCGAAAGAACCGCAAAGGATTCATTCCCTACATTTGCGCGGGCGATCCGAATTTGAAACGGACTGCGGATCTTGCCTTTGCCTTGGAAAAATCCGGAGCCGATTTGCTCGAGCTTGGCTTGCCCTTTTCCGATCCGCTCGCGGACGGAATTGTGAATCAACTCGCGGCCCAACGCGCGCTGACCGCCGGGGCGACGATCCGCGGCGTGTTTGATTGCGTCCGCGAGATTCGAAAGCGATCGGAAATCCCAATCGTGCTCTATAGTTATCTGAATCCGATCTTCCAATTCGGCGCCGATAAACTTCATCGCGAAGCGGAAGACGCGGGGGTTGATGGATTGCTCATTCTCGATCTTCCACCGGAGGAAGATGTCGATCTTTCAAAAAACAACGTGCTGCATATTCGCCTCGTTGCGCCGACGACTCCGGCGGATCGCATTAAGAAAATTGCGGAAAACGCGAAAGGCTTTCTCTACTACGTTTCGCGCGAAGGCGTCACCGGCGCGCAACAGTCAATAGCGCATTCTTTACCGGCCAAAATCACCGAACTTCGAGCGGCTTCGAATTTGCCGATCGCGGTCGGCTTTGGAATTTCAAACGCGAATCAGGCGCGCGAAGTGGCGAAGCACGCGGACGCGGTCGTCGTTGGGAGCGCGATTGTCGATCTGATCGCGAAACACGGCGACAAACCGGCGATGATTGAGAAAGTTGGCGCGTTTGCGCGCGAGTTAGCGGACGCGGTCCACTAAATGCCGCACTTCTGGCGCGCTTCAGCGAAGTTTGATTTCTTTCGCAGCAGCGAGCCAAGATAACTATCGGTCGTCGGCGCGCTGTTGATGCGCGTAAG
>DATEWZ010000066.1:0-33359 GCA_035257485.1 Chthoniobacterales bacterium
CGCCGCTGCGATTTGGGGAACCGCGAAATGCCATCGGCGTTCGCGCATGCGGTCCGAGCTCCAGCCGACAAAAAGCAATGCGGCTGTTGCGCACGCGAAAGGAATTGCGCCAACCCATCCGATCAGCCGCACGTCCGTCCAACCGGTAAGCCGTTGCAGGATTGTTGGAAACCAAAACCAAAATGCATAGCCGCCGATGTAAGTGAAAAACAACGCGGTGGTCAGAATCAATACCGCGGGATGACGCAACGCTTGCCAGACAGTCACTCTCTCGACGTGTGCTTTTGCCGCGCGCTCTTCCGCGAGCCGAGCGTTGATCCAATCGCGTTCAGTGGGTGACAACCACCGCGCATCGTTAGGCCAATCGGGTAGGTAGAAAATTGTCGCGATGCCAAGGATGATTGCTGGCGCGCCTTCCATTAAGAAAAGCCAGCGCCAGCCAGCGAGATTCAGCCAATGAACGCCCAAAATGTAGCCCGCGATGGGACCACCGATCATGAAACCGATCGGAATCGCGGCCATGAATCGCGCGATTGCTTTGCCACGATCCTTCGTCGTGAACCAATGCGAGAGATAAACGATCACGCCCGGGAAAAAACCGGCTTCGGCCGCGCCGAGAAGAAAGCGCGCACCGTAAAGTTGATGCGGCGTATGTACGAAAGCGGTCAGCGTAGTGAGCGCGCCCCAGGTAATCAACGTGATCGCGAGCAACCATCGCGCGCTCCAACGTTCGACCAGCAGCGCTCCCGGAACTTGCAACGCGAAGTATCCGATGAAAAAAATTCCGCTGGCTGTGCCGAAAACCGAATCGGTCAGGCCAAGATCGCTTTTCATCCCGAGTGTCGCGAAAGCGATGTTGGTGCGATCAATATAATTCGCGATGTAGAGCACGAACAAGAAGGGCAGCAACCGCCACGCAATCCGACTGCGCGCGCTTTCGCCCGTTTCTGTTTGCCCAAAGTCCATCAACGCGCGCCAGCATAACGCTCGAGAAAATAGCCGCAAGAATCGGGTGTTTGTTTACGACAAGATCGACATCGTGAGAGCATGAAAACGAATTTTAGGATCGTTGGACTGCAGCGTGCGCAATTTGAACCACTCTTTAGTTCGAACGAGAAAGAGCTCGCGGCCAAAGGCGCACGCCGAATGACTGTCGATGCAAAGCCGGGATTTCCGTGCCGAATCGGTTTGGCTGACGCAGAGATCGGAGAAACGGTGATTCTCTTGCCGTTCGTCCATCACGATGTCGATTCGCCGTATCGCGCGTCGGGGCCGATCTTCGTGCGTGAGAATTCCAAAGAGGCGCAGTTGGCGCCCGGTGAGGTTCCTGAGCTCGTGAGCTGTCGAACGATATCAGTTCGTGCCTACGACCATAAGGCAGCAATGATCGACGGCGCCGTTGTGGCCGGCCCGGAAATGAAAGCGCAGATCGAAAAACTCTTCGCCAACCTGAAGATCGAGTATCTGCACCTGCACAATGCCGGCGCGGGATGCTATTCCTGCAAAGTCGAGCGCGTCGCCGATTAAACCATCGGTCGGAAACGGCCGACGACTTCCTGCAACCGGCCGGTGATCTGGCCTAACGAGCAGACTTCAACCGCGTCGAGGAGCGACGGGAAACAATTCTTCCCGCTCTCAGCCACAGCCGCGAGTTTGTCGAGCGCGCGTTTCGATTTCTCGGCGTTCTTCTTTTTGAACTTGGTCAGCCGATCGACCTGCAATTGCTGTTTCTTGCGCGGAGTGCGCGCGAGTTTCACTTCCGGCGTGTCCTCATCGCTTCCGTTGCGATACTTGTTCAGCGCTATGATCGGTCGCGTGCCGTCGTAAATTTGTTGTTCGTAACGATGGGCCGCGTTTTGGATCTGGCTGCGCTGATAACGTTCCTCGACCGCCGCCAAAACGCCGCCGAGTCGCTCAATCTCGCGAAATTCTTCGAGAATCGCCGCTTCGACCGCGCGCTCGACCGCTTTCATGCCGGGCGAGCCGCTCAACATGTTCATCGTGTGTTTAAAGATGCCGGACTCTTCGAGCAAGATCGCCTGGCCGTGCGCCGCGAGCCGGATCCATTCTTCGCTCGGCGTGGTGAACGGTTCGTCCGCGCTGTTCGAGTGGCAGGAATTGGTCGCATTCATGTAAGCGAGCATCAACTCCGCGGCTGTTCGCGTGAGATTATTTTTGAACTCGGCCGCGATCAGCGAACGTCCACTCGTCTGGGTGTGCAGTTTGTAAAGCTGCGCTTTCGGTCCCGCGCCGAACACGTCGCGCATTCCAATCGCCCAGATCCGTCGCGAGACGCGCGCGAGCGCGATGTATTCGACATCGAGGCCGCAATCGAGGAAGAACGAAAGCCGCGGCCCGAATTGGTCGACTGGAATTCCGCGCGCAGCGAACATTTCCGCGTAAGCGAATCCATTCGACAGCGTGTAAGCCGCTTGCTGCACCGGCGTCGAACCCGCTTCGCCGATGTGATAACCGCTGATCGAGATCGGATACCAGCGCGGCATTTCGCGGCTCGTGAACTCGACCATGTCGGTGAGAAACCGAAGCGAGGGCTCAATCGGAAAGATGGTTTCGTTCTGCGCCTGAACTTCCTTGAAAATGTCGGCCTGAACCGTGCCGCGCAGTTTCTGGACAACGCTCGGACCGAACCGCCGCTTCGCCGCCGCGATGTACATCGCCATGATGATCGGCGCCGGGCCACTGATCGTCATCGACGCCGAAAAATCTGGCGAACCGAGATCGAATCCGTCGTAGAGCCGGACCATGTCCTCGACCGTGTCGATCGCGACACCACCCTCGCCGATTTTTCCGAAAACCCCGTCCGCGTCGCTGTCGATCCCGTAAAGCGTCGGCCCATCGAATGCCGTGCTCAGTCGATGTGTTCGTTGTTGCGCGGTAAGAAAGTGGAAACGCTCATTCGTGTCTTCTGCCAGCATCAATCCGGAAAACAAGCGCGTCGGCTCTTCCGTCTGTGGAATTTTCTTCCCAGTCTTGCTCTTTTTCGTTTCGCCGTTCTTCTCGAAGCTTTCGACCTCGCGAATGGGCTCGAGATACATTTCCCGGTAGGCGCCGTTTAAATACGGAAATTCTCCGGGCAGTCCTTCGCCGAAAAGAAAACGCGCGATCTCGCCCGCCTCGTCGATCTCCGGCAGAGCTAATCGCGGCAACGGAATTCCGGTCGGCGTGCGACTCGTCGGGATCTTTGCTTTGATGTCGCGCCAACGGCCAACCAAATCACGCCCGAAATCTTTATCGCTCCGCGCGCGTTTCACCTGATCGACCACGAACTGATTGTACTTCTCGACCGACTCAACGACGTTTCCGAGCTTGCTCATTTCTTCCTCCGTTCCTTCGCGCCTTTCGCGCTTCCTGAAATTAAATCGAACAAGCGGTCCACGCCAGCGTCGCGATGGCGCTTGGCGACCGTATCGATAAGACGTTGTTGGCGGCGATTTTGCTCGAGCCGTTGCTCGATCTCGGTGTGGGCCGTTTTCGCGCGTTTAAGATCGCTCTTGTTCACAACTACGACGTCGGCCAGGTCGAGCATGACGATTTTTTGCAGCTGTAACCGGCTGCCGTAATCCGGGTTCATCACCAGCACCATTTGATCGACAACTCCACTCTTTTTGAATGGCATCGCTTCCTGGCCGGTACCGACGGTTTCGATAATGACGTAATCGAAACCGGAACGCGCGAGCAGCTCGAGACAATCCTTCGTCGCAGGCGAAAGTCCCCCCGCTTGTCCGCGCGTAGCCATGCTCCGCATGAATACGCAATCGTTTTGCGAATTGATCATCGTCGCGCGATCCCCGAGCAGTGCCCCCTCGCCGATCACGCTCGGATCGTGCGACAAAATCGCGACACGCGATTTTTTATCTTTGTTCAGGAATCGCAGGACCAATTCGTCGATCAACGTTGTCTTGCCCGCGCCGCCCGGCCCGGTGAAACCGATCACGCGCGTTTTTCTGCCTTTTCTACTTTCTACTTTCTCCTTCCTACTTTTCTTAGCGTCTTCGATCTCGGTGAGTTTATGCGCGAGCTCCTGTTCGGCCGATTTCGGGCGCACTCGTTTTGCGCGCGGCTTGCCATAGCGTTGGTGAACAAACTTCACCATGTCTTCGAGCGATGTTCCGGCGAAGAAAATCTCGTCCACGCCTTTGCGGCGCATGATTTTCGCGTCGTCATGCGTGATCGTGCCCCCGCCGCCGCCGAAAACTTTGATGTCGTCCGCGCCTTTCTTGCGGAGAAGATCGACAACTTCGGCAAAAAACTCGATGTGGCCGCCGTTGTAACTGGAAATGCCGATCGCGCGCACGTCTTCCTGAATCGCGGCGCGGACGATATCACCGACCGGACGGTGGTAGCCGAGATAAACGACCTCGATCCCGTGCCGGATGAACTCGAGGTTGATCGTGTTGATCGCGCTGTCGTGCCCGTCGCAAATCGGGACGGCGGTTAGAACTCGGATTGAAGAACCCATCGGGGCGAAAAGTTTAACGGTTATCGTTTGACCGGCAACGGCATTCTAGCCTACTAGCGAAACTTCAATGAGGGCATCGTCTGCGTTTCGAACAATCGCGCTGGCCGGCCTGATTGTCGGAATTTTGGACATCACCTCCGCATTTGTGATCGCGGCGATCAGAGGGACTGGCTCGATGCGCATGTTGCAGGGAATTACTAGTGGCTTGATTGGCGCCCGATCTTTTCAAGGCGGCCTCGCGACTGCGGCGTGTGGTCTCGCCATTCACTTCCTGATCGCATTTACCGTCGTGACAATTTTTTATCTGGCGAGTCGCCGAATTACATTCCTGACGCAGCACGCGATCATTTCTGGAATTCTTTACGGCGTCGCCGTTTACCTTTTTATGTATTGGATCGTGATCCGTCTCGCTTTTCCAAATGCGCACCCTTCGTTATCCAGGGATGTAACCGCCGTCCTTGTGCATATATCTTTGATCGGCCTGCCAACCGCGCTGATCGTACGGCGTTATTCCAAACCATGAACGATCCACTCGATTTCACCGGAAAAGTTGTTCTCGTCACCGGCAGCTCGCGCGGGATTGGCGCGGAAATGATCAAGGCCTTCGGGAAACGCGGCGCCAAATGCGTGGTGAATTATTTCACCGATCCGCAAGGCCAGAACAAAGCGGACGCGGAAGCGGTGGCAAAAGAATTAAAAGAACCGCTCTTAATCGATGCCGACGTGACCAAGCCGGACCAGGTCGAAGCGATGATGAAACAAATCCAGGATCGACATGGCGGGCTCGATGTTCTCGTGAACAACTCCGGGATCATTCGCGATCGCACGATCAAGAAGATGTCGCTCGAAGAATTCGAAAGCATTCTGCGGGTGAATCTCACCGGCACATTCAATGTCATCCAGAAAGCGATGCCGATTTTGCGGGCTGACGGCCGAGTGATCAACATGTCGAGCGTCAGCGGTGAGATGGGACTGTTCGGCCAGGCGAATTATTCCTCGAGCAAAGCCGCGATCATTGCCCTGACGAAAGTTTCCGCGCGCGAGCTCGCGCGTCAGAACATTACGGTAAACGCGATCGCGCCCGGATTCATCGACGTCGGGATGAGCAAAGGAATGCCGGATGAAGTGACCGAGAATTTCAAAAAACAAATTCCGCTAGGGCGTTTAGGAGACGCGCGCGAAATCGTCGATGCCGCATTATTTCTCGCCTCGCCGATGGCGAGTTATATCACCGGTCACGTGCTCAACGTGAACGGCGGTTTCTATATGGGGTGATTGCTATTTGAGCGACGCAATGTCGATCACGAATCGGTATTTCACGTCGCTCTTGATCATTCGTTCGTAGGCTTCGTTGATGTAATCGATTTTGATCTTCTCGATGTCGCACCCGATTCCACGGTCTGCGCAAAAATCGAGCATCTCCTGAGTCTCCGCGATCCCGCCGATCAACGATCCGGCTAAAGAATGTCGCCAGCGGATTAAGCTAAACGCATCGACGGGGATCGGCTCGGGCGACGCTCCGACCAGGCAAAGCGTTCCGTCACGTTTCAGGAGGTTCAGATATGCATTCATGTCGTGCCTGGCGGAAACGGTGTCGATAATGAAATCGCAGCTCAGCGCCTTTGCCTTCATCGCGTCTTCATTTTTGGAAATCACGATCTCGTGCGCCCCGAGCCGCTTTGCGTCATCCGCTTTGTTCGCGGACGTGGTGAACAGAATCACATGCGCGCCAAACGCGTTGGCGAATTTAACCGCCATGTGACCGAGCCCGCCCAGCCCGACCACGCCGACCGTTTGCCCTTTGCTCACTTTCCAATGCCGCAACGGCGAATAAGTCGTAATTCCCGCGCACAAGAGCGGTGCAGTCGCGGCAAGATCAACACCGTCGCGCACTTTGAGCACGAAATCCTGATTCACGACGATGTTCGTCGAATAACCGCCAAAAGTAACGCCGCCGGTATGTTCGTCGGGGCTGTTGTAGGTGAAAACGACATCCTCGCAGAATTGTTCGAGGTTTTCGTGGCAGCTGTGGCAATCGCGGCAGGAATCGACCATACAACCGACCGCAGCAAGATCGTCCTCCTTGAACTTTTTCACGTTGCGACCAACGGCGACGACGCGGCCGAGAATTTCGTGACCCGGGACGCAGGGATAAGTCGTTCCGCCCCATTCATCACGCGCGGTGTGAACGTCTGAGTGGCACACACCGCAGAACAAGATGTCGATCTTGACGTCATCGGGCAACGGATCGCGCCGGACTAACGAAAATGGTTCAAGCGGCGATTTTGCGGATGGAGCGGCGTAGGCTTTCGTTTGTGGAGTCATACAATGGACTCGCAACTTACAGCCCGATCGCGCGCGACGAAATAGCTAATCCAATTTCTGAACCAACAGCCAGACCAGGCCCGAGAGAATTCCAGCAAAGGAAGAAAGCACGAGGGCGGCCCGGCGGGATTGGCGGACTTTGAATTCCGGCCGCGGAATGTCGTCGTGAATATGGCTGCCCTCGTAAAGTTTCATCAGCACGAACGCAACGACGAAACCCACCGCGGCCCACTTGAGACATCCCAGAGCAAGATCAAGCATCCGAAATCATTTTAACCGCAGAATCCGCGCCCTCAACGGATCATTTTTGCGCCTTGGATGTTGAGTGTTCAAAAAGAACCATTCAATCTCGGTTTTTCCAAAATGAGCGCATCGATGATCGACCGCAGTCTGCCGCTGATCGATTTGCATCGGCACATCGACGGCAATGTGCGGCTGGCAACGATCCTCGAGTTGGGAACAAAGCACGGCGTGAAGTTGCCGGGCGCCACGATCAACCAATTGCGGCCGCATGTGCAAGTGATCGACCGGCAGCCCGGCGTGATGGCCTTCATTTCGAAAATGCTTTGGATGACCGCGGTCCTCGGAAATGCCGACGCCTGCCGCCGGGTAGCCCGCGAAAATGTCGAAGACGCGAAGCGCGAAGGGATCGATTACATCGAGCTGCGATTCAGTCCGTGGTTCATGGCGGAACCGCACAAGCTCGATCCAAAAGACGTCACGGCCGCGGTGGTTGAAGGAGTGAACAAAGGGGCGGAAGCGACCGGCGTTCGCGTGAACTTGATTGGAATATTGAGTCGCACCTACGGCGTCGAAACGGCGCGGATCGAACTGAAAGCGCTTCTCACTCAACGCGAAAAGGTTGTCGCGCTCGATCTTGCCGGCGACGAAGCGAAATTTCCGCCGGCGCTTTTCGTGGACCACTTTCGAGGCGGCCGCGACGTCGGCTGGCGAATTACCGTTCACGCCGGCGAAAGTGCCGGCCCGCAGAGCGTTTGGGATGCGATCAAACTTCTCGGCGCGGAGCGGATTGGGCACGGCGTGCGGGCGATGGAGGATCCGGCGCTGGTGGATTTTCTCGTCGAAAAACGAATTGGAATCGAAGCGAACCTGACGAGCAATGTGCAAACGAGCACCGTGACTGATCTGGCGAGCCATCCGTTGCGCGAAATGCTCGAGCGCGGGTTAGTTGCTTCACTCAACACCGACGATCCCGGCGTGAGCGCGATCGATCTTCCGCACGAGTTTGACATCGCAGCGCCGGCAGCCGGGTTGTCACGCGAACAGATTCGACAAACGCAGATCAACGCGCTCGAGACTTCGTTCTTGTCGAACGAAGAAAAGTCGGCGCTTCGGACTAAAACTGCTTCGCGCGCTGGTCGCTAAACTCTGCGTCCATTCTGCACGCTTAACTCCCAACGATAACCGTCCGGATCGTGGAACCAGAGACCCATGTGCGGTGATCCCTCGCCTTCGGGACCGATCTCATCGCCCGGATCTTCGATGTCGACCTTGTGCTTTTTCAAATGCGCCAGCGCTTTGCGCAAGATCGACATGTTCGGGAGATGAAACGACATGTGCTCGAACATTTGCGGGTTCGGCTTTCCTTTGAAGAGCGCGATGGTCACATTGTCGTTTCCGATCGCGATGCCATTGTCGAATTCGAATTCCTTGCGTAACCCGAGCACGCGTTGGAACCAGCGCGCGCTTTTCTTTGGGTCGCGCACGGCCAGCCCAAAATGACCGACGACGCCGAGCTTAAACGGCACTTTGATTTTCATATTTCAAATTAACCTCCGACATGCCAAAAAGAACGCATCCGAACATGGTTGCGTTGGCATTAATATTGTGCGCCGCCATTGCCGCCACCGGCGCGCTCATGATCGTAAAGCCGGCCCTGGCGCACGATCTGACGCGGTTGGCCGCCGATAGAACAGGCATGTGGGTCGTGACGGCACTTCGCGCAGTCCTCGCTCTCGGATTGTTTGCGGCGGCGGCGGAGTCGAAAGCGCCAATTTTGCTAAGACTGCTCGGCTTGCTGATTCTGATAATCGCGATCGTGACCCCGATCCTCGGCCCTGATCGACATCGTCGGATAATCGATTGGTGGCTGGCGCGAGAGCGGACGACCGAACTGATGTGCGGCGCGGCCGCATTCGTTTTCGGGATCGGCATCATCTATCTGATGCTGTAATCAGGCCATTCTCCGCCTGAAAACGCGAGCACGAGACTTGCTCCTAGAGGCTTCATGCCTCTTGCAATCGACTCCACCCTGCCGGCGGCGAAACGCGAAACACGGCCGACACCTACCTTAAGTTCAGCGTTCGGCTCCGCCTATTCCGTCGCCGAAATCAACGCTTACATCGCCATTCGGGATCAATTGCTCGCCGAAGCGGAAAAACTTCATAGCAGCGCAAAGCTCACGAGCACCGCGCTGGCCAACGATTTTGTCGAGGGTTGCCTCAAGCCCGCACGCACGCCCTACGAGGCGCAATGTTTGCCGGAATCAGACGCGGTCCGCGAGCGCAAACGCTGTGAGGCAGTCCGCGATCGAATCGCGCAACTTCGCAAGAGCGCTTTCTAATCGCGGCCCCACAACATCGCGACGCTGGTCGTGAGACTGCCGCCCATGTTGAAGGTCAAATAACGTTTCGCGTTTGGAATTTGGCGCTGACCGGCTTGATCGGTCAGATGTTGGTAAGCTTCGACTACCTGACGAACTCCGGTCGCACCGACTGGGTGGCCATCGCCAATTAATCCGCCGCCGGGATTGACCGGGATTTCAAAGTCGAATTTCCCTTTCATCTTTTCATTGCGGATTTGTGGCAGTGCCGTCGCCCCACTCTTCGCCAACTCCGCGCCTTTGCCCGGCTCGGCCAGGCCGAGAATTTCGTAAACGACAATTTCGGTGACCGAGAAACAATCGTGCACGTCGGCGCCGTTCAAATCGCGCGGTTTCAAGTTCGCCATTCCAAATGCGCGTTCCGCTGCTTTGCGCGCGATCGAAAACGTCGGCGCGTCTTTCTTGTCGAGCGGCAGATAATCGGTCGCGTGACCGAAGCCGAGCAGGCGCGGCGTTTTCTTTTTGTCGCGCCCGATCTTGTCCAAATATTTTCCGGAGACGAGCACCAGGCCCGCAGAGCCGTCAGTGATTTGCGAGCAATCCGAAACTTTGAGCGGCGGCGCAACGCTTGGGTTTTTGTCCGAGACCTGCGAAGCGCAATCGAGCGTGAGATCGGCGTCGCGCATTTGCGCCAGCGGATTCAGTTTTGCGTGCGCGTAATTTTTCCAGGCCACGGTCGCGAGGTCCGATTCTTTCGCGCCGTACTTGTCGATGTAAATTTGCGCGATCCGCCCGAACAATTTCGGGAACATGAAATCGCCGTACTCCGGTTTTTCGTTGTGATAATCGGCGGCCGCGCCGAGAACGTCCGAACCGTCGAGCGATGACATCGTCTTCTGCTGCTCCGCGCCGACAACGAGGACGGCGTCATAGATTCCGCCCATGATCCATTCCGCGCCGAGCAAAACCGAGAGCGCGCCGGAAGCGCAGGCCGCTTCGGTATGCATCGTCGGAATTCCGCGCAATTTCGGGTCGATCTCGGGAATGAAGGCGCCGAGCTGCAATTGTTTCGTGAATTGGCCGGCGTTGAAGTTTCCCACCGCCCCCGCCTGAATTTCGCCCGCGTCGATCTTCGCGTCCTCGAGCGCTTTTTTGCCGGCATCAATGATCAAATGCCGGATGGTTTTTCCCTCCTTTTTTAGGTTGCGCTTAAAATCGGTCCGCGCACCGCCGAGAATGTAAACTGGTTCGCTCATAATCCTTAAATTTAGCTAAAGTTCGCGCGCTGTCACCAAGCACGATCAACCGCCGAACGCGTCGAGGCCGGTGATGTCGTGCCCCACGATCAGGGTGTGAACGTTGTGCGTGCCTTCGTAGGTGTAAACGCTTTCGAGGTTCATCATGTGCCGAATCACCGAATACTTATCAGTGATCCCGACCGCGCCGAGAATGTCCCGTGCCAGCCGCGCGCATTCCAACGCCATCCAGACATTGTTGCGTTTGGCCAAAGAAATCTGGGCCGGGCGCGCGCTGCCGGCCTCGATCATTCGTGTCAGGCGCAGCGCGAGCAATTGCGCCTTCGTGATTTCCTGGACCATCCAAACCAGCTTTTCCTGCACGAGTTGGAAACCGGCAATCGGACGGCCGAATTGTTCGCGTTGTTTGGCGTATGCGAGCGCGGTTTCGTAGCAATCAATCGCCGCGCCGATTACTCCCCACGCCACACCGATCCGCGCTTGCGACAAACACGACAACGCCGCGCGGAGTCCCTTCGCATTCGGCAAACGATTCTCCGCCGGAATGCGACAGTTCTCGAACCAGCATTCTGACGTGCGCGACATGCGCAGGCTAAATTTTCCTTCGATGTCGCGTCCACGAAATCCGGACGCATCTTTCTCGACCACGAATCCGCCAACTTTCCCATCGTCGTCTTTCGCCCAAACCACTTTCACGTCCGCAATGGATGCGTTGCCGATCCAACATTTGCTCCCGTTCAAGATGTAATGATCGCCGTCGCCTTTCGCGCACGTCTCCATACCGCCCGGATCGGAGCCGTGACCGTGCTCAGTTAATGCGAAGCACCCAACCTTTTCGCCCGAAACCAATCCGGGCAGCCAACGCGCCTGTTGTTCCTTTGACCCGAAATAATGAATCGCGTTGATTGCGAGCGCACCCTGCACCGAGGCAAGCGAACGAACTCCGGAATCCGCGCGCTCAAGCTCCTGCATGATCAATCCGTAGGCCGTGTAACTGAGTCCGGCGCAGCCATGCTCTTTCAAATAGGGCGCGAACAAACGGAGCGCGCCCATTCGCGGGGTGAGATGTTCCGGAAATTTTCCGGCGCGATGACATGGAACGACTTCGGGCATGACTTCATCCTGAACGAATTTTCTCGCCCGATCACGTGCCGCGCGCTCTTCGTCGCTAAGAAGTTCTTCAATGGCGTAGTAATCGAGCGAGTTCATGCCATGCTCAGCGTTGCAACAGTGCTATATCTTTTAAGATTCTGATCCGCAATAGCCATGGCGCGACTTCACGAATATCAAGGCAAGGCCATTCTAGCCGTGAACGGATTTCAGATTCCGCGCGGTCGCGCCGCCTCGAATCCCGATGATGCCGTGGCCATCGCAAAAGAACTCGGGAGCGATGTGGTCGTAAAGATTCAGGCGTGGACCACCGGTCGCGCCGGAATTGGCGGCGTCGCCTTCGCGAAAAAACCGATCGATGCGCGCGGTCACGCTGCGCGAATGCTCTCGATGAAAGTGGGCCAGTTTCCGGTCGAAGCGGTGCTCGTTGAGGAAAAGATCGACATCGAGCGCGAATTTTTTCTCTCGCTGGCAATCGACGACGCGGCGCGCGCGCCGATGATCATTTTTGCCGCTGGCGGCGGGAGCGGAATCGAAGAGCGCGCCGCATCGACGAAACGGATTGCATGCGATGTGAAAAACGGACCACTCGATTCCGCCTTGAAAGACGCGGTCGAGTCGAGCGGCCTGAGATCCGATAAGGCCAAGCAGCTCGCCGACTCGATTCGAAAACTTTTTACCGCCGCGCGCAGCGTTGAAGCGCGTTCGCTCGAGATCAATCCGCTCGTGCTGACGAAAGCTGGCGAATTCGTCGCCGCCGATTGCCGGATCACGATCGATGATTATGCCGTCGCCCGGCATCCTGAATTGAAGATCGAGATCGCGCGCGAGTTCGATCACCCGCCGACCGCGCTCGAACGCGTCGCCTATGCGGTCGAGCAAACCGATCATCGCGGCACATTTTATTTTGCTCAGTTGGCGACGACGGCGCCGAAAGAATCGAAAGGTCTCGCCGGTTTTCACGGCGCGGGCGGCGGCGGTTCGATGATGTCGATGGACGCGATCGTGAACGCGGGATTCACCATCGCGAATTTCACCGACACGAGCGGCAACCCTTCCGCATCGAAAGTTTATCGCGCATCGCGAATTATTTTGGCGCAGCCCGACCTCGTGGGTTATTTCGGTTCCGGTTCCGGCGTGGCGAGCCAAGAGCAATACTGGTCGGCCTACGGCTTGGCCAAAGCGTTTTGGGAACTCGATCTCGATATTCCGGCGGTCATTCGTCTCGGCGGGAATACCGAAGACCGCGCGGTCGAAATTTTGCAGCGCATGTCGAAGCTGATCGGCGCGCGCATCGAAGGTTATCGCAAAACCGACGCGCCGGCGACGATCGCAAATCGGTTCGCCGAGCTGGTCGCCGACGCCAAAAGCAAAAAGTGGAGGCCGCGCGCTCCGCGCACACCAAAGTTCATTCAAGATAAGTCGGCCAGGAAGTTTGAAGTGAAAGGCGGCCGCGTTTGGATCGACCACACCATGTGGCCACTGATTCGGTCCGCGATCGAAAGTCATTCCGGCGGCTTGATCGTCGACCGCGCGGACGCGCCCGCTATCGCATTACCAGCCGAAGAGTTTGCAACGAAAGATTCCGAGCTCGTTGCCTGCGACGTCGAATGCCGGCTGGCGGAAATCGAGGGGTTTTATTTAGAGCTCGATATTCCGGGGCTGGACGCATTGATCGGAGGCGCGCGCTAATGGCGATCTTGATCGACGAAACGAAGCGCGTGCTCGTTCAGGGAATCACCGGCCGCGAAGGGCGCGCCCGCACGCGATTGATGCGCGAGTACGGCACGAACGTCGTCGCCGGCGTCACGCCGAGTAAAGGCGGCGAGAACGTTCTCGGCGTTCCTGTTTTCAACACGCCGCAGGACGCGGTGGACTCGTTAGGCAAGATCGACATCTCGGTGCTCTTCGTTCCAGCGGCCGGCGTCAAAGAAGCGGCGATCTCCGCGATTGAAGCGGGAATTAAACTCACGGTGCTCGTCCCCGATCGTGTCCCCGTTTGGGACGCGATGGAAATTGCCGCCGTAGCGAAAGCGAACAGCGCAATGTTTGTCGGACCAAACACGCTCGGCGTTTTGAGTCCGGGCAAAGCAGTTGTCGGAATGATCGGCGGTCGGGCCGAGAGCGCGCGCCAGTGGTTCAAACCAGGAATTCCACGCGGCGTCGGCGTGATCAGCCGCTCCGGGGGCATGGCGTCGAGCACCGGATATTATTTGGGACAAGCCGGCGTGCGCATCTCGACGATCGCGCACATTGGCGGCGATGCCGTCCTCGGAATTCGAATTCCAGACGCCGCGTTAATGTTCGAAGCCGATCCGCTCACCGAGGCGATTGTGATCTTTGGCGAAATCGGTTCCTCACAGGAAGAAGAGCTCGCGCAATTAATTCGCGATAAAAAAGTCACGAAACCGGTGATCGCCTACATCGGAGGAAAAGCCGCGCGCGAAGGAACACGGTTCAGTCACGCGGGCGCAATCATCGAAGGCGGGCGCGGCACGCACGCCGGAAAAGTGAAAGCGTTGCGCGAAGCGAGCGCAACGGTGGTGGATGCGTTCGGCGAATTGCCTGGTGCAGTCGTCGAAATTTTGAAGAAATTGAAAGGACAAAGTCTAATGAGCGAAGCGGACAAGAACGCGGTCTGGAACAGCGCGATTACGCGGATCGAACCGAATCGCGTCGCAGTGCGCGGCTACGACATCGCAGAATTGATGGGTCGCGTTTCATTCGGCGCGGCGGCGTATTTGATTCTCACTGGCGAAATGCCGAAGCCCGCCGTCGGAAAATTAATGGATGCTATTCTGGTTTCATCGATCGATCACGGCGCGACGCCGCCGAGCGCGTTGGCCGCGCGAACAACTGCATCCACGGGCGCGTCGTTAAGTGCGGCTGTCGCGGCCGGCATTATGTCGATCAATCGCCATCATGGTGGGGCGATCGAAGATTGCGCGCGCCAACTGAAGGCGATCGCGGACCGCGCGACACACGAGAAGATTTCAATTGAGGAAGCCGCCACGCGCACGCTCACCGCGATGCGCGAGACCGGCGAACGCATGTCCGGGTTCGGTCATCGCGTTCACACGAAAGATCCGCGCACCACGCGCTTGTTCGAGCTGGCGCGCGAAGCCGGCGTTGATGGCGTGCACATGAAAGCAGCCCGCGCGGTCGAAAAATCGTTCGCCGACGCCAAGAAAGCGTTGCCGATCAATGTCGACGGCGCGATCGGCGCGATTCTGGCCGATCTCGGAATGAATCCGGCCGCATTCAACGGAGTTTTCATGATTGCGCGCACGCCGGGATTAATCGCGCACGTGATCGAAGAACAGACGCGCGAAAAACCGATGCGGCGGATCGATCCGGTCAAACACGGGTACGACGGCGCGCCGCCGAGAAAAATTTCACCCTAACCAAGATCGACAACCACCATGGCAACAACGACCCAACCGAAAACTTACGGCGTTAAAGAGATCGCGAAACTTTTTCCGAGCTTGATGAAGATCAAGCAGCGCTCATTGCGCGAAAAAGTGGCAGCGGTTTGGAGCGAAGCGATCACGACCGGTTGCGGCGGAAAAGGCTGGACCTTTGCCGAATTGCGCGCGGTCAAGTTTACGCTCCTCGCCGGCGACATCGACATGAAGTTTGTCGAGCACCTCAACTGTTGCGCACGGCAATGCATCGCCATCGCCGAGGTGCTCAAGAAATCATTTCGGTGCAGCATCCCAATAAATCGCGACCACTTGATTGCCGGCGCATTGTTGGCCGACGTCGGCAAACCGCTCGAGTACGACAAAGACACGTCCGGCAAAGTGGTTCAGGGAAAATTTGGCCAGCGACTTCGACATCCATTCAGCGGGGTTGCACTGGCCTTCAAACACGGCATCCCCGCGGAAGTCATGCACATGATCGCGACGCACAGTCACGAAGGCGACAAAGTCGAGCGCTCGATCGAGTCGATTATTTTCCATCACGCTGATTTTGTGGATTTCGACATCGCCAAGAACCTTGGCAAGCGCGTCGCCAAGAAGTAGTTTCTTGGCGAGTTCCATGGGTCTGACGTTGGTCGAGAAAATTGCCGCCTGTCACGCGGATGGATTGAAACCAGGAAGCATCGTCCGCTCGGGCGATTTTGTCTCGATTCGCCCGCGTCACGTCATGACCCACGACAACACCGGCGCGGTCATTCCGAAATTCAAGCAGATCGGCGCGACAAAAATCGCCGATCCGGCGCAACCGGTGTTCGCGATCGATCACGACATTCAGAACACGACACCGAAAAATCTCGAGAAGTACGCCAAGATCGAGAAGTTCGCGGCCGACCACGGGATCGATTTCTATCCAGCCGGCACCGGTATTTCGCACCAGGTGATGGTGGAGCAAGGTTACGTCGTTCCCGGCGCCCTCGTGGTGGGAAGCGATTCGCACTCTAATTTATATGGGGCCGCGGGCGCGCTCGGCACACCCGTAGTGCGGACCGACGCAGCGAGTATTTGGGCAACGGGCGTCACATGGTGGCAAGTCCCGCCCGTCGCGAAAGTCGTGCTCAAAGGAAATCTTTCGACCGGCGTGGTCGGCAAAGACGTGATCATCGCCTTGTGCGGACTCTTTAATAAGGACGAAGTGCTCAATCACGCGGTCGAGTTTGTCGGCGAAGGCGTCACGCGATTGCCGATGTCAGCCCGAATGACAATTGCGAACATGACGACGGAATGGGGCGCGCTCGCCGGCGTTTTTCCGTTCGATGAAGTCACGGTGAACTATTTGCGCTCACGCGTTCCAATTTTCACCAATCCAGCTCGACCGGGAACGCGCGGCGCGAAAAGCCGTTCGGGTTACACATACGCCGACATCGATGGCTGGTGGAAAGATCGACAAAATCTCAGCGCGGACCCGGACGCTGATTACGCGATCGAATTGGAGCTCGATCTGCCGAGCGTCGTCCCGCACGTCTCCGGCCCGAACGAAGTGAAGACGATGGTTTCCTTGCCGGAAATGGAACGGAAAAAGGTCGCGATTCAAAAGGCATATCTGCTCTCATGCGTGAACGCGCGCTTCGAAGATCTGCACGACGCTGCCGAAGTCGTACGCACGAGCGGCGGTCACGTCGCCAACGGTGTG
Organism: Chthoniobacterales bacterium; assembly: GCA_035257485.1. Lineage (GTDB taxonomy): Bacteria > Verrucomicrobiota > Verrucomicrobiia > Chthoniobacterales > UBA10450 > AV40. The sequence continues at coordinate 16,847 of DATEWZ010000066.1, forward strand.
GAATTTTATCTCGCGCCCGCAAGCGCCGAAGTGCAGGCGAAGTCGGAGTCGAACGGTGACTGGAAAACGTTGCTCGACGCTGGCGCGATTGCGCTACCACCGGGTTGCGGCACCTGCATCGGACTCGGCCGCGGTCTGGTTGGTAAAGGTGAAACCGCGATCAGCGCAACGAATCGAAATTTCAAAGGACGCATGGGCGATCCCGATGCGCTGGTTTATCTCGGTTCGCCGGCAGTCGTCGCCGCGAGCGCGCTGGCCGGTTTCATTTGCGCACCGCAAAAGTTTTCTGACCGCGCAGCCGGAATTTCGGTCCATCGCGCCGAACGCAAACCGAAGTCGGATGTTTCGGTCGAGATTATCAAAGGCTTTCCGTCGAGTGTGCGCGGCCGCGTGTTGTTCATCGATAAAGACAATCTGAACACGGACGGCATTTACGGCAGCAAACACACTTACCGCGATGACATGACGCCGGACGAAATGGCCGCGGTCACGTTTGAAAATTACGATCAAAAATTCAACGAGCTCTATCAAAAAGGCGACGTCGTTGTCGGCGGATTGAATTTCGGAACCGGCTCGAGTCGCGAACAGGCCGCCACCGCGCTCAAGTTCAAAGGCATTCCGTGCGTCATCGCGGCGAGTTTCTCTGAAACCTACAAACGAAACGCGTTCAACAACGGTTTCGTTGTGTTCGAGTGTCCGGATTTGGTCACGCACGTGCGCGCGACGTTGAAGAATCGCGCGCCGACGACCGTCGCATCCGAGATCAATATCGATTACGGAAAATCGGTCCTCAGCTACGACGACAAATCGTTCTCATTTCCACCGCTGAGTCCGGCGGCGCAGGAATTAATTGTCGCCGGCGGCGCGGAAAATCTCGTGGCTTCGCGGCTTAAGGCGAAATCATAGTTGCCAGTCCGGCTCGGACCTCGCTTGCCAGGTATATCCACGCCGATAAGATCGACATCTTATGGCGAAATATCGAATTGCTTGGATGCCGGGCGACGGCGTCGGACATGACGTGATGGAGGCTGCGCGCCTCGTTTTGGATCGGATCAAACTCGATGCCGAGTACGTGCCGTGCGACATCGGCTGGGAATTTTGGTGCAAAGAAGGCAACGCGCTGCCCGATCGCACGGTGCAAGCGTTGAAAGAAACGACCTGTGGTCTTTTCGGCGCGATTACGAGCAAGCCGCAATCGGAAGCGAAAGAAGAGCTCGCGCCCGAACTGAAGGACAAAGGCCTGGTTTATTTTTCGCCGATCGTTGGGCTGCGCCAGATGTTCAATCTCCACACCAACATGCGGCCGTGTAAAAGTTACCCCGGCAATCCGCTGAACTTCCGCGGCAACAAAATCACCAACCCGAGCGGCGAAGATGTGCCGATCGATCAAGTCGTGTTCCGAGAAAACACCGAGGGCATGTACGGCGGTGTCGAATTTTTCCCGTTGCCGGAATCGGTTTACGAGGCGCTGTGCGCGAACCCGAAAATGAAGAAGTGGAAAGACAAGGCCGGTTTCGACAACATCGCTCTCTCGACGCGGATCATGAGCAGGCAGGGTTGCACCAGCATTTGCCGGCAAGCTTTCGAGTTCGCGAAGAAGACCGGACGCAAGCGCGTCACGCTGATCGAAAAGCCGAACGTGCTCCGCGAGACTGGTGGCTTGATGATGCGCTGCTTCAAGGAAGTCGCGAAAAATTATCCCGATATCCGCGCCGACGACGCGAACATCGACGCGATTTGCATGTGGATGTTCAAGAACCCGCAGGATTACTCAGTGCTCGTGGCCGAAAACATGTTCGGCGACATCGTGAGCGATTTGTGCGCAGGCCTTGTCGGCGGACTTGGTTTCGCGCCGAGCGCGAACCTCGGCGACAAGTACGCCGTGTTCGAACCAACCCACGGTTCGGCGCCGAAATACGCCGGCCAGTACAAAGTGAATCCGATCGCGATGCTCTTAACCGCGAAGTTGATGCTCGATTGGCTAAAGGAAAACGACAAGGCGACGCGCTTGGAATCGGCGATCGCGCGGGTGATTAAGGAAGGCAAAGTCCGCACCTACGATATGGGCGGCAAAGATTCCACGCTCGACGTTGCGAAAGCGATCGCTAATTACGCAAGCTAGTTGGCAGTTTGGTGCGCCCCGTTGGACCTGGCATCGACGACTGATAATAACGATGCTACAGCCGCAAATGCCGCCTCCTGCACCGTGCCCGTTTTGTCACACGAGGGATCATAAGCCGATACCGTAAGAGCGCTAACAGGCAGCCGATTCGCGATCTTCGATAACAATGAGATCAGATCGACCAGGCTGAAACCGCCTGGTGCGGCATACGTATTTGCCCGACCGACCGTCGTATCGAGCGCGTCCAAATCGAGGTGAACATAGAATTGCTCGGCCCGCGAAACGATCACGTCTAATAAAGGCATTATTCGCTCGCGCGCCTCCGATACGCTCAAGCGAGTGATTCCTGAATCCATCAGGGCGGCGGCCTCGGAAAGATCGAGTTCGCGCGCACCTAGAAGAACAATCGAAGACTCTGGGACTGGATGGAAATTCTCCATGCTGGCCGTCATCTGCCGCCAGCAACGCCCAGCGACAATAGCGAGACCCATTCCATCTAGAAATCCGCTGGTAGTCGTTTCCGGAGTGTCGAAGTCGCCATGAGCGTCGAACCAAAGCACGCCTGCGCTGGCACCGAGACCGGCAATCACTCCAACAGCGGCATTGCAATTGCCACTCAACACCAGCGGGAATCGGCCTGCTGCACGGGCAGCGTATACGCGCTTCGCCAGCAAGCGCATTAGTTCAAAGGCGGTCTGGGTCTCTGCGTGCCAAATTCCTGCAGATTCGACAACTTCAAGAGCAACGGAATGGCCCTGCGCCGCGAGGTAGGCTTCCAGCCCTGAAGCGCGAAGATGCTCGGGCGCCGCTCCCATGCGAACACCGCGCTGGCCGGAATCATACGGAACAAGCACGATCTGAACTTCCATGGTGAAAAGAAAGCGCGGGTACGCAACGGGCAGCCGTTGCATCGCATGGTTACTACTTACCGGATCGAGGCGACATAATCCACCGGAAGTCCGATTCGTTGGGCAACCACGCGCAGCTTCGCCGCGTATTCCGGATTGCGTTCGGCGGGCGAGGGAGGCTGCGGAAGATTAAAGCAGAGGGCCGCAATGATCTCATCATTCCCAAGGCGCTCCAAAACTGCTTCGGGCCGGTAGGCGCGGACGCTCGGCTCTGAGTAAAGCTTCTCCAATTCATCATGGGAGAGTGACATTACCACGCCGTGCACACGGCCCGACTCATCGGGAACAAGCGATGCGCGTTCGCCAATGCGAAGCGCGAATCCCTCAACTAATGCTGAACGGAGGAAAGTAGGCTGAACTCCTTTGGCCCGGAGTAAATCTTGATCCATGAAGAGGCCGTAGAAGAAAACGTCAAGTCGTCGAGCAGCCATTGTCTTATTGGCCAAGAACCCTGCATATTAGGTCTAACCAGCGACTATGCCAAAATTTCGATTGATATTTGGCTGGTGACCTCAATCCATTTCAGTCTTCGGATCTGCCGCAATCTTTTTGCCGCAGCATGGCTTGAAAATCTGCAAGGCCTGATCAAGGTGATTTTGGAAAGATCGACATCGTTATGGCAAAGCAAGCAACTGACCCGAAGAAATTACTCTCTTACACAATCGCGGAGTGGGCGTGCGCGTTGAAGTACGAACATTTGTCGCCGGAAGCGATTCAGGCCGCGAAATTGTTCTGGTTCGATTCAATCGGCTGCGCTCTCGGCGGCAGCCAACAGGAAGACGCGAAGATTTTGCTGAAACATCATCGCGCGATGAACAACGGAAGCGGCAAAGCGACCGCGTTCGTCTCTGGATTCAACACCAATCCGGTCGATGCGGCATTTCTGAACGGCCACATGATCCGGGCGATGGATTACAACGATATCTATTGGAAAGCCGATCCATGCCATCCGAGCGATTTGATCGCCGCGCCGCTTGCGCTTTGTGAAAGCGAAGGACTCAGCGGCCAGGATTTAATTCTCGCGACGATCATCGCTTACGAGATCGAAATGCGACTTTGCGAAGTCGGACGACCGGGCGTGCGCGAGTATGGCTGGCATCATGCGACCTTGAGCGCGTTTGCCGCGCCGGTCGCGGCCGGCCGCGTTTTGAATCTCACCGTCGATCAAATGGTTTCCGCCGTCGGCATCAGCGCGGCGCGCACATTTTGTCCGGGAGCGGTTACCGCCGGCAAACTGACGAACATGAAGAACACGGTCGATCCCTGGGCCGGACGCATGGGCGCGGAAAGCGCGTTGCTCGCGCGCGACGGATTTTCCGGACCGGAACACATCATCGACGGCAAGGAAGGGCTCTTCGCGGTGTTCAAACACGTCCAATACAAGGGCGAACCGGCAACGTTCGACGGCGAAGGTCTAATCAAAGATTTGCCGAAGTCGCCGAAGGATCATTACCGGATCCTCGATTGCGGGATGAAAAGTTTCCCGATCGAAGCGCTCAGTCACGCGCCGTTGACCGCGATGATGAAGACGGTGAAGGAAAACAAGCTCAAGGCCGACGAGGTGAAGGAAATCAAGGTCGAAGTGATCGCGCGCGCGGCCGACATCCTGGGCGATCCGCACAAATATCGGCCAGATTCAAAAGAGACGGCCGACCATTCCCTGCCCTACTGCATGGCTGTCGGCCTCGTCGACGGAATGGTAACGCCGCTGCAATTCAAAGAAGAGCGAGTGCTCGATAAATCGCTCATTCCGATCATGGACAAAGTGAAAGTGGTCGCGAACGACGAGTTCGAAGCGTTGTTTCCAAAATTTCAACCGAGCCGCGTGACGATCACGACCAACGACGGCAAACAACACGCGACGCGCGTCGATGTTCCTAAGGGCGACCCGCGCGATCCGATGACCGAAGATGAGATCGCGGTGAAATTCACTGCGCTCGGCGGCGACGTGATCGGCAAAGACCAGTGCAAGAAATTGCAGCGCTGCATCATGAACCTCGACAGCGCGAAGAATTTTAACGAGCTCTTCGAATTGGCGACCGCGCGTTAAGTCGTCGCGCTGCCTGCGTCGTCGGTCCCAAACTGAATTCCCTGCGCGAGCGGGAGGTCGGTCGAGAAGTTGATCGTGTTGGTCTGGCGCCGCATGTATTGCTTCCAGCAATCGCTGCCGCTTTCGCGACCGCCGCCGGTATTTTTTTCGCCGCCGAACGCGCCGCCAATTTCCGCGCCGCTGGTTCCGGTGTTCACGTTGGCAATTCCGCAATCGCTGCCGACCACGCTGACAAATTTCTCCGCTTCGCGCACATCATTGGTGAAAATCGAGCTAGTCAGCCCTTGCGGCACGCCGTTCTGAATCGCGAGGGCTTCGTCGAAATCGCGATAGGTCATCAAGTAGAGCAACGGGCCGAACGTTTCTTCCTGCACGATCTTGAAATTCGGCTTCGCACTGGCCAGGCACGGTTTCATGTAACAACCGCCCGGCAGTTCCATCCTCTCGCCGCCGTAAAGAACTTCGCCGCCTTCCGCTTTCAGTTTTTGGATCGATTCCTGCACGGCATCGACCGCCTTCTTGTCGATCAAAGGCCCCATCAGCGTTTTTCGATCGAGCGGATTTCCGATCGGAAGCAATTTGTAAGCTGAAAGAAGTTTCGCGCGTACTTTGTCCGCGACCGATTCGTGCACGATCACGCGCCGGGTCGAAGTGCAGCGCTGGCCGGCCGTTCCGACCGCGCCGAAGAAAATCGATTGGGTCGCCATTTCGATATCGGCTGTTGGCGCGACGATAAGCGCGTTATTACCGCCGAGTTCCATGATTGTTCGGCCCAGCCGGCCATGGACCGTTTTCGCAACGTTTAATCCCATCGCAACCGAACCGGTTGCAGAAACGAGCGGAACGTGCGGATCGTTCGCCAACTTTTCGCCGACGCTTTTACGATCGCCGATCAACAAACTAAAAATCGCGGGATCGGCGCCGGTCTCACGACAAACACGCTCGGCGATTTTCGTCACGGCGACCGCGGTGAGCGGAGTTTTCTCCGACGGCTTCCAAATCGTCGCATCACCACAAACCGCGGCGAGCGCGGCGTTCCACGACCAGACCGCCACCGGAAAATTAAATGCGCTGATGACGGCGACGAGGCCGAGCGGATGCCATTGCTCCATCAAACGGTGGCTGGCGCGTTCGGATTGGATCGTCAGACCGTAAAGCATGCGCGATTGGCCAACGGCCAGATCGCAGATGTCGATCATCTCCTGCACTTCGCCTTCGCCTTCGGCGATGATTTTCCCAGTCTCGAGCGTGACGAGTTGTCCGAGCTCGTGTTTGAGCTCTCGAAGCGCATTTCCCAAACGTCGAACCGTGTCGCCGCGGACGGGTCCGGGAGTTTTTCGCCATTTTTCAAACGCCTCCTGCGCCCGCGCGATTGTTCGTTTGTAATCGTCGTCGCCGGCCGTCCGAACTGTCGCCAGCTTAGCGCCATCGATCGGCGAGAGTTTGTCGATCTTCGCGCCGCCGCCGCGCCATTCGCCGTCAAAAACCCCTGCGTTGTCCTCGCTCAGCGCGAGTTTTTCAAAGACCGATTGCATCGTTATTTTCGCTTCCGGCAATATTGCCGAATCAAACCGATCGCTTCATCCACGACTCCGGCCGTGATATCGAGCGCTGGCCGAAAACGAATCGAGCGCTCACCGGAACGCAAGGTGAGAACGCCGAGATCGAACAAACCCTTCCAGAATCGTTCGCGGGTAGCGGCATCCGGCAAATCGAATGCGAGAAATAATCCGCGACCGCGGACGGCGGTGATCATTGGTTCGTAACGCTGCAGGTCTCGGAGTTGATCCAAAAAGTGAGCGCCGACCTTGGCCGCGTTCTCGACCAGAAATTCCTGCTCGATGATTCGCATGTTGTGGGTCGAGCGGACCATGTCGGTCAAATTTCCGCCCCAAGTTGAATTCAAACGGCTCGGCAAACGGAACGCGTTGTCTTTCACTTCATCGAGACGCGGGCCGGCCATCACGCCGCAGGTCTGGGCTTTTTTTCCAAAGCACAGCAAATCGGGCAGAACGTCGAAATGCTGACAGCACCACGTTTTTCCAGTGACGCCGAAACCGCATTGGATTTCGTCGAAAATGAGCAGGATGTCCTCCTCGTCGCAGATCTCGCGCAGCTTTCGCAACCAATTTTCTCGGAAATGGTTGTCGCCGCCCTCGCCCTGGATCGGTTCGATGATAATCGCGCAGATGTCGATCTTGCGTTTGGCGATCAAATCGCGAACCTCCGCCTCCGATTTTTTTTCCCGTGTGATCACGTCCTTTTCGCGCGCGGATTCCGGCAACGAAAAATCGATATAGGGGCAGGAGACGCGCGGCCAATCGAACTTGGCGAACAAATCGGTTTTGCGTGGATCGGTGTTGGTCAGGCTCATCGTGTAGCCGCTGCGGCCGTGAAACGCGTGCCGGAAATGCAAAATCTGCGTGCCGCGTTCGCCATGACCAGCCGCCAGGTTTTTGCGGACTTTCCAATCCATCGCCGCTTTGAGCGCGTTCTCGACCGCGAGTGCCCCACCCTCGATGAACAAATATTTATTCAGTGGCCGCAAGCCGGCGACGCGGCCGAAGGTTTCGACAAATTCCGCGTAGGCTTCGGAATAGACATCCGAGTTGGCGACTTTCGCTTTCGCGGCTCGGACGAGATCGCGCTGGACGGCGGGTTGATCGAAATAGGGATGATTGAAACCGATCGTGAGCGAGCCGAAAAATCCGTAGAGATCAATCAAACGGTGACCGTTGGCGGCGTCGACCAGGTACGAGCCGCGGCTTTTTTCGAGATTAAGAACGATCTTGAATCCGTCGAGCAAGATGTGCTCGCCCAACGCGTTAAGAACACGCGACGGTGGAACAGATTTCTTGTTTTTACTTTTGCTCAAACGCGGCCGCGAACTGCGGGCCGCCTCGGTGAGCATGGACGGCATACTCATCCGTTGAGATTAGCTTTCGCGGAAGAATTGGTCAACCGGACGCGGGCAACGTCCTACTTCTTGGCCTGCGGTGGGCCCTCGCCCACCGGCCAATCCGGCCAGAGCTCTTTTTGCTCGGCGGTCGCTTTGGCAAGAGCAACGTTGAATTCCGCGACTTCATTATTGAAAGCTTTCGCGCCTTCCGCGTCGCTCCGAAGCAGGTCGCGTTTTTTCACGTGCAACGTTTCCGCCCAGGCGGTCAAACGTTCCATCTCCTTCGCGTTCGCAGTTCGTTTTTCATCCAAATTGGACTTCGAAAGTTTCTCGAGACCGTAATGGTTCGCCGGACCGGAGGGGACGGCTTTTTCGCGATGCGATCCCGGCAGCGTTCCCGGGCCGAGCACGAAATAAGCGAGAATGCACGGAAGCGAGAACAAACGAAACGTCCGCGACAGCGGCGCAAGGTCGGGATAATTCATCCGAAAAAGCATCGGCCCGAACGGAAGAAAAATTCCGAATCCCCACCAAATGCTCACGCTGAAGGCCGCGCTGATGAGAAGGATACGTCCGATCAACATCAGCAAAATACCGAGCCCGAGAAAGATAAGCCCGACCACGGGCCTGCTTTAAGCAGGCGTAGTGCCAGGATGGGCGTGTCAGAGCAGGTTACCTGACGATGCCGTCGCGCAGATCGGAGTGCTTTCCGGCCAACAGCTCCTGGGTCAGTTGGTAACCGCGCTTATCGACGTTGCGGCGCGTGCCGGCAAAGTGAGCGTCGATCCGTGACTTCGCCGAACCGCAGAAATAATTCGCGACGGAAAGCACTTCCGCGGCCGGTTCGCCGTGATCTATTTTGTATTGCGCGTAGGAACAGGTAGCGCTGATCGCGAAGAGCTCGGTCGCGATTCCGACAAATCGCGAAAGTAGAAGTTGCTCGCGATCCAGCTTCGGACCAAACCGCGCCATCGCGTGAAACAATCCGCGTGCGAGTTTCTTGCTCGTGCGCGCCGCGTAATCGACGTGCTTTTGCAAATCCGAATGCAAATTGTCGATCTTGCCGGCACCGCTTGAGAACCACTGCCGCGGATACCAGCCGGCGTAAAATTTTCCGGACGTGAACACCGCTTTGGCGCGCTCGGACATCGGCAATGTAGTGTTGAAAATCGCGCCGCCGACTTTCAAATGCGGGTCGAGCGCTTCCCGCGCGATGAACAACCGCATGATCTCGCTCGAGCCTTCGAAAATAATGTTCACTCGGCAATCGCGCAGAAATCTTTCCACACCGATTCCTTCTTCGCCGCGGCCGGCCAGAGACGCAGCTGTTTCGTAACCGCGGCCGCCGCGCACCTGCATCGCTTCGTCGGCAATGCGCCAGGTCATTTCCGTCGCCCACATTTTGCACATCGCCGTTTCGATTCGAATGTCGCCGACTTTGCGATCGAGCAGCGAGGAGCTCAGGAACGTGATCGCTTCCATCGCGAACACGTCGCCCGCCATTTCCGCGACTTTCCCTGCGATAGCGGCGTGTTTGCCGATCGGAACGCCCCACTGAATCCGTTCGCCCGCCCATTTACGGCAAATCTCGAGAAGACGTTTCGAAACGCCGACGCACGCGGCCGGCAAGGTCAGCCGTCCTGTATTCAAGGTCGTGAGCGCGACTTTTAACCCCTGCCCTTCTTTCGCGATCATGTTCTCGCGCAGCACGCGAACGTTGGTGAATTTCACGATGCCGTTGTAGAGCGCGCGCAACCCCATGAAGCGGCAGCGATAAGTAATCTCGAGCCCCGGCGAATCGACATCGACGATGAACGCGCTGATCTGTTTGCGTTCTTTGCCGTTGACCATTTTCGACGGCGTTCGCGCCATCACCACAAGCACGCCGGCTTTCACGCCGTTCGTGCACCAAAGCTTTTCGCCGTTCAGAATGAACTCCGAGCCGTCGGCCGTCGGTTCCGCTTTCAAACTGAGCGTGGCCGGATCGGAGCCGGCGTGCGTTTCGGTCAACGCGAACGCGGAAATCTCGCCGGCGGCGACGCGCGGCAGATATTTTTTCTTCTGTTCTTCGGTCCCAAACAAGAGCAGCGGTTGCGCAACGCCGATCGATTGGTGCGCGGAGACCAGTGCGGCGACGTTGCCGTCCCAGCTGCCGAGCAAAACCGCGGCGCGGCCGTAGTTCGTCTGCGTTAAGCCGAGACCGCCATATTGTTTTGGAACTTTGATCCCAAACGCCCCGATCTCGGCTAAACCTTTGAAATTCTCCGGCGGAATTTCGCCGGTTCGATCGATCTCGTCTGCATCGACGTGTTCGCGGAGATAATTTTCGAGCTTCTCCAAAAATTGCGCGCCGGCCGCGCGATCTTCTTCGCTTTGCGCTGGCCAGGGATAAATCCGGTCGAAATCGTAACGACCGACAAATAGATTGCTCGCGAAACTGCCACGATCGTCCAGCGGATCGCGCGACGCCTCAGCCAGCTCGAGCGCTTCGCGCTGGCCTTTCGACATTTTCGAAGTGTCGATTACTGAAACCGGCGGCGTTTTCTCGGGTTTCGCGCTTGTTTCAGCGGCGATTTGTTTCTCAGGCGCTTCCAATGAGGACTTCATGATTCGTAAAATTTCGTTCCCTCGCGCGCGTGCCTCTTCAAGATTTCACACGGTTCAAATTTATCATCGCTTTTCGCCAGGCCGCTCATTTCTTCGGAGATTTTCTTTAAACCGAAAGCTTCCGCAAAGCGCAACGGCCCACCGCGATGCGGTGCGAACCCGGTCCCGAGAATCATCCCGTAATCGGCGTCCTCCGGCGACTCAACCACCTTTTCTTCGATGCAACGCGCCGCTTCATTGACCATCAAAAACATCAACCGATTCGCAAGATCGACATTGTCTTTCGGCGCGTTGCCCTTTCGCCATTGGGCAAGCAATTCATTCGGCGACTGCTCCCTGCCTTCATATTTATAGAAGCCCGCGCCGCTCTTGCGTCCGAGCAGCTTCGCTTCGCGCATCTTCTTCAAAATTTCCGGCGCGCGATCGCGACCACCGTAGGCCTTTTCCAAGGTGACTGCGATATCGACCGTCACGTCCACGCCGATCTCGTCGATCAACCGCAGCGGTCCCATCGGCATTCCCCATTTTGTGAGGGCGTTGTCGATCTTTTCCAAATCGACGCCCGCCTCGAAAAGTTCGGCCGCGTCGAGCAAGTACGGAAACAAAACCCGATTCACCAAGAATCCGGGACTGTCGCGCACGACGACCGGCAATTTTCCAACCTGGCGCGTGAAGGCGAGCGCGCGCTCCTTCGTTCCGTCGGAAGTTTCTTTCGCCACGACAACCTCAACCAGCTTCATTCGGCTCACCGGATTGAAAAAATGCAAACCGACCACGCGATCGGGCGAGACCGTGCAATCCGCCAGTTCGCTGACCGGCAACGCGGAAGTGTTGGTCGCGATGATTGTTTTCGGACCGGCCTGCATCGACAATTCGCGGAAAATTTCCCTTTTGATCTCCATTTTTTCCGACGCGGCCTCGATGATGAACGCGATGTCGCGCAATTCCATTGGCGCAGTGGAACAGACAATCCGGGAACGTCCCTCCTTCGCTTTTTCTTCCGTCATCAATCCGCGTTTCACCGCGCCGTTGTAGGTCTTTTCGACATTCGCGAGACCGCGATCGAGCAATTCGCGATTTACGTCGCGCAGGATGACGGTCACGCCGCGCGAACTCAGCCATTGCGCGATTCCGGCGCCCATCACGCCGGCGCCGATCACCGCCGCGTGTGCAACCTTTTCGAATTTCTGGCGCGAAGTTCCCTTTTTGTATTTCTCGGTCAGGAAAAAATTGCGGATCAGGTTTTGGGTCGATTCGGTTTTGCCAAGATCGACAATCGCGTCCACTTCGAGCTTGAGCGATTCATCGATTGGGGTCGTCGCGCTGGCGGTGATGATGCCGAGAGCGCGGGCCCGCGCTGATTTCGGATCGCCCGGCGCGGGCGTTTTTCCTTTTCCAGGCTGAACTTTGGATTCCGGGCGTTTTCCCTCGCCCAATTTCTTGCGCGCGGCATCGAGCAAATGTTCGCGGGGCGCGACTTCATCAATCAGTCCTAGCTTGAGCGCCTCGCTCGCCGAATAAAGTTTCCCTTTCAAGATTACTTCGGCGGCGTTGTCTTCGCCAATCAATCTCGGCAAACGTGTGCTTCCGCCCCAGGCCGGAATCAAACCGAGCGTCGTTTCCGGCAATCCGATCCGTGTCGCTGGATCGTCGGAACCGACGCGCCAATCGCACGTGAGGGTAACTTCATAACCGCCGCCCGCGCACGCGCCATGAATCGCCGCGACCGTCGGAATCGTCAGCGCGGCGATGCGATTGAACACCTGTTGCCCTTCGGCGATGAAACCGCGCATCTCGCCGGTCGGCGCTTGTTTCAAAAGCGTTTTCAAATCGGCGCCCGCGATGAAGATCGATTTCTTGGCCGAAGCGATGATCAAACCGCGCAGCGAGCTGTCGCGCTCGATCGCATCGACGTGCTCGCTCAGCTCGCGCATGGTCGCGGCGTCGAAGATGTTCGCGCCCGACTCGGGACGGTCGAAAGTTAAGGTGCACACCCGATCATTTCCGACCTCGCGCTGGATGAGTGGGAGTGAGGCAACGACTGGCATAGACCCTCAATTTGTAATCGTTTTTGCCAAATTCCAAGCGCGGAACGATTGCTCTTCACGAATCGCAATGTTACAACTCGGGCGCAGCCCGCGCGGAGGTCTCATGGTTGGCAAACTTTTAGCACCCGAAATCAGAAGTCTGATCGACTCGCGCGATTTCAACGGCCTGCGCGAGCTCTTCAAGGAATGGCCGCCGGCTGACATTTCCGAAGTGATTCTCGATCTTCCGGACGACGAGCAGGTTATCATCTTTCGCGTCTTGCCGGCTGCGCTCGCGGCCGACGTTTTCGAATATCTCGGGATCGAGGAACAACAGAATCTGCTGCGAGCGATGGCGCACGAGCAGGTCGCGAACATTCTCAACGAGATGTCGCCGGACGATAGGACCGCGCTCCTCGAAGAATTGCCGAGCGAAGCGGCGCGCAAACTGATCCGCTTGCTCACGCCGGACGAACGGCGCGTCGCCCAGGCGCTTCTTGGTTATCCCGAAGGCAGCGTCGGCCGCTTGATGACGCCGGATTTTATCGCGGTGCACGAAGATTGGACCGTGCAGCAGGTGCTCGATTTCGTCCGCGAATTCGGACGCGACCGCGAAACGCTAAACGTGATCTACGTCGTCGATGAGCATAACAAATTGATCGACGACGTTCGGATGCGCGAGTTTCTGCTCCGCCCGCTCGACACAAAAGTGAGCGAGATCCGCGACCAAAATTTCGCCGCGCTCAAGGTGAACGATTCGCAGGAAGCAGCGCTCCAAGAGTTCCGAAAATACGACCGCGTCGCGTTGCCGGTGTTGGATTCCAATGGCGTGCTCGTAGGCATTGTAACCAGCGATGACATGTTGGATGTCGCCGAGCAGGAAGCGACCGAAGACATCCAGAAACTCGGCGGTTTGGAAGCTTTGGACGAGCCCTACACGACGATCCCGTTCGTACGGATGGTCAAGAAGCGCGCAACGTGGCTCATCCTTTTGTTTCTCGGCGAAATGCTGACCGCGACCGCAATGCAAGGTTACAACGCCGAGATCGAAAAGGCCGCGATCCTCGCCATGTTTTTGCCGTTGATCATTTCCAGCGGTGGCAATTCAGGATCGCAAGCAACCACACTCGTCATCCGCGCGATGGCGCTCGGCGAACTAACGTTGCGCGATTGGTTGCGGGTTGTGGGCAAAGAGCTTCGCGCCGGTGCCGCGCTCGGATTGATTCTCGGCGCAATCGGATTTTTCCGAATCTCGCTCTGGCAATACCTCCACATTTTTGATTACGGGAAATATCACTGGCTCGTCGCGATCACGGTCGGGGTCTCGCTCATCGGTGTGGTCGCGTGGGGAACAATCGGCGGAGCAATGCTTCCGTTTTTGCTGCGCCGTCTCGGGCTGGACCCTGCGACGTCCTCCGCGCCGTTCGTCGCCACCCTGGTCGACGTGACCGGACTCGTTATTTATTTCAACGTCGCGCTGTTTATCCTTCGCGGCACGCTACTGTGATCCTGTAGCGGCGGTCTATGACCGTCGCACTAAAGGTCTTTCGGCGGCTTGATCCCGAATTTTTCTAACATTTTCCTGAACCGTTCGCGTTTTTCCGGCGTATCCAATTTCGCTTCCTCCGGATTTTCCGCCCAGAAAAGAATATCTCGATAATCGCGCTTCGCCACGGCAACGAACTCGCGCAGCTTTTCTTCGTTGCCCTCGCTTAGTTTCAGGATCGCGAGCTGCACCCGCTCGCGTTCACGCTCGTATGACTCAACGCCGTAAGTGTCGAGCAGTTCGAGCACTCGCGACTGTGCGTTGTCCGGAAAAGTCTTCTGAACAACTGCAACAACTTCGTCGCGTGGATGCGGCATTTAATCTGGCCAGATCTGCTTGAACATTCCGTCGGGAACCAGAAGATCTCTTTTCGCTTTCACCGCTGCATCACGCCACTCTTTTGGCATCGGCGGCTGGAAATCTCCTTTTGCCTTTGGTTCAGGACTACCTCCGGCGATTGAGCAACGAAGAGCAAATGCAACCGGTCCATTCCGGACTGAATAGGCCGGAACCGCTTCCAATTTCTTCTTAAGCGCAATTAACGAGGGAGCCTCACTTGAGCGCCGCGACGATACGAACCAGACTCGTACTTTCCGACCGGGCTTGAGTCCGACGACAATGTCGAGCCGCTCCGGAGTCGTCTCAGATGCAAAATGATTCGTGCATACTTTTTCAAGTTGTTTGCAGTAATCAGCCAGTCCTTGAGGTTCTATGCGAACACGTAGGTCTTCGTCTGGCTGATAAAGTACCATCGAATCCCAGCTGAAACCTCGCGTGGTAGCAAATGCGTTCGCAGAGATGACAATCGCCGCAAAAATCGCGAGGGGAACACGCATCTATGCCAAAGTTTACTTCTTAATGTCGATCCACTCGTTCCGGGCGCGGGAGTCGGCCACGGCCTGGACGACGCGCATATAGCGGACACCGTCCTCGAAACTCGGACGCGGTTTCATGCGGCCTTTTGATTTCACCGCCGAAATGAAATCGTCTTCCACCCGCCACTCGGTAGTCAGCTCTTTGGGAACATCGAGATCTTCCATTTCGCGGCCGCCGTATTTCACGCTCCGAACATGTTCGTTGGTGAAATCGTAAAGCAACGCGCCGCGATCTCCGAAAATTCGGAGTCGATCGTTCGGGGCGCCGGCATGAACGCCGCTGAACTCGAGCACGCCTTCGGCGCCGTTCTCGAATTTGCATAATACATTCAACATGTCTGGAACGATGACGTGATAACCGCGCCGCTCCGCATTCAGAATTTTCCCGTGCGCGAACACGCCGACGATGTCGCCGAGCCAGCGTTGCATCACTTCGACGTAAATCCCGAGGGTGAGCACGTTGAGCCCGCTAATCTCGATCTTCTGCCGCCAATGGGCCGGCGCTTCCGGATTCAGGTAAACGCCGGTGAAGCTTTGCATCCGCACATCGTGCGGTTTGCCGATGAAATTTTCGGCGAGCAATTTTTTGATCATCAAATCGGCGCGCATCCCGAACGGTGGCGGACATAGCATCGTGACCAGTTCGGGAAAACGTTTCGAGGCGGCGAGCATTTCCTCCGCTTCGGCCAGATCCATCGACATTCGCGCCTGGCAAAAAACGTGTTTACCGGCCTCGAGCGCAGAAATCGTGACCGCGGAATGCATGTATGGCGGTGTGCCGATCCAGATAATGTCGAGATCGGGCAGCGCGAGGAGATCGGCCCAGTTCGCCATCGGGGTCGCGCCTTTGCAATTCTCTTTGCAAAACGCCTCGCTGCTTTCGTAGGTGGAATTCGAGACCGCGACGATATCGACGTCGGGATTTTTCTTGAGCGCGGGTAAATGCCGCGTCTTGACAATATTTCCCGCCCCGATGATCCCGAGTCGCAATTTTCCTTTCTGCGTCATGTGTTTAGAACACGAATAAGGACTAACCAGCGGGTTGTCACATCATTTGTTCGATTCGTGGTTAAACCGGTTGACAATCCGGCCACGCGCGGCATCTTGTGCGCCCCCTTCCAAGCACCATGTCGAGAATTTGCGCTATTACAGGATCGAAGCCGACCCGCGGCAGTGAGATTCACCGTCGCGGTATGGCCAAGAAAAAGGGCGGCGTCGGCCGGCACGTGACCAAAAATGTGCCGCGCATGTTTGTCCCGAACCTGCACGAACACCGGATCTGGGTGCCGGAGTTGAAAAAATTCGTCCGCGTTCGCGTGACTGCGCGCGGGTTGAAGACGATCAACAAAAACGGCGCTTACAAAGCGCTGAAAAAAGCCGGCGCGATCTAACTGCCGCCAATTTCGCTTTCTTCAGTTGTAGAGGCATTCGCCGCGGCGGGCGCCTGTTTATCTAGTTCGGCCGTTGACACAACGGCCG
>DATEWZ010000067.1:0-14809 GCA_035257485.1 Chthoniobacterales bacterium
CGGCTGTGGCCGGAATTGTTACTGCGTGGATGGAGCAAAATTTTTCCGCCGGCGAACATGAAGTCTTTGATTACTCCGTTGTGGATCGAATCCTGATCGCCGGCCGTTTGTTTTGGTTTTATCTCGGCAAACTTTTCTGGCCGGCCGAGCTCATCATGCTTTATCCGCCGTGGAGGATCGACGCGACCGCCTGGTGGCAATATATTTTTCCAGTCGCGGTCGTCGGATTATTCATCGGTTGCTGGCTGGTTCGAAAACAATCGCGCGCGCCTTTGGCCGGACTTCTCTACTTCGCGCTGATTCTTTTCCCAATGCTCGGATTTTTCAACCAGTCCTACTACATGGCGGATTCAGGTCAGCACTCGGCAATTTTTCGGGCCGACCATTTTCAATATCTCGCGATCGTCGGGATTATCGTTCCGCTTTGCGCGGGCGCAGCGTTTTTGTGGAAGCGGGTCACACCGCCGTTGAAAGTCGGCGGCGCTGCGGCGTTTCTCGGTCTGCTCCTCTTTCTTGCGGCGGCAACCTGGGCGCAAAGTTGCAACTATCAAAACGCCGAAACCTGTTTTCGCGCCGTTCTCTCGAAAAACCCTGAATCGCCAACCGCGCACAACAATCTCGCCGGCGCACTGATGGATCGCGGCGCAACGGAGGAAGCCATCGTTCATTACCGAAAAGCGATCGAGCTCAAACCGGATTACCAGTTCGCGAATTATAATCTCGGCGCCGCGCTGGTGCAGAAGGGGGATCTCGACGAAGCGATCCAGCGATTAAAATGGGTTTTAGAAGCCGATCCGAACGATCCGCGCGCTTATTTCACCCTGGCCAACGCCCTTTCAAAACAGGGCAATCAAAGCGACGCCATCGCTTACTACGGCCGCGTGCTTCGACTCGTGCCGGATTTTCCGGACGCGCACACGAACCTCGCGAATCTGATGCTGGAACGAGGCAACGCCGCGGGCGCACTCGGGCATTATCGCGAAGTGGTTCGTCTTCAGCCGAACAGTCCGCAGGCGCATTACAATCTCGCTGTAGGTTTGGTTCGAAATGGCGAGCCGGAACCCGCGATCCCCGAATTGAGGACCGCGTTGCAGCTCGATCCCAACTATCCGGACGCTGCGCCGCTGTTGCAGGATTTGCTCTCGCGAAAATCGCGTCCGTAATTTTTACGCGCGCGGGTGCGCGTCGGCGTAGGCTTTCTTCAAACGTTCGACCGTCACGTGCGTGTAAATTTGGGTCGACGATAAACTTGCGTGACCGAGCAATGCCTGCACACTTCGTAGGTCCGCGCCGCGATCGAGCAGGTGCGTCGCAAAACTGTGCCGAAGTTTGTGCGGGCTGATCGAAATCGGAATCGACGTGTGACGAAGGTAACGTTTCAGGATCAGCCAGATCGAGCGCGATGAAATTCGTTTGCGAGATTTGTTGATGAAGAGCGCGCCGGAATGAACGTTTGCCGCTGACCGATATTTTTGGATCGCGTCCAGCGCCGGCGCCCCGATTGGGCAAACTCGTTCCTTGCGACCTTTGCCGAAAACGCGGACCGACTCGGTGTAAAGATCGACATCGTCAACATCGAGCGCAGCAAGCTCACTCAAACGCAGTCCGCTGCTGTAAAAGAGCTCCATCACCGCGACGTCGCGGAGCGGCATCCATTCCGGCGCGGCGCGCTCCTTCTCGATCTTCAGCGGCGCGGCGAGCAACTCGTCGATTTGTTGTCGCGTTAGGACGAGCGGCAATTTCTTGTCCAACTTTGGAAGCTGCAATTGCCGCAGCGGATCAATGCGAAGTTTTTTCCGATCGGTCAGAAACTTATAGAACGCGCGCAGTGCCGAGAATTGCAACCGAACATACGAGCGCGCTTGGCCTCGTTTCATGATCGCGAACAAATAGTCCCGGAAATCGTCGGTCGTACATTCCTTCCATGGCTTTTGATTCTGCGCGCGAAACGCGGCCAGCGACTGTCGATATGCCTTCAACGTTCTCGGCGATGCGTTTCGTTCGACCGAGAGATATTTAAAAAAATCGTCAGCGAGCGAATCGCGCGCGTTCGACTTCAAAATTCCGGCTCCGGTTTCTCGATGACGTAACGGGTATTGGCGGCATCAGCCCGGCCGCTCAGCTGGGTTTTGAAAATGGGCGGCGGATTGGTCGTGATCAATTCGAAACGCGTGACCACAAATTCGGGATACATTCGATTGCTCGCAGGCTCGTAAACTGTTTCGCCGCTGAAAGAGCCATAAAGTTTGTATTCGTAATTATTGTCGAATCCGAACTTCACTTGCTCGCGATCGGGCGCGAGCTTTTGTTTTTCGTTGAGCATGACCAGCTGCGCCGTGTGCCAGGGTTGTCCTGGTTTCCGAATGTAGCCCCAAAACTTGAAGTCCGCCTTGAAGTAACGCCGCCCGATGTAGTAATCGCCCGCTGGTTCGGCCGCGATCCGCGCCGCCATTTGCGCTTTAGCGCTTTGCGATGCCGAACCTGACTCCATCGTCTGGCAACCGGTGAAAGAGAAAAGCGCGGCCGCCGCCAGAACCGGTGTAGATCGCAAAATCGACATCTTTCAGGATCGACTTCTACTCATCTCTGCGCGTCGCGCAAATCGCGGGTTTCTTTTTGCATCGAACTGCGCCGTCCGTACACTTTGAACCCACCATGCTGGAACTGGAAGTTTACGCGGCAGGTCTGAGCGATCTGGACAAGATTCTGGAGCTCGAGCATCAGCTCACGGCCATTCCGGGTCTGCGTTACAAAGTCGATCGCAACCATAACCTGGTTTACTTCGAGCTCGACGAGCCCACGATTACTTTCCGCGAGATTCGCGCGATGTTCCGCAAGCTTTCACTCGATCCACGCTTCATCGGTGCGATTCCGGCGGAGCTTCGGCCAAAAACGAAAACGCAACCGCTCGGCGTCTAGCACAGTCGCAAATGTTCGCTCGAATCTTCAACGCATTTGGACGGCCTCTCCTTCGCTTCATTCAGTACCTCGGCGAAGTGGTGATGTTGGCCGCGGACACCTTTCAGTCGTTGTTCACACATCGGTTGCGCTGGAAATTGTTTTTGAATCAAGTCGTCGAGATCGGATTGCTTTCGCAGCTCGTGGTCGTGATCACCGGCGGTTTTACCGGCGCGGTTTTTTCGGCGCAGACTTATTTTCAATTTCACAAAATTGGAATGGGCTCGGCCACCGGCGCGGTCGTCTCGGTTGCGCTCATGCGCGAGCTCGGACCGGTCCTAACTGCGCTGATGGTGATCGGACGGGTCGGGGCATCAATGTCTGCCGAGATCGGGACGATGAAAGTGACCGAGCAGATCGATGCCTTGCGCGCGCTCGCGGTTTATCCAACGGACTATCTCGTGGTGCCGCGCGCGCTGGCGATGATGGTTTCAATGCCGTTGCTCGTCGCCGAGTGCATCGCGGTTGGAATCGCGGTTGGATATTTCGTCGCGATCTCATTGCTCGAGATCAACGGTACATATTACATGGCGAACATGGTGCGCTGGACTCGCAGCCGCGACATCATCATGGGGCTCTCCAAAGCGTTTTGCTTCGGCATCCTGATTGTCTTCATCAGTTGTCACAAAGGACTGACCGCGCGTGAAGGCGCAGTTGGCGTCGGCCGCGCCACCACTGAGGCAGTGGTAAACGCGTCGCTCGCGGTGCTGATCAGCAATTTTTTCCTGACCATGACGTTGAACATTATTTATCCGGCGGGCTATCAATGAAGTTGATAGCTGATAGTCGATAGTTGATGGGGGCGGCTGCGCGATGTCGATCAACTATCAACAATCAACTAACAACTCTCCGATGATTGCCGTTCACGGGTTGGAGAAGCGACTTGGCGATCAGGAAATCTTGCGCGGGATCGAACTTGATGTCGCGCACGGCGAAACCCTCGCCATCATCGGACGCAGCGGCGGCGGGAAAAGCGTTTTGCTCAAACATCTCATCGGCTTAATGCGTCCCAACGCGGGCGAAATCTGGATTGAAGGGCAGAACATCATCGACATGAGCGAGCGCCAGCTGGCAGCGATTCGACAGAAGGTCGGCATTCTCTTTCAAGGCAGCGCCTTGTTCGATTCGATGACGGTCGCGGAAAACATTGCGTTCCCGTTGCGCGAAGCGGGGGAGCGCGATCCACAAGTGTTGCGCAAGCGCGTCAGCGAAATGCTCGAAGTGATGGAGCTTCAGGGAGAGGAAGAAAAAATGCCGGTGAACTTGAGCGGCGGAATGAAAAAGCGCGTCGGGCTCGCGCGCTCAATCATTCGCCAGCCATCTTGCATTCTTTACGACGAGCCAACGTCCGGTCTCGATCCGGTGGTTTCAGATTCGATCAATAAATTGATTCGCCGGCTGCAACAGCGACTCGGGGTCACGGGCATCGTAGTGACGCACGATATGAAAAACGCGTTTCATGTCGCGGACCGGATCGCCTACCTGCACGACGGGCGAATTTACTTTCACGGAACGCCGGCGGAATTACGCAGTTCAGACGATCAGCTGATCCAGGACTTTCTCCTCGGGCGTTCGGAGCGGGAAAATTTGTAGAGGCGCTTGTGCCAAGCGCCTGTTTATTAGTTCGGCGTTTGACACAAACGCCGCTACAACAATGCTAGGATCGACAACGCACCTTTCATGAACCGGCACGAGCGAGGATTGGAATTCAAGGTCGGCATTTTTGTGTTTGCCGGTTTGGCAATGCTTGGGGCGCTCGTCGTGCAATTCGGGAGGCTTGGGGAAGGTTTTAAGACCTATTATCCGCTGACGATCCGCTTCAACGATGCCAGTGGATTGCTCAAGGGTTCCGATGTCTTGCTCGCCGGCGCCCGGATCGGAAAAGTTGCCGGCGGTCCGCGTTTGGTCCGCGAAGGCAACGGTGTGGCGGTGCCGTTGAAGATTTACGACTACGTGAAGATTCCCGAAGGCAGCAAGTTCACCGTCGGCAGCTCAGGATTGCTTGGCGATCGTTTCGTTAACGTCACGATGCCGGCGGGAAAGCCAACGAAATTCTTGCCGCCGAACACACTCATCAACGGCTCGCGCGAGACCGGAATCGACGATCTAACGCGGGAAGGCGGCGCGCTGATGGGCGATTTGCGCGGCGTCGTGCAAAAGATCGACACCACCGTGACGCGACTGAACGAGGACGTGATTTCGAAAGAGACCGCCGAGAATTTGAGATCGAGCGTCGCCCACTTGAACGAAGCCACCACAAATTTCGCGGATGCGTCGAAAAAACTCGGCGGCGTGGTGGAGAAGGCCGATTCGGCGATGGATTCGACGAAGAAAGCGGCGGACGGTTTGCAAAAAGTGGCGACGTCTGCGACGCAAGGCAAAGGATTGCTCGCCGCGCTTCTTACCAATCAGGAACTGGCGAACGACATTCGCGCGCTCGTCAGCAACTTGCGCGCGCACGGTATTCTTTTTTATCGCGACAGCGCAGCGAAGATCGACAATACTCAGCGCGAGCAAACCAAACCCGCACGGAAGCCGGCCGGAGGCCGCTAAGTGACCCCATTACTGACGATCAACTTGCTGCGCGTGTTGTTCATCACCTTTTGCGCGGTGATCGGGGCAAACATTTCCTCGGCGGTGACCGAAAATCTCTGGCCCGGTCTCGTGCTCGGTTTGCTTCTCGGGCTCGTTGTGGTTTTGATCGATCGTCTGCTCAAAGGCGTGTCGTTGCGTTTGTTTTCCTCGGCCACATTTGGTCTGTTGCTTGGCTTGATCTTCGCCAACCTGCTAATGGCCTCGCAAGTTTTGCGTTATCAATCGGAAACGATGCAATGGGGCGTGCGCCTCATCGTTTACGCGGTTTTCGGCTACCTCGGAATGATGCTGGCAATTCGCAGCAGCCGCGACGAATTCTCGCTCATCATTCCCTATGTCCGCTTCGCGCGCGAAACGACGCAACACGAGCCGCTCGTCGTCGACACGAATGTGATCATCGACGGCCGTATTGCCGATCTTTGCGCGACCGGATTTCTGAGCAGCACTCTGATCGTGCCGCGATTCATTTTGGACGAGCTGCAAACGCTCGCCGATTCACGCGATCCGACAAAACGCGAGCGCGGCCGGCGCGGTCTCGAGATTCTGAATCAACTCCAACGTTCGCGTGAAGTGGAGCTCACCGTGCACGAAACCACGGCCGAGGATGTCGATCTTGGAATCGATGCGCGACTGGTGCGGATCGCGAAGGTGCTGAAAGCGCGCTTGCTGACGAACGATCACGCGCTCACGCAGGTCGCGCGCTTGCAACGCGTTGGCGTTTTGAATTTGTCCGATCTCACGCGCGCTCTGAAGCCGAGCGTCGTTGCGGGCGACGAAATCGATTTGCATCTGGTCAAGGAAGGCCGCGAGGCACATCAGGCTGTTGGTTATTTGCCGGACGGAACAATGATCGTGGTGAATCACGCACGCGCGCACGTTGGAAAAACGCGAACAGTGGTCGTGGCGAGCGCGCTCCAAACCGCGGCCGGCCGTCTCATCTTCGCTGAGCTCAAGAACGGCGCGTCGGCTTGAAGCGCTTCCTCAAATTCTTCTTGCCCTTCGGCATCGTCGATTTCGTAAAGAATCGACGAAGACTGCGGGAGATCGGCCGGCGCCTTTCACCGGCGGAATTCTTTAGCAGCGATCGGGTGGCGCTGGATGCGGACCTGAGCGGGCTGGCCCTTTTCAAGCCCGGCCACGTCGAAAATTTGCGAACCGTTGTCGATGTTGGCGCGAACGTCGGGCAATGGGCGAGTGCTCTCCTCAACCTCGTCACGCCGGAACGATTCATTATCGTGGAACCGATTCCCGACGCGTTCGCGATCTTGCAAAAGAAATTCGGAAACAATCCGCGCGTGCAATTGCAAAACGTGGCGGTCGGCGAACGCGAAAGCGTGGAGAAGTTGAAAATCACCCGCGACACCACTGGCGCGTCGCTTCTTCAGCCGCGCGAGGAGATGGGCGCCGTCATCGGCAGTAATTGGGCGATCACGTCGGAAATCGAGGTGAAAATGACTACCCTCGACCAGTTGCTTGTCGATCTTCCGGAAGTGTCGTTGTTGAAGATCGACGTTCAGGGTTACGAGAAACCGCTACTCGCCGGCGCAAAGCAGACTCTCGCGAAGACGAAATTCATTTTGATCGAGCTGAACTTTATGCCGCAATACGACGGCGGCTCGTGGTTCGGGGAGGTGCACGAGATTCTGACGCGCGATTTCGGGTTTTTCCTCGCGAACGCGTCGGCCGCGCTTGTCCTCAACGGCCGCGCGGCGATGTGCGACGGCCTTTACGTCAACCCGAATTTGGTTCAGGAATGGGCGAAGCCAGATTTCGTTTAAGATGCAACCGAGGGAAGCATTGAGCGCGAGCGCGCAGGTAGCGGTGACACTGGCCGGATTTGCCGGCGTGGTGGTCGCGTTTCGCACTCGTTCAGTCCACGAATGGTCAAGGATCGACAAGTTCCGGCTCCGGATTTTGCTCACGAACTCGGCGACGCCTTTTATGCTCTCGATGCTAGCGATGGTTCTCTCTTCAACAACTCTCGATCAACAAAGACTGTGGCAGGTGTGCAGTATCCTGGCTTTTGTCGTGATCGTGATAGTCGGTCAACAGATCTCGGGCAATCTTCGGAGCTTGTCCCGGGAGGAATTTCAGCGAGGTGGTGGCAGTCGCGCCCTTTTTTACAGCGGCAGCGTAATCGCAACGGCCACGACTCTTCTGCAAATCTATAATGCAATTTCGTTAAAGACCTTCTGGCCGTTTTTCTCGGTTATAGCGACGCAATTGGCGTTGGGCATGTTGCAATTTGTCCTATTGGTCGTAGCCGGGCACGAATCGGAATCAGCAAATTAGTTGAATCCGAACAGTCCTGGAGCGCATCTCATCGATATATGGAACAAAAACCGGTTTCCTCATGGAAATTGCGCCTGGGCGCGCTCGGTTTGGGATTGCTTGCCCTTGTGATCGTTTATGGCAGTGCGCTCAAGTTTACCAACGATCTGCGTTTTGTTTACGCGCTCGGCGCTGCCTTTCTTTTTGTGGCCGCTCTGTGGCTCGGCCGGAACAAAGCGGATTGGCTGGCCGCGATTCTTCTGATCGCGCCGCTCGTCGCTATCTTCTGGAGCGAAGTCCTCCAGAAGGTTCCGGCTTTATGGCCAAACATCGCTCTCTGGGCCGTCGCGGTGATTGTCGGAATGTTTATTCTCCGAACATGGCGCAATCAACGCGGTCTTGCCCTGGTGTTGTTCGTTACGCTCTTGGCGGGCTCGGCATGGTATTGCGGCTGGTACGCGCCCAGGCAATTGGCGGGTTCTTACACTCGGATCAAAGACGAATCAGCGCCGGCATTTGTTCTTCAGCCGGTTAGCGACGGATTCGTTCCGCTCGCGCCTCAGCGCGGGAAAATTCTCGTCGTCGATTTCTTTTCCACCACCTGCGCGCCGTGCATTGCCGAGCTCCCGCATCTGGCCGCGGTTCACGCTGACTTGGCCGACAACCGAGACATCGAATTTGTTGTGGTCGCGAGCGATCTCGGCCGCGATACACCCGAGCGCTTTCGTTCATTCATCGAGAGTCGCCACATCGATCTGCCGCTCGCCTTCGATCTCGGAGGAAAGGCGCACGATAGCTTGGGATTGCATGGCGTCCCGGCGATCGTTGTTTTCGATCGCGAAGGCAAAATTCGTCTGACTCGTGAAGGGTTCAACGCCGCTGAAACGAGCTTTCGCAACGACTTGGTCGCGTTTCTAAAAACGCTTTAGCAATTAAATACGTTGGAGCGTTCGCAGCTTTTCTGGAACAACGCTTCCATGAAACTGCGACATCTTTATCTCGCGTTCGCCGTGCTCGGGCTGGTCCTTCCTTATTCGCAATTCGTTCCCTGGATCGCGGAACATCACGGACTCAATATGTCGATCTTTGTTCGCGATCTTTTCGCCAATCGAATCAGCGCTTTCTTCGCCATGGACGTGATCGTCTCGGCGATCGTGTTGATCTCGTTCATTCAGACGGAAGGCAAACGATTGGGAATGCGATTGCTTTGGCTACCAACGGTCGGCACGCTGCTGGTCGGCGGTTCGCTTGGTCTGCCGCTCTTTCTTTATTTGCGACAACTTCAGCTCGACCGCGGCAATGTGTAATGATCCGAGGAGGACTAAATATGAGAATTTTTGGGTTGATAATCGTTAGCCTGGCGCTGCTTGGCGCCGCGGTTTGGAGTCAGGAGCCGCCGGTGACGAAAATTGTTGTCCGGGCGGGTGGTCCGAAAATTCCCGCTGAATCGTACATGGCAAAGCCGAAGACATTCTATTTGGCCGGCGACAAATATGCTCGCATAGAGCAGGAATTGGATCCAGAGCGCGGCGTGCGCCCGCTAATTATCACCAACGAACCGAACATGTGGATCGTTAACCTGATGACGAAAACGGCACAACACATCGTCGACCACGAACCGCCCTTTGAATTCCACGCGCCGATTGTTTATCAGCGCAAAACCAAGCAGCAGCCTGAATCGAACCCGGAATTCAAAGGGCTCAACTTTGGCAATGAGATCCAGTTTTTTCGCGAGCAAAACCCGCGCGACCTCGGTCAACGGCAACTGGATGGAAAAAATTTCAATGTGCTCGCTTTGAAAAAAGGATCGATCGAGGTCTCGCTCTTCGTCGATCCAGCGACCGGTCAGCCCTATCAACTTGATGTGGTCAAAGAAGGGAAGCCGTCGATTTCGTTCCGATATCTGGAGTACAAAACAAATCTGCCGTTTCAAAAATCGCTCTTCGAACCGCCCGACGGCGTGAAGATTTCGGACGCAAACTGATGGGCGCGTTTTCTTAGCGCAGGCCGACGGCTTTGCGGACGCGCGCCATGACTTGATCGGCAATTTCGTTGGCGCGCTTGGCTCCTTTGGCGAGAACATTGTCGATGTACGATTTGTCGCGCTCAATTTCTTCGCGGCGATTCCGCATCGGCGCGAAATATCCCCAAAGTTTTTCGAAGAGCTCTTTTTTGAAATCGCCGTAGCCGGTGCCGCCTTTTTTGAATCGATCGCGCATGCCGGCGACTTCGTCTTTGGAAGCGAAAAGCGAGTAAAGCTGCACGATGGTCGATTTGTCGGGGTCTTTCGGCGCTTCGACCGGCGTGGAATCGGTCACGATGCTCATGACGCGTTTCCGCATTTCTTTTTCGTCGCCGAAGATGTCGATGTTGTTGCCGTAACTCTTGCTCATCTTTTGACCATCAATGCCGGGAACAGTCTCGGTTTGCGGATTGATCCGTGGCTCGGGCAATTTGAAGACGTCGCCGTAAGTTTCATTGATCCTCGTCGCGATATCGCGGGTGATCTCGATGTGCTGTTTTTGATCTTTGCCCACCGGAACAGCATCGCTGTCATAAATCAAAATGTCGGCCGCCATGAGCACCGGATAAGTAAACAGTCCCGCATTCGCCGGCATGCCACGTGCGATTTTGTCTTTATACGAATGGGCGAGCTCCAGGCGCGAGACAGGCGTTACGGTTGATAAGATCCACGCGAGCTCGGTCGTTTGCGGCACATCCGACTGCCGAAAGAGCGCTGATTTTTCTGGATCAAGACCGCAAGCGAGAAAATCAATTGCGACCCGGCGGGAATGTTCGCGAAGCGCCTTCGGATCGCGCAGGCTGGTGAGCGCGTGATAATCGGCGATAAAATAAAACGTCTCGCCGTGCTTTTGCAGCTCGATCGCCGGCCGCATCATCCCGAAATAATTTCCGATGTGCAGCACGCCGCTGGGCTGGATGCCTGATAAGATTCGCATGCGGCTCAACGCTTAGCGTTGAACGCGCAACGTTCAACGTGAAAATCGCTCTGGCCAACTTATTGCTTCGCCATTAGATAACCCGTCGAATGGCCGCGAAAAAATCCAAACCGATTTCCGTTGTCACCGGTGGCGCCGGTTTTTTGGGATCGCATCTGACGGATCGTCTTCTCGCAGAAGGTCATCGCGTCATCGCGATCGACAATTTGATCACCGGCAACCCGGCGAACATCGGCCATCTCGCGGGCAATGAGGATTTCCGTTTCATCAAGCACAATGTGTCCAATTTCATTTTCGTGCCGGAAGAGAAACTCGATTACGTTTTTCATTTCGCGTCGCCGGCAAGCCCGATCGATTATCTCGAATTGCCGATCCCGACCTTGAAGGTGGGCGCGCTCGGGACCCACAACACGCTCGGTCTGGCAAAAGACAAAGGCGCCGCCTTCATTCTGGCATCGACCTCTGAATGTTACGGGGATCCGCTCGTCCATCCGCAAAAGGAAGATTACTGGGGCAACGTGAATCCGATCGGCCCGCGCGGCGTTTACGATGAGGCGAAGCGTTTCGCGGAAGCGATGACGATGGCGTATCACCGCTATCACAAAATGGACACGAAGATCGTTCGCATCTTTAACACTTACGGACCGCGGATGCGGTTGCGCGATGGTCGCGTGGTGCCGGCGTTCATCGGACAGGCCTTGAAGGACGAGCCGCTGACCGTCTTCGGCGATGGTTCGCAAACGCGCTCGTTTTGTTACGTGTCGGATTTGATCGACGGGATTTTCCGACTCGCGATGAGCGATTTCCACGAGCCGGTCAACATCGGCAACCCGTGTGAGATGACGATCAAACAGTTTGGTGAGGAAATCATTCGCATCACCGGCGCAAAATCGCGGATCGATTACAAACCGCTGCCGGTGGACGATCCGAAAGTGCGCCAGCCGGATATTTCGCGCGCGAAAAAAATTCTTGGATGGGAGCCGAAAGTCGAGTTCGACGAAGGCATCAAGAAGACAATTGAATATTTCCGGAATGCGTTAAAGGGTGCTGGCTCGAACTGAAGCCTGCCGTGCGCACCCGACGCCTTTTTGTTTGCGGTATTATCATTTTGCTCGCGAACTCCGCGCACGCGGCGCGCTATCAGCGTTGCAAAGACGGCAAGACGCTTGTTTGGAATAGCCAGCGCGGAGTCGCGCAAGAAGCGACCTGGTCCGGGCGGCGCGATGTGAAAGGATACGCGACCGGCGGGGGGACGTTGACCTGGTACCGGCTCAATGAAGAGGTCAACAGTTACACCGGCAAGATGGTCGAGGGAAAATTGGAGGGAATGGTGATCAAAGTACAGGCCAGGACGCGTTTGCAGGCAAAGTTCGCAAATGGAGAACGAGTCGGCGATTGGTCGGAGCTGGATTCGTTTGAAAATACGAGACCGACGCCGTCGCCGACACTTGTCGCGTCGGCGACAACGGCTAAACCCAAGATGTCACCAGTCGCGACTCCAGTGGCGACGCCTCCACCCGCGAGAGAATCCGAAATTTTACCCACGCCGATCCCATTTCGATCTCCGACGCGATCCAAAATCAGTCCGACACCGTTTCCAACACCGATCGCGACTCCGACCGCAACGCCGATGCCGTTCCCAACCCGAACACCAACGGTGACGCCAACTCCATCTCCGATGCCGACTCAAGTGGGGCCGCCAAATCCGACACCAACTCCAAGATCGACATCGACGCCTTCGCCAAGCCCAACGGCGCCGCCGCCGATTTTGAAATCGCTCCCGTCTCCGCCAATGCCGGAATTGAGTGGCAACACTCCGCGCCTGGAAGAAATGGCTGAAGTTCCGGCCCGCGATGCGGTGGTGCTGACGAATCCCCCGCCTTCGTCGCGAAACACAATTGAAGAAGCGCCCTTTGCCGAGCCGTCGGTTTCAAGCGCGCTGCCCTCAATCACCGGATCGAAATCGGAGATGATCGCGCAATTTAAAGCGCAGACCGCGTCAGTCTTCGCGCAAGTGCGCGATGCAACGGAAAAATTTCGCGACGTCGGGCCAATCGATTCGTTGAAGGAATTTCCGGCGCCGGTTTCGGCCAGTGTTGAAGCTCTGGCTGGTCAGGCACGAGATTTTCGTTCCAAGGTTGGTTACGAAGTTGCGATGTACGAGTGCGGGGCGGAAACGGCCACCGCGGACGCGCTGCTGGCGGCCAATCAAGCGAGGCGGGAGCTCGCGCAGAAGAATGCGCCGGTCGGCCGGTCGAGGTTGGTGAGCTTCTTCAAGCGTTATCCAGCGTCGCCGAGCGAGGAACAGAGACTATTGTGGCGATATAACGCTTCGATCTTGATGGCGTGCGACAAAGCTAAAAAAGAAGCCGAGGGCCATTTGCCGCAGGCCAAAGCGTTTGAGGCCGCGGGAAAAAAGACCGACGCGCTTCGCGAATATAAGGAGATTTATCGAGTGTACCCGAACGGGTTCACGGCCGACAAGATCAAGCTGCTTCAGGAATCACCGCACTAAACATGTACGAAAATCGAAGTCATCCATTGCTTACCCGTGCTCAATTCATTCGTCGCGTCGCGCAGCACGGGCTCCTCGCGCTAATCGTTATCGCAATTGCGTTGGCCATCGGAATTTTTGGTTACCATTTGATCGCGCATTTGAGTTGGGTCGATTCGTTGCTGAACGCCTCTATGATTCTAGGCGGAATGGGACCGGTCGATCAGCTGCAAACCACCGCCGCAAAGCTATTCGCTTCGTTTTATGCGCTCTTTTCCGGGCTCGCCTTCGTCGGGATCGCCTCGCTGATGATCGCTCCCTTCGCCCATCGGCTGCTGCATCGGTTCCATCTCGAAATCACGAAGTAACGCGCAACTTTCGGCCAGGGTGTGGGTTAAAAAAGCAAGACGTGCAAAATTTTACTGGCGCTGATACCATTTCGGTTGTGAATTTCCGGGCAATGAAACGGGCGGTTTTGGCAGGCGTTATTTTGGTAGGCCTTGGTCTCACAGCTCGAGCGGACTTTGATCCCATCTTTGGGTTCTATCGGCCCGAGCTGTTCAGCACTGTCGACAGCGCGAACCTGGTTCGTGAACTTTCGATGCGCGATTTCCTCGACGGCCGCGTTCCCGGTTCGACTGCGCTCGGACGAATGGGAACGGCGCGAGTTGTCGATTTTGAAATGACGAGCGCAACGCCGAACGCCGCTCCGAAGAAACATAAGGGGAACGTGATCGTCGGTCCGGTCAAAGATCCGAAAGATGGAAAAGATTATTCCTCAACCGAGTCACTGGCATTTGAAAAGGCGTCGCTGACCTGGACCGGCGGCGAAGTCGGAGTCTACTACGGCCATTCCGCGAGCGGACATTACAGCGGAGACGAGTTCGGCAGTTATATTCTGGGTGGAGTCGGCAACGATCACTTGCAAATCAATGTCGGCGCCGGCTACGAGGAATCGCACTTCTCGAGCTCGCGGCATTAAGCGACAACGCCGCGAGTTGGCGGAACTGTGTCTGGTTATTCGAACGACCGTGTTGCGGTCCTTCTAGTGCGGCGTCCCCGGACGAATGAACCCGTGGAAGGTCAATTGCGCGACGCGATTGGTTTTTTGTTTCTGAGTTTTTCGCAAACGCCGAAACAGCGCGGCTCGTGCCCGCGAAGCTTTGTGATGCGCGAAATAAAGTGACCCGTTTTGTGTGACTGTTGGAGTTGTCATGTGCCCTAGTAGACTTCCGTTCGATATGACTTCGACGCTGGCAAGGCTGTTGGTCTTCAATAATTTACGCCTCGAATGAAAAAACGGCG
The DNA here is from genome assembly GCA_035257485.1 of Chthoniobacterales bacterium. Lineage (GTDB taxonomy): Bacteria > Verrucomicrobiota > Verrucomicrobiia > Chthoniobacterales > UBA10450 > AV40. The sequence continues at coordinate 14,584 of DATEWZ010000067.1, forward strand.
TGCAATGTCGATCTGCCCCGGGGGCTGGAGCCTGCTGTTCGAAAAAGTGACACTGATCAGGGGATCATTTGTCCCGTTTGCGGCGCCGTCGTTCCGTCACATTCAGCGGCAGCCCGACTGGGCCTGTCCAATGGCAAATGGGTTTAGGTGGTGACGGTTTCTCTGGCCAGGTTGAACCAAAAAGAAAACGCGCAAACCTCCGCAAGTCTCCGCGCAGCTTCGTTAG
>DATEWZ010000068.1:0-3510 GCA_035257485.1 Chthoniobacterales bacterium
AATACTACCGCCGCCGATCTCCACGCCGTTGAGCACGACGTCGTAGGCTTCCGCGCGGATCTCCGGAAATTTTTTTGAGTCGCTCAGGAACGCGATATCATCGGCCTTCGGGCGCGTGAACGGATGATGCATCGCGTTCCACTTATTTTCCTCGGCACTCCAAATGAGCAACGGAAAATCGTAGACCCAAAGGAAGTCCCAGACTTCGTTCTCCGGAGCCAACTTCTGGTATTCCGCTACCCTTAGCCGGATCCGTCCCAGCACTTCGCAGGCAATGTCCCATTTGTCGGCCGCGAACAGAATTAGATCCGCTTCCTCGATTTTCAGCTTCGCTTTGAGCGCGGTTTTCTCCGCGTCACTGAAAAATTTCACGATCGGTGATTTCCATTCGCCGCCTTCCACTTTGATGAACGCGAGCCCTTTCGCGCCGAAAGTCTTCGCTATCTCCGTCAGCTCGTCGCTCTGTCCGATCGTGAGTGACGCGAAATTCTTCGCGTTGATCGCTTTCACCACGCCGCCGGCATCGATCGCGCCGCGGAAAACTTTGAAACTGCTCGCCCGGAAATCGTCGCTTAGATCGACAAGTCTCATGCCAAACCGTCGGTCCGGTTTATCGCTGCCGAATTCGCCGACGGCTTCGCGATATGTCATGCGATCGAACGGCGTTTTGATGTCGATGTTGCGAGTGGCTTTGAAAATCGCCGCCAGCATTCCCTCGGTCAGCTTGAAAATGTCGCCCGGCTCAACAAAGGAGCCTTCGATGTCGATTTGGGTGAATTCCGGCTGGCGATCGGCCCGTAGATCTTCATCGCGAAAGCATTTCGCGATCTGGAAATATTTTTCGACGCCGGCGACCTGGAGTAATTGTTTGTATTGCTGCGGCGCTTGTGGCAACGCGTAAAATTTGCCGGGCGTTAATCGACTAGGCACCAAGAAATCCCGCGCGCCTTCCGGCGTGCTCTTCGACAAGATCGGCGTCTCGATTTCGAGATAGCCCTGCGAATCGAGATAATCCCGCGTCGCTTTCGCCGCGCGATGGCGCATTCGCAGATTGCGCGATAACTCCGGCCGGCGCAGATCGTAATAGCGATATGTCAGCCGCAAATCTTCATTGTGGATCTCGGCGTCGATTGGAAACGGCAAGTCGTCCGCGCGATTCAGAATCCGCAGCTGAGTCGGAATCAGTTCGATATCGCCCGTCGCGAGTTTCGGATTCTCCGTTCCCGGCACGCGCGGCGCCACTTTCCCAACAACTTGGATCACGTCTTCGCTGCGCAAAGCATGCGCTTGCTTCGCCAGGTCTGCGTTTTCTTCCGGACGAAACACGATCTGCGTCAGACCTTCGCGATCTCGCAGATCAATGAAAATGACGCCGCCATGATCGCGCGAAACGTGCACCCAACCGGCAAGCGTAGCGCTTTTGCCGATGTCGGATTTGCGAAGTGAATTGCAATCGTGCGTGCGATACATGGTCAAGCAGAGCCCGAGACGGTGAAGAATTTTTCGACGCTGTCCAGAAGCGCGTCGCTCGGGATCAACGATTCCTCACGCGTGCCCAAGTTTTTCACTTTCACCTGCGGCCATTCGTCGCCGTAAAGCACCGCGAGCCGCGCGCCGGCGTTTTCCGCATTTTGAAATTGTCTCGCGACCTTATCAGCGGTCAGTGGATAATCGACGCGATAACCGCGGTCGCGCAGTTCCTGAATTTGTTCGAGCGCATCCGCGCGCCGCTGCTCCTTCGCAATCACGGCGTAGATGTCGATCTTGTTTTGTTCTTTGATCTCGACATCGAGCTTCTCGCGAGCTGCCGGACGTTCGCGCAACAATTCGCCAAGCACGACGTCGCCCATCGCAAAACCGAGCGCAGGCATGGAAACCGCGCCGTCGCTCAATTGACCGACCAAATTGTCGTAGCGCCCGCCGCCTGCGATGGCGCGCAACTTTCCCGCGCGATCAAACACTTCGAAAACTGTCCCAGTGTAATAAGCGAGGCCGCGCACGATTTTCACATCGATATCGACGTATCCGGCGAGGCCGCGCGCACCGAGGCCATCGACCAGTCGATCAAGTTTGCCGCTGCGGCCGCCCTTGTCGAAAATTGAAAAGACCGGCCCGGCGAGCTTGCCGAGTTTCTCCTCCGTTTTCTCCCGCGGCTCGCGCCCCGACTTGTCGATGATCTGCAAGACTTCTTCCCAGCGCTCATTCGGAAGTTTTTGTTGCTGCAAAAAATCCGTCCAGAATTCGCGGTCACTGATCCGAACAACAAAATCTTTCTCGGTGAGCCCGAACCCGCGCAAGATGTCGATGCACAGCGCGATAAGCTCGATGTCGGCGGCGAAATCGTTTTCGCCCATGATGTCGCAATTCAGTTGATAATGTTCGCGCAAACGACCGCGCTGTTGCTTCTCGTAGCGAAAGAACTGGCCGATCGAAAACCACTTGAGCGGTTTCTTGAACGCGCGCTCGCGCGCCGCGACCACGCGCGCCAGCGTCGGCGTCAGCTCCGGCCGCATCGACACCTCGCGTTCGCCTTTATCGGTGAAATTGAAAAGCTGATCGACAATTTCGGCACCGCTCTTTTTGCGATAGAGATCGGTCGGTTCGAGGACCGGTCCATCCCATTCGGTAAATCCGTAGCGGCGAGAAATTTCGCGCCAGCGAGCGAAAATGTAATTTCTCGCCGCGCAATCCTCAGGGAGGAAATCTCGGAAACCTGGAAGCGTTTGCATTATTCAAAACCGAACAGCCGACTCGGCGCGAACCATTTGTGGTGTTGCGGTCGAATAAATCGTCGCGGCTCCAAGTCAAACCTCTTTACAAGAAAAAGCATTGGGTAACCAAAGCAAAGGACAACTATGAAAGAAACTACATTAGCGAAAATAATGGCCGTGGCTTGCAGTTTGGTCGCTGTCACAGCATTGGCTCAAACTTCAACAACGGTCACCACGACCAAAGACGCTGCCGCTGGCGCCGAGGTCACCGAGACGACTACGACCAGCGCTGCTGGCACCATCACCACTTACACACCAGGAACGGATTACTTCACGTTCCAATCAAGGGGGACAACGGGCGCGCCGGTCCGTTATTACTACACCAAGGACACGACTATTCTCGATCCGGCCGGGCAAACCGTCACCTGGTCGGCGGTCCGTCCCGATCTCCCTGCCACCGTCTATTATGTGCGCGAAGGCGATCGGATGATTGTTCGGAAAGTCGTGCTGAGCAGACCGACGGTGATCGAAAAAGAAACCACGACCACGACGACAACAACCGAGAAGCCGTAAATCGAAACAGTTCGAGATTATTTAACATGCAAGCGCCCGCGGAGAAATTCGCGGGCGCTTTCTATTAATCGCGGTAGCCGCGCGGAAATTTTTCGTGCCATTTCCACGCGCTCTCGATGATCGCATCGAGCGACTGGAACTGCGGCTGCCAACCAAGCTCGCGCTTAATTTTTTCCGAAGAGGCGATCAGTCGAGGCGGGTCGCCGGGACGGCGCGGCTTTTCCAC
>DATEWZ010000069.1:0-6638 GCA_035257485.1 Chthoniobacterales bacterium
GCGGAACGAAATTGGGATTGGCGAACGATATCGCGATGGAGTTAGCCATTCAAACTGCGCGCGGCGCGGCCGACATCATGCTCGAATCAAAAATGTCGCCGGGGGAATTGCGCAGAATGGTTGTAACGCCGGGCGGAACGACTGCCGCCGGCCTGGCGGTAATGGAAAAACTTGGGACAAGCGAAAGTTTGATTGCCGCCGTCGAAACCGCGACGAAACGCAGCCAGGAAATGGCGAAAGAGAATTCCTAGCTAATCGCCCTGCGCATCACTTCGAGCGGCGCTTCGCGTTGAAACCAAATCTCGAAGGCTAGCGCGCCTTGATGCAGCAACATCGACAATCCATTTGCCGCGCGCGCGCCGGCCTCGGTTGCCGCCGCGACGAACGGCGTGCGCTTGTCGGAATAAATTGTGTCGTAAACCATCACGTGTGGCGCGAGCAAGCGCGCGGGAATCGGCGACGCATCACCGCGATTCAAACCGACCGGGGTCGCGTTTACGACAAGATCGACATTCGCGATTTGAAATTGGAAGGCGCGCTCCTCCCACGGAATCGCCTGCAAACGCGGCACCGGTCCGAAAACTTTGGGACCGGAAAAGAAATCGCGCAGCGAATCAGCGAGCTTCTGTCCCTTCTCGAAAGTCCCGTTCGCGATAACCAGGCGCTCACAGTTTTCCTTCGCGCATTGGAGCGCGATGGCGCGCGCCGCGCCGCCCGCGCCAAGAACGAGGACGCGCATGTCGCGCAGATCGACTGAGAATTCTTCGCGAACTGCGCGCGCGAAGCCGCGGCCGTCCGTATTGAAGCCACGTAACTTCCCCGATTCGACTTTGATCACATTCACTGCGCCAATTCGCTTTACGTTCTCGTCCGCGCTATCGAGCAACTCGAGCGCGGCGATCTTGTGCGGAATGGTCAGGTTCAGGCCGACGAATTCCAGTTTTCGAATCAAATCGAAACCTTCCCGCAATTCGTTCGGCGAAATTCGGAAGCGCGCATACTGCATGTCGATCTTCGACTCCTTGAGCGCCGCGTTCTGCATTTGCGGCGAAAGCGAATGTTCGACCGGATCGCCAAAAACGCCGAGGCGAATCGGCGGTTTGACGTCGTGCCAATTTTTCAAATCAACCAGCGCGTAAACTTCTTTCGCGCTCGCGCGCTTCTTCTTCATTTCGAGCCGACCTTGGCCAGCGTTCGATCGAAGCGTTTCAGGACGCGTTCTTTGCCCATCACTTCGAGCATGTGATAGAGACTTGGACCGACGCTGCGACCGCTGACGGCGACGCGCGCGGGGTGAACGAGATCGCCGGTTTTGCAGCCGAGTTTTTGGGCGAGCGATTTCAAACTCGACTCGAGCGCCGCCAGGTCCCACTTGTCGGTGTTAGCGAACTCGTCGCGCAACGCTTTCAAATGGCCGGCCGCTTCCGGTTTGCCAAAAACTTTCTTCACCGACTCGGAATCGAATTCGTAATCCTCAGTGAAGAAGTAATTCGTCCATTCCGGAACATCTTTGAAGAGCTTGATCTTTTCTTTCACGATCGCGAGCACATCGCGCGTGTATTTTTGGTTCGAGATGTCGATCTTGGCGCGTTCCATAAATGGCCGCGCCAGCTCGATGAAACGATCGAGCGACATTTGCGCGATGTACTGGCCGTTCAGCCAAAAACATTTGTCGAGATCGAACGCGGCGTTGCGGCGATTGATCTTCTCGAGCTCGAAAAGTTTTACGACCTCTTCGATGTCGATCTTCTCGCGATTATCTTTCGGCGACCAACCGAGCAGGCAAAGATAATTGCGGACCGCTTCCGGCGCATAACCCTGCTCGATGTAAGTCGCGATCGCGGCGCCTTCGTCGCGCTTGCTCATTTTCGATCCGTCACGATTCAAGATGAGCGGAATGTGCGCGAAGTTCGGCGGCGTTGCACCGAGAGCGCGATAAAGCTCGATGTGCTTCGGCGTGTTCGAGAGATGATCTTCGCCACGGATCACGTGTGAGATTTTCATCTCGATGTCGTCGATCACGTTAACGAAATGAAAAATCCACGAGCCGTCCGGACGGCGGACGGTCATGTCGGGGTGGGTCCCAGGATTGGTGAGATCGAAATCGATTTTGCCGCAAACAAGATCGTTCACGATCACGTGCTCGCGCGGCGAACGAAAACGCAACGCGCCCTGGTCTTCAAAAATGTGCCCCGCGTCCTGAAGCTTTTTCAGGTAACGTTCGTAAATGTCGGTCCGCTGACTTTGGAAATACGGGCCGAGATCTCCCCCTACGTGCGGGCCTTCGTCCCAATTGATTCCGAGCCACTCGAGACCCTGATAAATCGCGGCCGCGGCTTCCTCGGTGTTGCGTTTCGTGTCGGTGTCCTCAACTCGGAGAACCAATTTGCCGCCGTGATGACGAACGAAAAGCCAATTGAACAGAGCGGTCCGCGCGCCGCCGATGTGGAGATAACCGGTCGGCGACGGAGCGAATCGGACTCGAACTTCAGAACTCATCGCCACAGATTACGCAGATTTCACTCGATGAAAATTTTTCCGGCGCGACGCCGCGCATGTCGATCTTCGGAAAGATTGATCTTGGCCACGCGAGCCTCGCGCTGGAGCAACGAGCGAATATCTTCGACGACGTCGAAACCGACATTGGCAATCTTGTGCGCGCGCAACCATTTCAGAATCTCTCGACGTTGAAGGGCCGTTGGGAGCTCGCGCAATTCGCCAACCGCAAGATCGTCACCGCGCGCGTTTGGTAATTGCGTGTCGATCCAGATTTCTTCTTCGGCCGCGATCATCGCCGCGCGCCAAATGTTCTGGCGAATATTTCGGCCGACGGTTTTTTCGAGATACGGAATGATTCGTCGGCGAATGCGATTGCGGAGCGCAGCGATGTCTTTGTTCGATTCATCCTCGCGAAATTTCAATCGCTGAAGCTTGAGGTATTCGTCGATCTCGTTCCGCCAAATTCCGAGAAACGGTCGCACGATTGTCAGATCGACATCATCGACGCGGCGTTTTGAAACCTCGCGCATCGCGGAGAGCCCGGTCATTCCGGACCCACGAAACAAATTGATCAAGAAAGTTTCAACGAGATCATCGGCGTGATGACCAAGCAAAATCGTTCGGGCATCATGTAGTTTTGCGATCCTCGCAAAAAATTTATAACGCGCTTCGCGTCCCGCGGTCTCAATCGAGATTTTTTGTTTCTTGGCAACGGCGCGGACATCCGCTGTTCCGGTTTCAAGATCGACATCGTACTGCTCGACAAAATTCTCGACAAACCTTGCGTCGCGGTCGCTCGCCGAGCCGCGAAGCCGATGATTCAAATGGCACGCGACTAAATTTTCGTGTCCGCGCTGAACGAGCCAGTGAAGCAGCGCGACGGAATCGCGGCCGCCTGAAACTCCGACGAGATATCGCCCGTCAGGCGAGAGCTGAAAATTTTTATTTTTTTGAATCCAATTCATCCCGCGCTGTCATCACATCTTCGAAGACAATGATAACGCTGAGTGAAGTTAGACAAAAGCGGCGCTCAGCGGCGTCATGGAAACAAAGGGAAACAGTTATGAAGAAGAAATGGACTTATCGATTGGTAATGCAGTCGGAAGACAAAAGCAGAAACGTCTTAGAGACCGCGGTGTATGCGCTTGTCGCGCTCAGTGCGCTGCTCGCGATTTGGCAATTCGCAGATGAACCGGGGATGCTGACGGATCGAACCGGGATATCGATCGAGAATCGAGCCGGGACGGGAATTCCCTCGTAAAAACGGGCCCATTTGACAATGAATGAACGTTCATTCATTGTATCGGCCTAATGTCCCAGACCCAAACCGATACCCTACTCGACCGGCCGACCCAGATTCTGGACGCTGCAGTCGTTTGTTTCGCCAAACGCGGCTTTCACCAGGCGAGCATGCACGATATTAGCGCCGAAGCCGGGATCAGCGTCGGCCTGATCTATCGCTATTTTCAAAATAAAGAGGCGGTGATCGCGGCGATGGCCGAGCGTCACAAAAAGCAGATCCAAGAAATTCTGGAACGGGCGCGACAGGCACCGAACCTGCGCGAGTCTTTGGAGACTTTGTTTACTGCGCATTGCGGCGAAGCCGAACCGCAAGTGACGGCCGCGTTCGTAGTCGATCTTTTCGCGGAAGCGAGTCGAAACAACCGCATAGCTGACCTGGTCAGCGGCGTTTGCGACACGGCGATGGACGGCGTAACCGATTTAATCGCGCGGTCGCCGGAAGGAAAGGGAAGCGATCTTACTCCGCGCGAAATGGCGGAACTAATTTTTGCGGTCAATGATGGCATGTTGCTGCGGGGAGTTTTGCGGATTGGACAAACCGCAGCCGATAGCCGCGAGCGACAATTGCAAGTTGTGAGAAATTTGTGGCAGCTAATGTTTAAGAGTGAGGACGAGCGGGCTTATGCATGACGTAGCAAAATCGACAACCGTCGAGCAAAAGCGAAAAGGCCCGCGGCGCTGGATCCGCCCCGTGCTCTACACGCTGGGCGCCGTCCTTGCCATCGTCGGTTTAGTTTTTTCCAAGATGGCAATGATGCTGATGGTCCTCACCGTCATCAGCGGTTTGGTGATCTTGTTTGGCTGGATTGCGTTCCGAAGATTTCGAGCCGGAGGCACGACATCGGGCGCGGTTTTCGCAGTGCTCGCGATCTTTCTTCTGTTGGTCGACATCAAGGCGTTTCAATTTCGAGCGATGGCCGCCGCGGGCGCGAAAATGGCGCCGCCGCCAACGACAGTGACGAGCGCAGTGGTGAAGGAAGAAGATTGGGCGCCGAGCTTGTCGGCTGTGGGCAGCATCAGCGCGGTTCAAGGTGCAGTCCTCTCCACCGACCTCGCCGGCACAGTGGCGAAAGTGAATTTTCAAAGTGGGGCCGAAGCAAAGAAGGGAGACGTTCTTGTCGAACTCGTTGCCTCTCAGGAGGAGGCCGATTTGGATTTGGCGCGAAATGATCTGGTGCGCGCACGCGACCTGGTCGCGCGCAAAGTGATTTCAAAAGCGGAAATCGATGCCGCAGATTCGAAATTCAAACAAAAGGAAGGAATCGTCGCGAAGAAACAAGTTCGCGCGCCGTTCGACGGCCAGCTCGGCATTCGCCAGGTGAACGTTGGGCAGATGATCAAAGAAGGCCAACAAGTGGTGCAGTTGACCGCGCTCGATCCCGTCTATGTCGACTTTGCGCTGCCCCAACAGGAGCTCGCCAAAATTTCGACCGGGCTTGAAGTTCGCGTGCACACAGATGCGGCCCCGGGCAAGGAGTTCAAAGGCAAACTAACCGCGATCAATTCGATGATCGACAGCGTCACGCGCAACGTCACTCTTCAGGGGACGCTGGAAAATGCCGACCGGACCCTGCGGCCGGGAATGTTTACCAAAGTCGAATTGTTTCTGCCGGAAAAGCAAAAGGCGCTGGTCGTTCCCGGCTCCGCCATTTCCTACGCGCCGTTCGGCGATTCGGTTTTCGTGATCGAAACGAAGAAGGACGAGAAGACGGGCAAGGAATCGCAGACCATTCGGCAACAATTTGTCAAAGTCGGTGAAGCGCGCGGCGATTTGGTCTCGATCGTTGAGGGAGTGAAAGCGAACGAGACGATCGTGGGCACGGGTGTTTTCAAGCTGCGTAACGGAATGCCGGTAACGATTAACAACGAGCTCGCACCGAAGCCGCAGGAAAAACCGAATCCGGTCGATTCCTAATCGTGAAATCCTTCACCGATCTTTTCATCAAACGCCCGGTCCTGGCGATGGTGGTGAGCTTCGTCATTCTCATCGCCGGTCTGCAGGCGATGAAAACAATCAACGTCCGGCAATACCCGCGCAGCGACATCGCCTCGATCCAGATCAGCACGGTTTACGTCGGCGCGGATGCGGAGCTCATTCGCGGATTTATCACGACACCGCTCGAGCGCGCGATCGCGGCCGCGGACGGGATCGATTACATCCAATCGCAAAGTCAGCAGAGCATTTCGACGATCACGGTGCGCCTGAAGTTGAACTACGACGCGAACAAAGCGTTGTCAGACATCAGCTCGAAAGTCGATGCGATCCGTCGAGATCTTCCGCCGGAATCGGAAATCCCGGTGATTCAAATTCAACCCGCCGATTCGCAGATCGCTTCGGCTTACTTGAGTTTCACCTCCAACATTCTCGAGCCGAACCAGGTCACTGATTATCTAGTGCGGCTGGTCCAGCCGCGTATCACGGCGCTCGGTGGAGTGCAAAAAGCGGACATTCTTGGTGGTCGCACGTTCGCGATGCGCGTCTGGATGAAACCCGAACGCATGGCGGCGTTGAATATTTCTCCGGCCGATGTTCGCAGCGCGCTTTCGAAAAACAATTTTCTCGCCGCAGTCGGCAGCACAAAAGGTTCGCTCCTCCAAGTGAATCTGACCGCGAACACCGACCTTCACACCGCCGATCAATTCAAGCAGCTCGTAGTGAAGCAGGACAAAGGCACACTTATCCGATTGGGTGACATCGCGGACGTCGTGCTCGGCGCAGAGGATTACAACACCGAGGTCCGGTTCTCCGGCCAAAAGGCGGTGTTCATGGGGATTTACGTTTTGCCGAACGCAAACTCGATCGACGTGATCAAGCGCGTGCGCGTCGAGCTCGAGCA
>DATEWZ010000070.1:0-1702 GCA_035257485.1 Chthoniobacterales bacterium
GCACATCGCCAACGATAATGGGTTTGCCAGATTCCAGCGCCGCACCGCATAAGCCTTGACTGATGGGAAACCGCGGATAAGCGGGCGGTTCCTCACCCGTTTCCGCCTGAATCACGAACTCCGCCTTCACAATCTTATAAATACCGACCCAGCGATAACTACGCGCCGCGCGAATCATTTCCACGAGTTGCGTCAGTCGTTTCGGCGTGCAACCGCCGGCGAGGGCGAAGGCGCCGATGGCCTGCAGGTTCTTGCATGTCGTTTCTTTCATTCGCGGGAGAGCAATCTCGTGCAAAAGAAAACAAGCGCGAGCGAGATTTCAACTTTCTCGATTAAATTTTTGCGACTGCTCGATAATGATGTTGGCAAAGCCAGGATCTGTGCCAATGGACGGCGCGTAGAATAGGGACCGGCCACCGATCTTGTAGGGATTGCGCCGGAAAACGTCGCCGGTCGCCGCGTGTGACGTCGACGCCTGCCGCGCCGTAAGCCGCGCGGGCGACCCAAGGCGGGCCTGCCACGCCGTAGCTTTGCGAAGGCGGGTCGATCTTCCCTTGGCAATTCCGAGCAGACCAGGGATGTCTTCGTAGCTATGCAAACCATCCGAAATGAAAAACGGAACCACCACGACGTTCGGAGTCTTCGTCAGCTTTTTCCAATCGGAGACCAACGGCGGCTCTTCCATGTAAACGTTCAGTACGGCTGCGTATTTGCCCAACCCACGAATCTTTTCCGCTTCGCGTTTTGCTGCCGCCGCGCTGTTTTCATTCAGATCCGTTCCATGTGCCACGATCAGTAAACTGGTCTCGGCCGGATCGATCCCGGGAGCGACTTCGAGCGCTCGCTGAAGAAGCAAGTCGGTCATCGCGGCATGGTTCCCCGCCGGCTCGCAATATTTCCAGATTTGGCCGTTGGACCGTTTTGTGATGCGGCCATTCAATTCAAGCTCGCGCGGGATAACCGTCTGCGTGAAATATCCTTCGCTGATGAAATTGGGCACCACGTAAACCTCGCGAACCGATTCCGGATCGAACAAGAAGATCGCGTCGCGCAAACTTGGCTCCTCTTTCCAGAAAGCGCACCCAACCTCGGTAAAAAGTTTCCGACGCCGAATCTCCGCCGCGTGCGCCAGCGTCGGCGTGCTCGAATCGGGATTGACCGTCGAGCCATGCCCGACGATTAAAAGCGCGTTTTTGCCTTTCGGAATCATGCGAGAACAAGAAAACGTCCAACGGCGGACGCCGAACGTCCAACCCGAATTGAAGGGAAACGTTCTTGGCGTCCCTTCAAAATGCGTTGAGATTGGAGCGATGAAGTTTCGTACCTATAAAAATACCGACCTGACCGTGAGCGAAGTCGGCTTCGGTCTTTGGACGATTTCGACCGGCTGGTGGGGAAATTTCACCGAGGGCGAAGCGATCGCGCTCATGCACAAGGCGTTCGATCTCGGCATCACGCTTTTTGATGCGGCAGATACCTACGGAAACGGCTTAAGCGAAGAACTGATTGCAAAAGCTTTTCCGAATCAGCGAGATGAAATCGTGATTGCGACCAAGGTCGGCTACGATTTTGTCCATTACGGCGAAGCGCGCGGCCGCGGTCAGCGCGAAATTCCGCAGGATTTCTCGCCGGACGCAATCACGCGTGCCACGGATGCGGCACTCAAGCGCTTGAAGACGGACCGAATCGATCTCCTCCAGTT
>DATEWZ010000071.1:0-15899 GCA_035257485.1 Chthoniobacterales bacterium
GGCCGGCGCAGTCGGCCAGGTCCGGCGCGATCCGATGGCGATGTTGCCGTTCTGTGGCTACAACATGGGCCAATATTTTCAGCATTGGCTCGAGATCGGTCAGCGCCTCACCAATCCGCCGCTCATCTTCCACGTGAACTGGTTCCGCAAAAGCCCGGACGGAAAATTCCTGTGGCCTGGTTTTGGCGAAAACATGCGCGTCTTGAAATGGGTCCTTGATCGCTGTGAAGGTCACGGCGGCGGCGCCGAAACAGAGGTCGGCACGATCCCGCGCCCGGAGGATTTCGATCTGGCCGAGCTCGATATCACCCGCGAAACGATGCGCGCTCTGTTCACGATCAAACCCGACGAGTGGAAGCGGGAACTCGAAACGCAGCAAAAATTCTTCGATTCGCTGGGCAAAGACATGCCGCGTCGGTTAATCGCGCTCCACGACAAGCTCGCGGAGAAGTTCGCAAAATAACGCGCTTAATTTGCGAATCTGAGCGCCATCTGGAATTGTCTCCAGTGGGTTCGAAGGTTGCTCAGAAAAAATACGTCACCGCGCCGGCTGAGCGCAACCGCCACTCCGGCTCGGAGTGTGTGGAGATTCGTGGGGCGCGTCAGAACAACCTCAAGGGCATCGATGTCGATCTTCCGCTTGGCAAATTGACCGTCGTGACTGGGCCGAGCGGCTCCGGAAAATCGTCACTCGCCTTCGAAACGGTTTACGCCGAAGGCCAGCGGCGCTACGTCGAAACTTTCTCGCCTTACATGCGGCAATTTCTCGACCGCATGGACAAACCGCGCGTGGATGACATTCGCGGAATCCCGCCCGCGATTGCGATTGAGCAATCGAACCCGGTCAAAACCTCGCGCTCGACCGTCGGCACGATGACCGAGATCAACGATTACCTAAAATTGCTCTGGCCGCGGATCGCCAAAGCGTTTTGTCCGAGCTGCGGCCGGGAGATTCGTCCTGAGAGCGCGAAATCAATCGCCGACGAAGTACTGCGCGATTGCGACGGTAAGAATGTTCTCATTACTTTCTGGGTTTCGGTTCCGCCGAAGACCGAACCGCGAAAGTTTTTCGAGTTCCTTCAGCAACAGGGTTATCTGCGCGTTTGGATAGACAACGAAGTCGTGCGCGTTGACGATCCGGCCAAGATCAAGCGGCTCGGCGCGCGCGTCCAGGTCATCCAGGATCGGATTGAGATCGCCGAGAAAAATCGCGCGCGGCTTGTCGAAGCGCTTGAGACTGCGCTGCGTTTTGGCAAAGGCAAAGTTAACGTTGTCGATCTTGAAAAGAAAGCGGAGCATCCGTTCAGTAGCGGCTGGCATTGCGCGCATTGCGATCTCGACATTCGTCCGCCGTCACCGGGGCTTTTCAGTTTTAACAATCCGCTCGGCGCCTGCCCGGAATGTCGCGGCTTCGGTCGCACCATCACGATCGATCTGAACAAAGCGATTCCCGATCGCTCGTTGTCGATCAAGCAGGGCGCGGTTCGTGTTTTTCGCGGCCAGGAGTTCGGTGAATCGCAGAAAGACCTACTTCGCGCGTGCGCCCGCGAAGACGTCGACATCAACGTTCCCTTCGAAGAATTGCCCAAGGCCGATCAGCAATTCGTCATTGAAGGTGAGAAGTCCGTCGTGACGGCGCGCGAACGCGGAGAAAGGTACAGCGATGACGATTACGACAACGATCGCTGGTATGGGGTGCGCGGATTTTTCCGCTGGGCGGAATCGCAGGTTTACAAAATGCACATGCGCGTGCTGCTCAGTCGTTATCGTTCCTACACGACCTGTCCGAGTTGCAACGGCGGCCGTTTTCAGCCCGAAGCGCTCAATTACAAAATCGTCGTCGCGAAAAATCAGCTCACGCTTCCTGATTTCGCAGCGCTTTCGATTTCGAACGCGCGCGATCTGCTCGCACAGATCGAGATCGCGACCAACGATTCGACTGCGGAAATGTTACGCGGCGAGATTTGCGCGCGCCTAAGTTATCTTTGCGAAGTCGGCGTCGGTTATCTCACCCTCGATCGATCAACTCGGACGCTGAGCGGTGGCGAAGTGCAGCGCGTGAATCTCACGACCTGCCTCGGCGCGTCGCTCGTGAACACGCTCTTCGTCCTGGACGAGCCGAGCATCGGCCTTCATCCGCGCGATATCGGCCGGCTTGTGCGCGTCATGCACAACTTACGCGATCGTGGCAACACGCTGCTCGTGGTCGAACACGAGGAACAAATCATTCGCTCGGCCGACAATCTGATCGACATCGGGCCGGGACGCGGCGAGCGCGGCGGCGAGTTGGTTTTCAGCGGTGCGCTCGATCAGCTTTTGTTTAACAACAAATCACTGACTGCAGATTATCTGAGTGGTCGCAAAACGATTTCGCTTCCGAAATCGCGCCGCAAATCCAGCGGCTCACTCAAGATCACAGGCGCACGCGAACACAATCTCAAGAACGTCGATGTCGATCTTCCGCTCGGCGTTTTCACGTGCGTCACCGGCGTTTCCGGGTCCGGAAAATCGACCCTGATTCACGACGTGCTTTATCGAAATCTGCTCGCGGCCAAAGGCCAATCGACCGACCAGGAAGTTGGCGCGTGCAAATCGATTAGCGGCGCGCATCGCATCAATGAAGTCGTGATGGTCGATCAATCCGCTCTCGCGCGCACGCCGCGCTCAACGCCGATTCTTTATCTCGGTCTTTACGATCGCGTCCGCGAGTTGTTCGCCGGCCAACCGGAGGCATTGGCGCAAGGTCTGACCGCAAGCGCGTTTTCGTTCAATTCCGGCAGCGGCCGTTGCGAACGCTGTTCGGGAACAGGTTTCGAGAAAATCGAGATGCAGTTCCTGAGCGATCTCTACGTTCGCTGTGCGGAATGTGAAGGGAAACGTTTCCAGCCGCACGTTCTCAAGATCAAACTGCACGGAAAATCGATTCACGATCTGCTCGATCTCACCGTGCATGAAGCGATCCAATTCTTCGCGCAGATCGGTGAAGAGAAGACTCTTTCGAATCCGCTCGACGTTCTAGATGAAGTTGGACTTGGTTATCTCCGACTCGGACAACCGTTGAACACGCTGAGCGGCGGTGAATCGCAGCGGCTGAAATTAGTAAAGCATTTGGCCGAAGCTCGTGCATCCAAGCACGAAACAAACGGCGACGGTGCTCATGGAAACCTTTTCATCTTCGACGAGCCCACCACCGGTTTGCATTTCGATGACGTCGCGATGTTGCTCCAAGTTTTTCAACAACTCGTTGACGCCGGTCACTCGCTGATCGTAATCGAGCACAACCTCGAAGTGATTAAGTCGGCCGATTGGATTGTCGATCTTGGTCCAGAAGCGGGCGATGACGGCGGCGAAGTTGTGGGGACAGGAACGCCGGAGCAGATCGCGAAGATCGAGAGCTCGCATACGGGAAAGTTCTTGAAGAGCGTTCTAGCAACCAAGCGAACGTCCACACGCGGCAAGCCACAGCGGTTTGAATACATCGAAGATGAAGAGTTCGCTCGCGCTGCTGAAACCGCGCCGCGTTTTAGAGTTAATGGAACCAACGGCGCGATCGGCATTCATGGCGCGCGCGAGCACAACCTGAAAAACATCGACGTCAAAATTCCCCGCGATCAGATGGTCGTGATCACGGGACTGAGCGGTTCCGGAAAATCGACGCTCGCGTTCGACATTTTGTTCGCGGAAGGCCAGAGAAGGTTTCTCGACAGCATGTCGCCCTACGCGCGGCAATTCGTCGAGCAACTTGAAAAACCGGATGTCGATCTTGTAACCGGTTTACCGCCGAGCGTGGCGATCGAGCAACGCGTCACGCGCGGCGGCGGAAAATCAACCGTCGCAACCGTGACCGAGGTTTATCATTTTCTGCGACTTCTCTTCGCCAAAACGGGAACGCAGTTTTGCCCGCAGTGTGATGTGCCGGTCGAAAAACAAAGCGTGGCCGCGATTGTGAAACAAATTGAAGCGGCGGCCAAACGCGGTGTTGTGAAAGTGCTCGCGCCGCTGGTCAAAGCGCGGAAAGGTTTTCACACCGACGTAGCGCGCTGGGCCGAGCGACAGGGCTTCGACACCTTATTTGTCGACGGCCAACTCATTCCGATCGCGCAATTTCGAAGACTGGAGCGTTTTAAAGAGCACACCATCTCGGTTGTCATGGGTGTGATCGACAAAAAGCGAATCGCGAAAGCGCGCAATCTCGCTCAGCGCGCGTTGGACATCGGCCGCGGCACGGCGCATCTGCTCGATTCGAAAAACAATCTGACGGTGATGAGCACGGAGAAGAGCTGCCCGAACTGTGGCCGCGCGTTCGAAGAGCTCGACCCGCGATTGTTCTCATTCAACTCGCCGCATGGCGCTTGCGAAGAATGCGGCGGCTTTGGTGAGATTTGGGACCAGGAATTTCAGACCGCGGCCGAGGAGACGAGCGATTCGGTTTTGGAGAACGAATTGCGGGCCGAGCGCGAATCGGAATGGATCGAGGCGACCGACGCGCACGAATGTTCGCGTTGTCACGGCTCGCGGATCAACGAAGTCGCGCGCCACGTGCTCGTTCAAGGAATGACGATCGATCAATTCACGAATCTTTCCGCGAGCGAAGCGGCGGAAAAGATCGACAAGTTGAAGTTCACGGGAACACAGGAAACGATCGCGGCCGATCTGATTCCCGAAATCCGGCAGCGCCTGCGATTCATGGAGAATGTCGGGCTCGGTTATCTCGCGCTCGGACGTTCGGCGAAAACTTTGAGTGGCGGTGAATCCCAGCGAATTCGCCTTGCGGCGCAGCTCGGGTCAAATCTGCGCGGCGTGCTTTATGTTTTGGACGAGCCGACGATAGGTCTGCATCCGCGCGACAATTTGCGATTGCTCGACACGCTCGAAGCGCTGCGAGAAAAGGGAAACTCGCTGGTCATTGTCGAACATGACGACGAAACGATGCGGCGCGCCGATCACATTGTCGATCTTGGCCCGCGCGCAGGAATCCACGGCGGCGAAGTGGTTGCGACCGGAACTCTTCGCGATATCGAGCGCGCGAAGGATTCCGAGACGGGCCGTTGTTTAAAGATGCCGCTCTCGCATCCGACGCGCGAGTCGCGGCGCTCGCTGCGATCGGTTGAGAACTGGATCGAGATCCACGGAGCGCGCGCGAACAATTTGAAGAACGTCGACGTTCGTTTTCCAGTCGGCCGGCTTTCCGTCATCACCGGAATTTCCGGCTCCGGCAAATCCACCTTGATGCACGACGTGCTGTTGCCGGCGGTGATCGAGGATTTGGAAAACAAAAAACGCGGCGGCAACGGCGACTTGTTCAAGCTCGTGAGCGGCACGGAAGAGATCGAAGCGGTTTACGAAGTCGATCAATCGCCGATCGGCAAAACGTCGCGTTCAACGCCCGGCACCTACATCAAAGTTTTCGACGAGATTCGGAATCTTTACGCGCAATTGCCGGTGTCACGCGTGCGCGGTTATTCGGCGAGCCGGTTTTCGTTCAATGCCGAGGGCGGTCGTTGCGAAACGTGTAAAGGCCAGGGCGTGATCAAGCTG
This sequence comes from Chthoniobacterales bacterium, assembly GCA_035257485.1. Classification (GTDB taxonomy): domain Bacteria; phylum Verrucomicrobiota; class Verrucomicrobiia; order Chthoniobacterales; family UBA10450; genus AV40. The sequence goes on from DATEWZ010000071.1 coordinate 5,539, forward strand.
GAGATGAATTTTTTGCCGGAAGCGCTCGTGCCGTGCGAAGATTGCGGCGGTCGTCGTTACAATCCGCAAACGCTCGAGGTTCTCTACAATGACAAATCGATCGGCGACGTGATGGAGATGACGATCGAAGAAGCGTCGGAGTTTTTCTCAGCGCATCCGAAAATCGCGCGTCCGTTGTCGTTGCTCGTCGAAACCGGTCTTGGTTATCTTAAGCTCGGTCAGCCAAGTCCGACCTTGAGCGGCGGCGAAGCGCAACGTTTGAAACTGGTCACGCAATTGAAGCGCGGAGTCAGCCGCGCGACGAACGAGCGCATCCGCAAAATGCGCAAGCCGGGTTCGATGCTTTACCTGCTTGAGGAGCCGACGATCGGGCTGCACATGGCCGATGTCGATCTTCTCCTCAAGGTGCTGCATCGATTGGTCGATGAATGGAACACTGTCATCGTTATCGAGCACAATGTGAGCGTGATCGCGGAGGCGGATTACCTGGTCGATCTTGGACCGGAAGCGGGCGCGGACGGCGGCAAGGTCGTCGCGGTTGGAACGCCGGAGCAGGTGGCCAAAAATAAAACCAGCCGGACCGCGCCGTTCTTACGAAAAGTGTTGAACCGCTGAAGCGCGCGGTGAGAATCCCGCAGAGCAATGCTCGCTTATTACGTTCACGACCTTGATCCGCTGATTTTCCGGATTTATGACAACGTCGGTCCGCGTTGGTACGGGCTCGCTTACGTTCTCGCGTTCATTTGCGGTTATCTCGTTTATCGAAAACTGGCGCAGCGTGGTTTCGCGGATTTGCCAGTGGCCAAGGTGAGCGATTTCATCACCGGTGCGGCGTTGTTCGGCGTAATCGTGGGCGGGCGACTCGGCTACGTTCTTTTCTACAAACCCGAAATGCTGCGTGAGCCGTTGTCGATCTTTCGGGTGTGGGAAGGAGGAATGTCGAGCCACGGCGGAATGGTCGGCCTGCTCGCGTTCACGTTTTATTATGCCTGGCGGCACAAAATATCGTGGACGAACCTCGGCGACAATCTGGTCGTGACCGCGCCGATCGGTTTGTTCTTTGGTCGGTGCGCCAATTTCATCAACGGCGAGCTTTATGGGCGCGCGGCGAACGTTTCGTGGGCGATGCAATTTCCGAAAGAGCTCACCGAAAATGTGGCCGAAGCGCAACGAGCAATCACCACCTGCATGCAGATCGATCCGTCGCTCAATTCATCGGACGCGATTGTAACCGCGGTCCGTCATCAAAGGGCCGTGAAGGAAGCATTGCGCTCGATTCTAACCCCGCGACATCCGTCTCAGATCTACGAAGCCTTCTTCGAAGGAATTCTTCTCTTCTTGATTCTCTGGTTGGTGCGAACTCGGATGCGGCAACCGAACGGCGTGCTCACCGGTTTGTTTTTCATCTTCTACGCCATCTTTCGGATCATTGTCGAAAATTTCCGGGAGCCGGACGCGAGCTTGATCGTCGGTTTTACGCGCGGCCAGTTCTTTTCTTTTTTCCTGATCGTGATCGGCTTGGCGTTCGTCGTTGTCGCGAAATTGCGGCCGTTGTATCCGAAAAAATTTGGCGCGCGCGAGTAGCGCTTTCGTTGGAATCCGCTAATAGTTCCGGCGGGTGAATTGATTGATAGCGTTGTTGATTGCCGCCGGCGGTTTGCTGTTCGCATTTGAACACGCCACCATTGCCGGCAAGCTCGTTCTGCTTCTTCTCGCGGTCGGATCGATCTTCAGCTGGTCGGTCATGCTGACCAAACTGCGCGTCGTCCAGTTCGCACGAAAACAGAACGCGCGCTTTCTCCACGCCTTCCGGCAAGATCGACAGCCGTTGCGTTTGTTCGAGAAGAACGCGCGCTTCGCAGGCTCGCCGCTCTTCAACGTGTATCGCGCGGGTTGTCAGGAAATCACCTTTCAGTTACTCGGCTCGGCCGAAGTCGATGAAACATTCAAGGCGCGCCTTGGCATTGCCGACAAAATTTCTGCCGCGCAAATGGGCTCCGTGACCGCGGCGATGGAACGCGCGGTCGGTGAAACAGCCCTCGAGTTGGAATCGCAAATGATTTTGCTCGCCACGGCGGTGAGTGGCTCGCCGTTTCTCGGATTGCTCGGAACGGTTTGGGGCGTGATGGACGCGTTCACCGGCGTGGCCGAAGCTGGCGCGCCGAATCTCGCGGCGATGGCGCCGGGCGTTTCTGGCGCGTTGATTACCACCGTCACCGCGCTCTGCGTCGCGATCCCGGCAATGTTCGGCTATAACTTTTTGGTCACGCGCATTCGCGGAATGATTGTCGAGATGGACAATTTCGCGGCCGAGCTGGCGTCGGAGCTCGAGCACAGGTTCATCGATCACGCCGCAACGACGGCGTTTCGAAGATGAGACGATACTCGCAACGTCAGACACTCTCGTCGCTTTCCGAAATCAACATTACGCCGCTGCTCGATCTCGCGTTCGTGCTCCTGATTATTTTTATGATCACCACGCCGCTGCTTGAGAACAGCATGAGCCTGATCATTCCGTCGAGCGGCGTGAAAAATTCAGCGGTGCCTGCGACGCAGGTACAAACGATCTCGATCGATCGCAACGAAATGATTCGGCTGAACAATAAACCTGTCGATGTTGATGGGTTGGGCGCTCAGTTGGCTGAATTAAAGCGGGCCAATCCCGATGTCGCGGTCGTGATTCGACCGGACCGGGATCTGCCCGTGCAAAGGCTGATCACTTTGATGGACGCGTTGCAGCGCGCGCGGATCATGAAAGTCGGAATCGCCACACGAGCAGAAGCGAAATAGCGATGCCGAAGAATCTGCGCTTTTGGGCCAATGTCGCACTGATCGCCACCGCGCACATTGCAATCATCATCGGTCTGATTCATTGGAGTCGCGCGGAGAAAGACGCGGGCGGGCAAAGCATTGTTTGGATGAGCGGCGGCGCGGGCGATGGCGTTGTCCTGGAAAAGAAAAATTTTCCGTCACCGACAAAGCCACCGCGGAAAGAATCGAAAACGGAAACGATAAGGGACCGCGACCTGGAGGAAGATCGCCCGGTCCTCGCCTCCGCGCCGAGCGAGATTCAACTGCCGACGCCAACCGCCACTCCGATTCGAACGCCGACTCCGGAATCGACATCCGAACCGAAACCGAGCGTGTCACCGAAAATAAAAGGCACGCCGAAGCAGAAACCGAAGCCGACCGCAAAACCAAAGCCGAAACCGTCTCCGAAAATCGTCGTGGCCAAGGCTTCGCCAAAACCGACGCCGAAGGCGACGCCAGAAAAGGAAGAGAGCGAGCCGGCGGAAGGCCTGATCGAGAAAAAAGAGATCGCGAAAGAAGAACCTCCCAAGATCGAGCCGAAGAAATCTGCCGCGACTCAAACCGGCAATGGGAAAGGAACGAATTCGGGAACAGGTGGCGGTCATGTGGGCGGAGGCGCAAGCTCAGCACAATTCGCGTGGTATGGCAGCATGTTGCACGACCGGTTTTACAGTGAATGGGTGCAACCGACCAATGTCGCGAGCGCGGGCGCGAAAAACTCGGTGCTGGTGAAACTTCGGATCGAAAAAGACGGCCGAATTTCAAACTTTGAACTGATCCGGCCTTCCGGAAACTCCGAGCTCGACGAGTCGGTGAAAGCGTTGGCCAATCGCGTCAGTCACGTCGAAGCGTTACCGGACGGGCTTGGCAAAGGCGATCACTACGACGTGAAGATCAATTTCGAGTTAAACTCGGAGTAAGTTCCCCTTGTTTGGATCTGGCGCGCGCGCGGTTGGCCTGCAATTCGGCGAGATGTTTTTCCGACCAACGGCAGAGCGCGCGCAGCGGGTCGATCAATGTCCGTCCGAGGCGGGAAAGCGAATATTCAACGCGCGGCGGAACCACCGGATAAACTTTGCGCACAATGAGACCGTCGCGCTCCAGGCTGCGCAACGTTTGGGTCAGCATTTTTTGCGAGATGCCGCCGATCTCACGATGAAGCTCGGCATATCGCATCGTTTTCTTCGCTAGTAATTGAATGGTGATCGCCGTCCATTTGTCCGCGATGCGATCGAGAACGAGACGCGAGGGGCACTGCGAATCCATGACTGAAGCCATGCGCTCGTTCTAAACTTCGGCCGATTCACATGCAAGTCTGCCGGTAACGTTCTAAAACAACCGTATGGTTCCCAGAACGGGGTGACACTTGTTTTTTGCATGAGTGCGCTTTCAATTGGCTGGCTCGAATGAAAGTTCTCGTTATTGGAAGCGGCGGTCGCGAACACGCGCTGACCTGGAAGTTGAAACAATCGCCGGCGATCGACCGGCTCTTCTGCGCGACGGGAAACGCCGGCACGGCCACTATCGCCGAAAATGTTCCAATTGCCGCAACAAGTTTGCCGGAACTGCTCGCGTTCGCGAAGCAGAACGCTGTCGATCTTACACTGGTTGGTCCGGACGACCCGCTCGCGATGGGGATAGTCGATCTTTTTGCGGCCGAAAGGTTGCGAATTTTTGGACCAACGAAATCGGCGGCCCGTTTGGAGTCCTCCAAGATTTTCGCGAAAGAATTGATGCGCGCGCAGAACGTGCCGACCGCGCAGGCACGAACGTTTTCCGATGCCGAAGCGGCGCTCGCCTACTGCGAGGAATTGAAATTTCCGGTCGTGATCAAGGCCGACGGTCTCGCGCTCGGAAAAGGCGTGATAATTGCCGAGAACATCGCCACGGCGAGATCGACAGTTCAAACGATGATGAATGAAGCGCGTTTCGGCGACGCCGGCCGGCGGATCGTGATCGAAGAATTCCTGCGCGGAACGGAATGTTCGATTCACGCGCTGGTCGATGGGGAAAATTACCGTTTGCTCGAATCGGCCCGCGATCACAAGCGCGCGTTCGATGACGATGAAGGTCCGAACACCGGTGGCATGGGCGCGTTCAGCCCGGCCAACAACTGGAACGCGCAGCTCCAGTTGAAGCTCGAGAAGGAAGTCATGAAGCCGCTCCTGCGTGGATTGGCGAAGGAAGAAATTGTTTATCGTGGACTTTTGTATCCCGGAATAATGCTCACGAACGACGGACCGCGCGTGCTCGAGTTCAACTGCCGCTTTGGCGATCCGGAAACGCAGGCGCTCTTGCCGCGCTTGAAGTCCGATCTTCTGCCGCTCCTGGAAGCGACGATCGACGGCAAGATCGACAACTGCAAGATCGAGTGGGACAAACGCGCGTCGGTCACGGTTGTTCTCGCATCCGCGGGCTATCCGGGAAAATACGAGACCGGGAAACCGATCTCCGGTCTGGATCAGGCGGCGAAACTCGATGGCGTGCAGATTTTTCACGCCGGCACAAAACTCGCGAATGGCGACCTTGTGACTGCGGGCGGGCGAGTTTTGGCCGTGACCGCGCTCGGGTCGACAATCGGCGTCGCACGAGTTCGAGCTTATAACGCGGCTGCGCTCATCCAGTTCGAGGGTTGCCATTATCGCCACGATATTGCTCTGAGCGCGACGAACAGCTAACAATTAACCAATGTTGAACCGGGGCTCTGTCGCGGGCATTTCATTTTTGTTGGCAGTCAGCGTTTTCGGGCAAAGTCCGTCGCCCAAATCGTCGCCGGCCCCGGCCTCGCCATCGCCTTCACAGTCAGCAACGCCGAGCACTGAACAGATCGTCAATTCTTTGGGCGAGAACGATCTCCAAGCCGCGATCGCGGCGTTAAAGAGCAACTTTACGAATCCGGAAGCGATCACCGACGCGGAACTGAATCGCGCGACGCTCCAGGGTTTGCTCATGCGAATGCCGGGCGGGTTGGTGCTCGTGCCAGGCAAGGAGAGCGCGCAGCCCGAACCATCTTTTCCGTTTTACAGCGAGATTTTCGACAGTCACATCGCCTACATCCGGATCGGCGCGCTCGACGCGAACAATCTGAAGGAGCTCGACAAGAAGCTTCAAGATTTCACCGGAAAGAAAGTGGACGCGTTGATTCTCGATCTTCGCGCGAGCGGGAGCGGTGATTTTGCGACCGCGGCGGAGTTTGGAAAACGATTTTGTCCAAAGGGCAAGACGCTCTTCAGCGTGCGCAAACCGGCCGCGCGCGAGAATAAAGGATTCACTTCGGACCGCGATCCGGCATTTCAGGGTCTGGTGGCTGTTTTGGCCGACAGCGATACCGCCGGTGGCGCCGAAGCTCTCGCCGCCACGCTGAAATTAAACGATAAGGCGTTGGTCATCGGGCAAACGACAGCCGGCCACGCGGTGGAGTATTCCGATGTGCCGCTGCCGAGCGGCAAAACTTTGCGCGTCGCGTCAGCCGAAGTTGTCCTACCGGATAGTCAGCCGCTGTTTCCGGGCGGAGTGAAGCCGGACCTGCCGGTCGACATGTCGATCGCGGACAAGCGCCAGATTTTCCGGCAGGGCGAAAAAGGAATGTCGCAATTCGTTTACGAAACGGAGCGACCGCACCTGAACGAAGCGGCCTTGATCGCCGGGACGAATCCGGAGTTGGATATTCCCGACGCGCAACGGCGGTTGCGCGCCCGAGAGAAACCGGCCCTGCGCGATTCGGTTTTGCAGCGCGCGCTCGACGTTGTTACTTCGCTCGAAATTTATCAGAAGCGCTAACGCGTATTTAGAATTTAGGAATTAGGAGTTACGATTTACGCTGAGTGGTGCGTCGTGCGGTGAACATGATTGCGGCGAGTTCGTTTGCTTCTGCCATAAGCGCGCGGACTCGGTCTTCCTTCAAAAGTCCACCATCAGTAACTAGTTCCATCCAAAGTGCGCTTTCGTCGGCCTCTTCTAAAACATTTCCTAGCTTCGCAACAAATTCGGCCGTTGAGCGAGCGCGACAGGCTGCGCGATAATTTGCGGCGACGGATGTGGCGCTCCGTAGTAACTGATTTCCAAGGATTCGGCCTTTGCTGTTTCTTGGCAGATGATCTACCAACGACATAACGCGGAGGGCGAACTGTTTAGTGCGTTCTTTGAGTTGTTCTTTATTCACATCGAGGATGGTAAATCTTAAATCCTAAATCAGAATTCTAAAATCCTGTGCATCCGCTGGAAGAACTAGTCGGTTACAAATTCCGCAATCCGCTGCTGCTGGCCGAAGCGCTCACCCATCCAAGTCTCGGTCACGAAACACAACAGCGGCATTTCGACAATCAGCGGCTCGAATTTTTGGGCGACGCAATCCTCCAGCTGGTCATCACCGAATACCTTTTCGGACATTTTAAAGACCAGCCGGAAGGACAACTGACGAAACTGCGCTCGCGCCTGGTCTCTCGTGACGCTTTGAAAGGCCACGCGATCGAGCTCGATCTCGGGCGATTTTTATTGATGGGGCGCGGTGAGGAAGCGAGCGGAGGTCGGACGCGTGTTTCAACGCTGGCGGACGCGTTCGAAGCGTTGATCGGCGCGATTTATCTCGATGGCGGTTTGGAGGACGCGAAAAAGTTTATTCTCGCGCAGGCGCAAAAAAATCTGGCTGAGGTTGCGGAGGAGCCAGTGGACATCAATCCAAAGGGAAATTTGCAGGAATTGCTGCAAAGCATCTCGCCGCGAAGTCCGGTTTACGAGCTTGTTTCTCAAAGCGGACCCGAGCACGACAAACGATTCGTGGTGCAGGCGGTTTGGGAGGGAATTGTTCTCGGGAAAGGTTCTGGTCGAAGCAAAAAGCAGGCGGAAACGGCCGCAGCCGAAGAAGCAATGCAATTGAAGCGCTGGAAAAAAGCGAAACGCGCGACAAAGACCGACAAGAAGAAAAAGCGTTAGTCCTTGTTCGGTCGGTGGTTTAAGGCGTCGATTATTGATCCGGCGTTTGATTGCCAGCGAAAATGGCCGGTGATGCAATCCGTCACGAATTTCTTTGCCTCAACGATCGAGTCTTCCAGAGATTTTCCAATGGCGAGCCCGGCGGTGATTGCGGCTGAATACGTGCAACCGGTTCCGTGCGTGGCCACCCCACGAACGAACGGCGCGGAAAATTTAGTGATCTTTCCATTCGCGAACAAAAGATCGACCGAATTTTCGCCGGATAGGTGGCCTCCCTTGAGCAGAATGGCTGTTTTGAATTTGCGCGCCAACTCTTCGCCGGCGCGCTCCATCGATTGTCGATCCCGAATTTTCTCGCCAAGTAATTGGGCCGTTTCGTCGAGATTTGGTGTGATCAAAGCCGCGAGGGGAAACAATTCACGTTCGTAAACTTCCACCGCATCGGACTTGAGCAACGGATCGCCGCCGGTTGCGGTGATCACAGGATCGACAACGAGCGGAACTTTTCGGAAAAGGTCGACCATTGATTTCGCGACCGTGGAGATAATTTCAGCCGAATAAAGCAGGCCAGTCTTGATCGCAGCGACCGGGAAATTTTTCACGAGCACGTGGATTTGGTCGCGAACCATGTCGGCGCCGACCGGCTCGATGCGCGAAACTTTGCCGGGAATTTCAGCGACGACGCAGGTGATCGCGCTCAAGCCGTAAACGCCAAGCCCGTTAAATGTTTTCAGGTCGGCCTGGATTCCGGCGCCGGCGCTGCTGTCAGAACCGGCGATCGTCAGCGCGATGGGTATTTCCATGGGACTCTTCCTCTACCTCTTCCTCTTAATCGGTTGCCGTCGCAGATTAAGATTAAGCGGAAGAGGAAGAGAAGCTACGTGCCGTCGTTGCCGATGGCTTCGACCGGACAACCTTCCATGGCTTCTTTGCAGAGAGCTTCCTCTTCCGGATTTTCCGCCTGCTTATAAACGAAGGAGTGACCCCCGTCGTCGTTCCTTTTGAAATTGGCCGGCGCGGTTTCGCGGCACAAATCGCAGTCGATGCATTGTTCGTCGACATAGAATTTCCCCGGTGCATTCTCTGGATATTTGTTTGCCGCGTCCGCCATGTTTGATTCGTTGAGTGAGATCAAAACGTTAGGGAAATCGAGTTTCGGCGCAATGGAATTTGACCTTTCGCAAAATTGCACGCGACCATGAGCGCAGTCCGATCCGAAGCATTTGCAAAAAGTGACTAAGGAAACTGCCAAGACCTTGCGCGCATTTTTGGTTGAGCTCGCGATTTATGCCGTGCTTGTGATCGCCTATTTTTTTCTCGTTCTCCATTTTCTTGGCGGATGGCTGCATCAGCTCGAGCTGCGGCACCGCTACACGTATGCCGGAGTCGCGATCCTGCTCATCATTGGGCAGGCGGTCGTTCTTGAAAGCGTGACGACCTTTTTACTTCGAATTCTGCGCGGTCGCTCCGAATAATCATATGCTCTTCCCGATTTCCGGCGCGCACATCAGCCCGATCTATCTGGCCGTCGTCGGTTTTCTCATCGGCATTCTCGGCGGGTTTTTCGGTGTCGGCGGAAGTTTTATTGCCGGGCCGGCGCTCCGCGCGGTCGGCTTGGATTGGAATTTTGCCGTCGGGACGGATCTCGCGCATATCGTCGGCAAATCGGTCGTCGCGGCGAAGCGCCACCGCGCACTCGGCAATGTCGATCTAAAACTCGGACTCATCATGGCCGTTGGCACGATCGGCGGCGCGGAAGTCGGCGCGCAATTGATCCAAATGTTGAAACGCGCCGGCAACGTGAACCTCGTGGTCAGTGTCGTCTCGATCGCGGTTTACCTGAGCATCTCGACCTTCATGATTTGGGAAAGCCGCAAAACCCTCGCGTCGTCGAAAGGCCGGCTGCAAAAAGGAAAACGAGATCACTCAGAGTTCGGCCACGTCGCGCACGCCATTCAGCGAATGAAGATTTGGCCGATGGTGAAATTGCCGGTCTCCGGTGTGACGATATCGCTGTGGGTGATTCTGCTGGTTGCGTTCGTCGGCGGACTCTTCAGCGGATTTCTTGGCGGCGGCGCTGGTTATATTCGAATGCCGTCGATGGTTTATGTGCTCGGCGTCCCAACCCATCTCGCTGTCGGCACCGATCTGTTCGAGATCATCATTTCCGCCAGCTACGGGACGTTTACTCACGCGGTCAAAGGCAACGTCGACATACTGATCGCGCTCGTGATGCACACTGGCGCCGCGATCGGCGCGCAGATCGGCGCGATCTCCACCCAATATTTTGCCGGGCCGAAAATCCGGCTCGCATTTGTGCCGTTGCCATTGATCGGCGCGGCCATTGTTATTTACACCCTTCTCAGTGGTCACAAATTGTAAGCGCGATGAAGATCCTGATCTGCAGCGATGGAATGCCGGCGGCCGATAACGCGACCCGCCTAGGCGCGGCCTTCGTCGGCCCGTTGCAGGCGGAGACAACTCTTCTTGGCATTGCCGAGAAATCCGGAGACGAAGCTTTGTTGCGCGCGGCCTTGGAAAAACAGGCCCAATGGTTACGCGAGAAAAACGTCTCGCCGCAAATCGCCATCGGCTCCGGCGACCCGGTCCGCCAGATC
>DATEWZ010000072.1:0-46321 GCA_035257485.1 Chthoniobacterales bacterium
CGTGATTGTTGTTGATCAGACCCTGGCCGAGCAAATTTTTCCGGGCGACGATCCAATCGGCAAGCGTCTGATGGTTGACGTCGGGAACGACGAGGAAGGCTATGCCGTTGCGGAAATTATCGGAGTTGTCGCGCGGATGCGGTTTCACCCACTCGATGAAAACACTCAATTCCCGCTGATTTACTGTTCGATGACCCAGGCGTATCGCCCCGGGTTCGGATTGTTTGTCCGCGCCGGCGCCGGCGCGGCGTCGCTTGAAAAACCAATACGCGACATTGTGAGGTCGATCGACCCCGCTCAGCCCGTTTTCGACGTTCGCCTTATGCAAGACCGCGTTGCCGACACCTGGGGCACGCAACGTCTCTTAAGTTTTCTGTTTTCCGTTTTCGCCGGGCTCGCGCTGCTGCTGGCGACGATCGGCCTTTACGGCCTGCTCGCTTACAATACGCTCAAACGCGTTCCTGAAATCGGTATTCGACTCGCGCTCGGTGCGCGGCCGGCTCAGATCCGCGCGCTGATTCTCTCACATGGAATGCATTTGCTCCTGATCGGATCGGCAATTGGTTTGGTTTGCGCGGTTGCGGTCTCGCGCGCCCTGCAAAGCGTTCTCTTCGAAATCAACTGGATCGATCCACGGATCTATCTCGGCGTTGGCGCGGTGCTTTTTGCTGCGACCTTCTTTGCTTCCTGGATCCCGGCCCGCCGCGCGTCGCGTATCGATCCTATCGTCGCCCTGCGAACGGAGTAACCCGATGATCAGCGACCTGCGTTTTGCGATTCGGATGCTCTTCAAGTATCCGGCGTTTTCACTCGTTGCCTTTTTCGCGCTCGTTCTCGGAATTGGCGCGAACACAACCGTCTTTGGAATCATCAATGCCTTGCTGCTTCGCCCTTTGCCGGTTGGCCGCTCCCAAGAAGTAGTGAAGGTCTTTACGACGGACAATCACATTAAGGGCAATCTATCGACCTCGTACTTAAATTTCCAGGACTACGAAAAGCAGAACACGGTTTTCAGCTCCATCGCCGCCTACACCTTTGCCGGAATGGGAATGACCCGTGGCACCAACACATTGAACGTGGGCGGTTTGCTTGTAACCGGAAACTACTTCGATCTCCTTCAGGTAAAACCGGTTTTGGGACGAGCATTTTTGCCGGAGGAGGATTCAACGCCTAACGGCCATCCGGTTGTTGTTCTCGGTCACAGGTTCTGGAGAAAACTGGGAGCTGATCCAGCAATTGTCGGCAGTCAGGTCACCTTCAACGGACATTCCTTTACCGTCATTGGCGTTGCGCCGCCGGATTTCACCAGCGTTGATGTCGGCTTTGATCCGGATGTTTACCTACCCATTTCAATGCATCAATGGGCGCGGCCGGGCGGTGACTTTTGGTTCGACACCCGCCGGGCATTGCTAATGAGCGTCATCGCGCGACTAAAGCCCGCGGTGACAATGTTCGAGGCGCAAGCGCAAATGCGCACGATCGCGAAACAGCTCGAACAAGCTTATCCGGACGTAAACAAAGAACGCTCGATCGCGCTGGTGTCGCTCGAGGCAGCCAAATCACAAGGGCTCGGCGGTCCGAACAATGAAGATCTTGCTCGCAACGTCTCCCTTCTTTTGCTGGCGGCATCGACGAGCATTCTTCTGATCGCGTGCGCCAACGTTGGCAACCTGCTCCTCGCGCGATCGACTGCCCGCCAGCGCGAGATGGCGGTTCGTTTGGCGCTCGGCGCCGGCCGGGGAAGGATCGTGAGACAGTTGCTCACCGAAAGTATTTTGCTTGGGCTTATCGGCGGGATCGGTGGCGTCATTCTCGCCTATTGCCTCGGCGATCTTCTGGTCGCGTTGCTTCCGCCAACTCCTTTTCCAATTGCTCTCAACCCAACACCTGACTGGCGCGTGCTGACGGTCTCATTGGCCGTCGCCATCGCGAGCGGAATCATGTTCGGATTGGCTCCAGCCTTGCAAATGGCGCGCTGGAATCTCACCGAGGGATTGCGCGAACGGGCTTCCACTTCTGGCGGCGCCGTCACGCGCATGAACCTGCGCAGTTTGCTCGTGGTCGCACAAATTGCTGTTTCTCTGCTCCTCTTAATCGGCTCCGGTTTGTTTCTGAAGTCGTTCTACAAGGCCCAGGCGATCGATCCCGGATTTCGCACCGACAATCTTGATATCGTGACCATCAATCCGGTGCTGGCCGGCTACGATAGCGAGCGTTCCATTCAACTCGTGCGCGCGATCATGGAGCAAATCAGTCATGACCCGCGCGTTTCCGGAGCTGATGTTAACAACTGGGTCCCACTGTTTGGCGGTGAAGGGCGAACCATTGTGATCGATGGTCGCGATCCGAACGACGAGCACAATCGCAAGTTTGCCAATTACAGTCCGATTACGCCCGGCTATTTCCAGACCATGGGCATTCAGCTTCTCCGCGGCCGCAACTTTACCAACCAGGACGCGGAAAAGAATGCCGCACCCGTTGCGATCATCGACGAGACGATGGCCCAGGAATTTTGGCCTAACGAAGATGCGCTCGGACGCCGATTTCGATTCATGATCAACAAAGAACCGATTGAAGTGATCGGGATTGCACGAAATTCGAAAGCAGCCACGCTCGGCGAGACTCCGACGCCGATGGTGTACTGGCCGCTGAAGGACATCACCGACACCGGAATCAGCCTCTTTGTTCACACCAACGGCCCGGCTGGTGTGATGCTCAGCGAAATTCGCCGGATTGTCCGCGCGGTTGATGTTCACATTCCGATCACCTACGAAAAAACAATCCAGCAACACATGGCGGTTGCGCTTTGGCCGTCGTGGATGGGTGCCATGTTGCTCGGAGCCCTCGGCCTGCTCGCATTCATTTTGGCTTCAATGGGCGTGTATGGAGTGATGGCTTATTCTGTCAGTCAACGCACTCGTGAACTGGGAATTCGTATGGCGCTCGGCGCACAAACGAGCCAGGTCGTCCAGCTGGTGCTGCGTCAAGGGATGTTCTTAGCTGCAATCGGCCTCGGGTTTGGGTTGTTTGCCGCGTTTGGAACGACCAGACTCGCTGGATCTCTGCTTTACGGAGTTAATCCGGGCGATCCTTTCGTTTTCTCCAGCGTCACCGCGCTGCTTGCCGTCGCGGCTCTCGCAGCTTGCTATTTTCCCGCGCGCCGTGCTTTGAAAATCAATCCGGTGATCGCTCTCCGGTCCGAATAGCTTATGCAAAATATTCGCTTCGCTCTTCGAATTCTCGGGAAACAACCGCTCTTTACCGGGATCGTCATTTTAACGTTCGCGCTCGGCATTGGCGCCAACACCGCCGTCTTCAGCGTTCTCAACGCGGTATTGTTGCGGCCGCTGCCGTTCAAAGAACCGCAGAATCTTGTCGCGCTCGGCGAATTCGATACGCGCGACAAAGCCGATCCCGGAACGGATATCGAGTCGATCTCGTATCTCGATTACGTCGACTGGCGCGACCAAACGAAGGTTTTCGAACACGTCGGTCTCTATACCAACCAGAGCGTCAGCACTCTGAGCGATGGTAATGAGGCGACTCACGTTCAAGGCGAAACCGTCTCGGCCGATTTGTTTCCGCTGCTTGGAGTTCAACCTCTTCTCGGACGTGTCTTTTTGCCGAAAGAAGACGAACCGGGCAATCGCGTGGTCATCCTCGGACACGATTTGTGGCAACGCCGATTTGGCGGCGATCGCGGAGTGATCGGCAAGACCGTCACCCTCGACTCTCAGCAATATCAGGTCATCGGGGTAATGCCACCGCGCTTTACCTATCCGATCCGCTTTACGAATCCGCCGGAACTTTGGATACCGATGTCGATCTTGCGTGAAAAGCAAAAAGACGGTTCGCAGCCGATGACCGAATCGCGCGATACGAATTTCTTCGGCTGCGTCGCGCGCTTGAAGCCCGGCGTCTCGATTCAACAGGCCCAGGCGAACCTCAACACGATTACTGCCATGTGGCACCAACAATATCCGCCAAAGCTGAACACGAGCGGGAAAGTGATCCCTGAGCTGAGCGCGATGGTCGGCAATACGTGTTCGGCGTTGCTCATGTTGTGCGCGATGGCCGGCTGCGTTCTTCTGGTCGCCTGCGTTAATGTGGCGAATTTGTTGCTCGCGCGTTCGCTTGCGCGCAATCGCGAGATCAGCATCCGTGCCGCCCTTGGAGCAGGACGCTGGCAGATCATTAAACAGCTCCTTGTCGAAAGCACGCTGCTTGGAGTTCTCGGAGGTTTCGCCGGTTTTCTGTTTGCGATCTGGGGTGTCGAAGCGTTAAAGGCATTTCTTCCGGGAATTCCGCGGATCGACGAAATTTCGCCCGATCCGCGAGTGCTTGCCTTTGCCGCTTTGATCAGCCTCGGGGTTGGAATTGTCGCCGGCCTGCTGCCGGCGTGGCGCGCATCGCATCCCAACCTGGCGACATCCATGAACGAGGCGGCGCGCGGTTCGAGTGAAGGCACGAGCAGTAGCCGGACGCGAGCGGCCCTGGTTGTGATTGAGATTGTGCTCGCGCTTGTCCTTCTCGCCAGCGCCGGATTGCTCGTCGAAAGTTTTCTCCGTTTACAAAGAGTTCCGGCGGGTTTTGACCCGACAAACGTGCTGACTGCGCGCATCGCGCTGCCGAATGAAAGTTACCCGAAGTCGGATGACTCGAAGAACTTCTACAAGAAGCTGCTCGAACGCGTTTCAGTGCTTCCCGGCGTCCGGTCCGCGGCCGCGGCCTGGTGGATTCCACTGAGCGGCAGCGACATCAGTTTCAATTTCAATGTCGAAGAACGTCCGTTGCCAGAGGGCCAGCAACCCGTCGCTCAGGTCAATGTCGTTACGCCTGATTATTTCCAGACCGTGCGCGCGCCAATCGCGCTGGGTCGCGGATTCACAGAGCGCGACGACAAAAATGCGCCCCCTGTGGTTATTGTCTCGGACAGTTTCGCGAAACAATATTTTCCCGGCGAAAATCCAATCGGTAAACGCATTACTCCGAACGGGTCCGATTCAATCGACAAACCACCCGTCCGAGAAATCGTTGGCGTGATCGCCGACATGCATTTGATCAGTCTGCGCGTCGCGCCGAGACCGCAGATTTATATTCCGCACCAGCAGTTCGGAATTGGTTCGATGTCGATCTTCGTTCGAACGGAAATGGATCCGGAATCGTTGACCAACACGCTGCGCCGAACGGTCGCCGAAATCGATAAGGACGTTCCGATTTATCGGACGCGTACCTTGGCGGATTATTTTTCCCAATCAGTCGCTCAGCCGCGGCTGAACGCGATGCTGGTCGGTCTGTTCGCGCTAATCGCGCTCCTCCTCGCCGCCGCTGGAATTTTTGGCGTGATGAGTTACTCGGTCACGCAGCGGACGCAGGAAATCGGAATTCGCCTCGCGCTCGGCGCGCAACGTTACGACGTATTGCGCCTGATTGTTTTGCAGGGGATGCGTTTTGTCGGCATCGGCCTCGTTCTTGGATTGATCGGAGTGTTCGCGTCCACTCGATTGCTGCAAAGTCTTCTCTTTGGAATCGGCGCGACTGATTTGCGAACGATGTTCATCGTCAGCGCGATCCTGACTTTAGTCGCATTTCTGGCCTGCCTGCTGCCCGCGCGCCGCGCCACCCTCGTCGATCCAGTCAAAGCCCTTCGCGCTGAATGAATTTAACAAAACTCAACCACCCACTGCCATGAAGGATATTCAATTCGCGTTTCGCAAACTTCGACAATCGCCCGCGTTCACTTCGATCGCGATCCTCACCCTCGCGCTCGGGATCGGATTGAACACGGCAATCTTCAGCTTGATCAACGATTTGTTTCTCAAAGGACTGCCTTTCAAAGAGCCGGCTCGCGTCGTCCATATGTTTGGCGGCGACAAATCGCGCGATTTGACTGACTTCCCGGTCTCGGCGCCGCGCTTCCAACATTTTCGGGATGGCCAAACAGTGCTTGAAAGCCTGGCAGGCGAAAACTTCTTCGCCTTTACGCTCACCGGCGTTGGTGATGCGGTTCAGGTATTTGGCGGCCGATTAACCGCAAACTATTTCGATGTGCTCGGAGTCCGTCCCATTCTCGGACGCAATTTTCTACCACAGGAAGAGGAAGGCGCTGACGTCGCGTTAGTCACCAGGAATTTCTGGCAGAAACGCCTCGGTGGCGATCCAAACGTGCTCGGGCGAAGCATCACGCTCGATGGCGTGTCGCACACGATCGTCGGGGTTTTGCCGAACATGCCGGCGAACTGGTTTGGCGCGAACCCGATCGCGGAAGTTTGGACGACGAAACCGTTTCAACTTCCTGGCTTCAGTTACGAACGATTGATGCGCGGCACCAGCTTCCTTCGCGTGGTCGGGCGGATGAAACCGGGCGTTACCCTCGAGCAGGCGCGCGCGGCACTGCCCTCGCTCGACCAAAGTTATCGCACGCAAAACCTCAACAAGATCGACAGCGGATTTACGAGTACTTTGAAAACGCTCCCCCAGGACGTGACTGAAAATATTCGCGCCGGGTTCATCACCCTTTTTGCGGCGGTCTGTTTTGTCTTGCTGATCGCTTGCAGCAATGTCGCCAATCTTTTGCTCGTCCGCTTCAGCGGCCGTCGCCGGGAAATCGCATTGCGAATGGCAATCGGCGCTTCGCGCGCGAGCGTTGTTCGATTGTTTGTCTTCGAAAGTCTGCTCGTCAGTCTGTTGGCGGGATTGGTCGGAGCTTTCGTCGCGTGGCGTCTGGTGCCGCTCGTTCCAACGATGGCTGCCAATTTCCTGCCGTTGGAAGCGAACACCGTAACCAGTCTGTCGATCCCGGTCCTCTTCTTCACGATCGGATTGTCGATCTTGACCGGTTTGCTGATGGGAATTTATCCGGCGATGCAGGGATCGCACGCCGACTTGGTGGAAGGCTTGAAAGAAGGCGGCCGCGGAACCAGTGGCAGCATGCGCCAACAACGCTTTCGCAAAATCTTGGTCGGCGCGCAGGTCGCGTTGTCGGTGACGCTTCTGGCTGGCGCCGCCCTGCTCATCACCAGTTTTGTCCGATTGACTCAGCAGAACATCGGATTTCGCTCGCAAAATCTGTGGACCGGCGGGATCACGCTTCCAGTTTCGCAATATCCTGACCCGGCTTCACGCCAGCGTCTGGTTGAGCAACTGCTCGATGGATTGCGCGATACTCCGGGTCTCGAGACCGCGACGGTGAGTGGTGACATTCCGTTGGCCGGCGGCAATCGAACACTTTATGCGCGTGGCGACCGCGACGTTCCGCCAATCGAGCAACGTGCCAGCGCACCCAGTCATGACATTGCGCCCGCTTATTTCAAAACCTGGGGCGTTCCGCTCCTGGCGGGACGTGAGTTCAACGAGCACGATGTGGCCGACGGGCAGATGGTTTGTCTGATTAGCCAGGCCGGCGCGAAGAAAGTTTATCCAAACGAAAACCCGATCGGAAAAACGCTGCTTGCGACGAGTCTCGGAGTGCCGTGTGAAATTGTCGGCATTGTCGGTGACGTGCGCTCCATCCAGGTCAAGGAGGCGCCCGGCATGGAATTTTATCGGCCGTGGGCGCAGGAGAATTTTCCATTCCTGAACATCACCGTGCGCAGCAATCTCAAGGTGGATGCGGTGACGAAGCTGGTGCAAGGCGCGTTGCTGAAAGTGAATCCCGGTCTCGCGATCGCGGTGCCGCAAAGCATGGACGCAGTCGTCGCGCAAGCGCTCGGACAAGCGCGCTTGATGACCTGGTTGCTCGGAATTTTTGCCGGAGTCGCGTTGGCCCTCGCCGCGATTGGAATTTACGGCGCAGTTGCTTACAGCGTTGAGCAGCGCACCGGCGAGATCGGCGTTCGCATGGCGCTCGGCGCCCAAACGCGCGACGTCCTGCGCCTGATCATCAGTCAGGGAATGAAACCGGTCCTGATCGGACTCGCGATCGGAATCGTGGCCGCATTTGCGCTCGGACGATTGCTCAAGTCACAACTCTTCGAAGTCTCGGCAAACAATCCGGCGCTGCTCGGCAGCGCCACGATACTTCTGGCGGCCATCGCGCTCCTCGCCTGTTTGTTGCCGGCGCGGCGCGCCACCCTCGTCGATCCAGTCCAGGCATTGCGCACCGAATAACTCGGAGACTGATCATGTTCGCCGATTTGAAATACGCGCTCCGAATGCTGGTGAAAGCGCCGGGCTTCACCATCATCGCCATTCTAACTCTCGCTCTCGGCATTGGCGCCAACAGCGCCATCTTCAGCGTGATTGACGCGGTACTGCTTCATCCGCTTCCATTTCCAAAACCAAATCAGCTCGTGGCTGTTTGGTCGCGGGTAGCGAATGATAAACTGGAGAAAGAAACCGAATCGGTTCCGGATTATGTCGATCTTCGCGACCAATCGCAGACTCTTTCGGGGTTGGTGGCATTCACCCGCGCGGGCGCCGTGCTCAATGGAACCGAAGAGGTGCGCCAGCTTGAGGGTGTCGCCATCACCTCGGACATTTTTTCCGTGCTCGGGATTCCGCCGGCGCGCGGTCGCGTCTACACACGCGAAGATGACAACGTTGACGCGCGAGTGGTCGTGCTGACCGATTACGCGTGGAAAACTTATTTCAACAGCGATCCCGACATTGTCGGAAAACAGGTCAGCATGTCGTGGCGTTCCTACACCGTGCTCGGAGTTATGCCGCCGGGGTTCCAATTTCCCGTCGAAGGCGAGCGCGCGGAATATTTGCAGCCGCTGCATCCGCTCGTGCCGGAGTACGTCAATAAACGCGACTCCCATTTCATTCGCATGGTTGGTCGATTGAAACCGGGCGTTACGGTCCAGCAATGCGACGCGGAAATGAAAACGATTGCCGCGCGATTGGCGAATCAATATCCGAAATCGAACACCGATCGATCCGAGCTCGTGTATTCATTGCATGACGACATCGTCGGCGATGTACGTCCGGCCTTGGTTACAATTCTCGCCGCAGTTGGGTTTGTCTTGCTTATCGCGTGCGCCAACGTCGCCAATCTTCTCCTCGCTCGCGCCACTGCCCGGCAACGCGAGATCGCAATTCGGACCGCCCTTGGGGCCAGTCGCTCGCGGATGGTCTGGCAACTTCTCGGCGAAGGTTTCTTATTGTCGATCTTTGGCGCCGCGGGCGGTTTGCTCATCGCCTGGTGGGGAATCGATCTTCTTCGCGTCTTTGGCCCCCGCGACGTTCCGCGCCTCGGCGAGGTCGCGATCAATGCTCCGGTCTTTTTATTCACGTTCGCCGCCACAATTTTCAGCACGGTTCTCTTCGCCTTGGTTCCGGCGCTGCAAGTGACGCGGCCAAACGTGAACGAGTCTCTGCAAGAGGGGAACCGTGGCGCGGTCGGACCTGAGTCGCATCATCTTCGCCGCTTGTTCGTCATCGCGCAGGTCGCGTTGTCGTTGCTACTCCTCGCTGGCGCCGGTTTGTTGATCAAAAGCTTCGCCAATCTTCGCGCGACGAAACCGGGCTTCAATCCGCGGCACGCTCTTGTCGCCGAACTGATTTTGCCAAAAGCGAAATACCCCGAGCCGGAGAAACATCGACAGTTCTTCGAACAGACTTTGTCCAAATTGACTGCATTGCCCGGAGTGGAAGCCGCTGGCGCGGCTTTTCCCATGCCGTTTTCAAATAACGACAGCGGATCCGCTTTTGCGATCGTCGGACAGCCACCGCGTCCTCCCGGACAAGACTTCGTGGCCTCGCACCTGACAATTACGCCGGAGTATTTCCGAGCAATGGCGACGCCGGTGTTGAGGGGACGAGACTTCAATTCCCACGATACGAAAGATTCACCGCCGGTCGTGATTGTGAACGATGTTCTCACGTCAAAATTTTTCCCGGATGGCAAAGCCCTCGGTCAGCAGATCACATTGAACAGTCTTGAGGACGGAAAGCCAACGGCGCCGAAGGAAATTATCGGAATCGTTGGCGGCTCGCGGCACGAATCGCTTGCGGTAGCGCCGTTGCCGGAGTTTTACATTCCTGCAGCGCAGGATCCAGAACGCCGGATGGATGTCGTCATTCGCACAGCGGCGGTCGATCCAGTCGGTCTTCAGACTTCATTGCGCAATATTGTTCACGAGTTCGACAAGGATCTATTCGTTCCGACTCTCGAACCATTGGAGAGCCGCATCGGCACAACTCTGGCCCAGCCGCGCTTTAACATGATGCTGCTCGGCGCCTTCGCCGGCGTCGCCCTGATTCTGGCTGGGATCGGAATTTATGGAGTGATCGCCTACATGGTGGCGCAGCGGACGAGAGAGATTGGAATTCGCATGGCGCTCGGCGCGCAAAAGATCGATATGATGACAATGATCATGCGCCAAAGCTTTGCCGTGATCGGAATCGGTTTGCTCGCCGGCATTTTGGGCGCGCTTGGAGTCACGCGTTTGATGTCGAGCCTGCTTTACGGCGTGAGCGCACATGATGTTTGGATTTACGCCAGTGTCACGATCGTCCTGAGCGCGGCCGCGCTTATCGCCACTTGGTTTCCCGCGCGCCGCGCCATGGCTGTCGATCCGATGGTCGCTTTGCGTTACGAGTAAACGCAATCGATGAACGACGTTCGCTTTGCTTTTCGCCAGCTGCGTAAATCGCCAGCGTTCACGGCGACGGCGCTTGCCACTGTTGCGATTTGTCTCGGCGCGAACCTCGCCATTTTCGCGGTGATCGATTCAATTCTGCTCCGGCCGCTTCCGTTTCCGCAATCCGATCGACTGGTGACGATTTTCAACACCTATCCGAAAGCCGGCGTCGAGAACGACGGCTCGTCGATCACCAACTACTACGAACGGCGCGGCAACATTCCGGCCTTCGAGAGCCTTTCCATGTATATGGAGAGAGCCGAAACCGTCGGTGATCCGGGCTCCATGCAACAGGAAGAAATCGTGCGCATTTCGCCGGAATTTTTCACGACACTTGGTGTTAAGCCCGCCATCGGTCGCAACTTCACCGATAAAGAGACCGACCCCCATACGAACGTGATTATCCTGACGGACGGATTCTGGCGGGAGCGTTTCAATTCCGATCCAAACATTCTGGGTCGTGATACCCGCATAAACGGTATCCCAAGAAAGATCGTTGGCGTCCTGCCTCCTGCTTTTCGTTTTCTCTCGTCCGAGGCGCGCGTTTTTCTTCCGATAAAATCCGGTATGGAAGAGCGTGGGCCGAAAGCGCGCCACTCTGGCGGCGGCGGCACGCACATGATCGCGCGGTTAAAACCGGGCGCGACGATCACGGAAGCGCAAGCCCAGATTGATGCACACAATGCCGCCGTCGAGGAAGATAATCCTGAAGCGAAAATGATGGCCGAAGCCGGCTTCCGATCACTCGTTAGGCCATTGCACGCTGAACACGTGCGGTCCATTCGTCCAACCCTCTGGCTAATGCAGGCCGGAGTATTTTTTCTCCTGCTCATCGGCGCGGTTAATTTAGTAAATCTTCTTCTCATTCGCGCGAGCGGACGTGCGAAAGAAATGGCGATCCGCCGATCGATGGGCGCGAGTCGCGCACATGTCGTGAGACAGGTAATGATCGAAACCGTTCTCCTGACTTTCGTCGGCGGATTGCTCGGTCTCGCGGTGGGCGCGTGGGGAATTCGATTGCTCGAAGTTCTCGGGGCAGATCGCTTGCCGCTGGGCGCGCACATCGCGTTCAATGGATGGCTGGCGTCCATCGGTCTCGCGGGCGCTGTGGTTCTCGGAATCGTCATCGCGGTGCCGATCGCCTGGTTCAATCTGAGCACTCATCTGGCGCATGCGCTCCAATCGGAATCGCGCACCGGCACAATTAGCCGCGCCGCGCAACGGCTTCGCCACGGATTTATCGTCGCGCAGATTGCGCTCGCATTTGTCTTGCTCGCGGGCGCGGCTCTGCTCGGTCTGAGCCTGAAAAAAGCGATGGCGGTTTCGCCAGGATTTCGCCCAGATCACGTTCTCACCGGCGAGTGCACCGTCTCATGGGATCTGCAGCGGGAGCGAGTCGGCATCGTCGATCGCTTGCTCGAATCCATCCGCCAGCAACCGGGAATAGCCGCCACCGGAACGATCACGAACATTCCGCTAAGCGGCGACAGCGGCAAAACCGCCGTCACACCAAAGGGCTATGTGCCACCGCCGGGTCAATCAATCCACGGCCATTATTCCTATGCCGTTCATGGCGATTACTTCTCGGCCCTCGGCATTGACCTGCGCGAAGGACGCTTCCTCACTTCGGCAGATTCCCACCGCCCGGAACGCGTCTGTGTGGTGGACGAAGATTTGGCCCGGCGTTACTGGCCTAACGGCGGTGCGCTTGGTCAAAGGATCGCGCTCGGCGACGAAAAAGACGACGCACGGATGTTTACAATTGTCGGCGTCGTCGGCGCCGTGAAGCAAGCCGCGCTCACCGAAGCGCAGGGGCAAGGCGCGGTTTATCTGCCATACGCTTCCGATCGCGGCGACCACGCCAGTATTTTCGTCGTCACGCGCACGAGCCAGCGTCCGGAAGCGTTCGCCGAAACGCTGCGCAAGCTGGTGCACGCAGCGCATCCCTTACTCGCGGTCGATAACATTCGTTCGATGGACACGCGCATCGCGGACAGCTTGATCACGCGACGCTCGCCAGCATTGCTCGCTGGAATTTTCGCCGGCGTCGCATTGCTGCTTGCGGCCATCGGAACGTATGGCGTGCTGAGTTATTCGGTTGCGCAACGCACGCGCGAGATCGGCATTCGCATGGCGGTCGGCGCACAACGGGAACAGATAGGAGCGCAATTTCTCTCGTTAGGCCTGCGGCTTCTCGTCGCGGGAACTCTTCTCGGATTGCTCGGGGCGTGGCTTGCCGGGAAAGCCATGCAAACTGTCTTGTTTGACGTGCCGCCACTCCACTTGGCGATTCTCCTCGGCGCTGCTGCGATCATGAGCGCGGTGTCGCTGGTCGCTTGCCTTATTCCCGCACGCCGCGCGGCGATGGTCGATCCGGTGGAAGCACTGCGCGCCGAATAATCAATCGACGACCTGCACGCCCTCTTTCGATGTGCGCTGCGCGTAAATCTCGCTCAACCGCTTGGTCATCGGGCCCACTGTGCCGTCGCCGATTTGGCGATTGTCGATCTTAACAACGCCCGCGAGCTCGCCCATCGTGCCGGTGCAAAAAACTTCTTCGGCGCTTAAAACATCGACCGGCGAAAGGTCGGCCTCGACGCAGCGGACTTTTTCCGCGGCGGCGATCTCCATCACTGTCGCGCGGGTGATTCCCTCCGGACACGCCACCGGTTTGCTCGTCGCGAGATCGCCTTTGCGCACGATGAAAACATTTGTCGCGTTCGTCTCCGCGACGAACCCATTCGTGTCGAGCATGAGCGCGTCGTCCACGCCGGCGTTGTTCGCCTCGATCTTCGCCAAAATCGAATTCAGTAAATTCGCGTGGTGAATTCGCGCATCCAAAACCTCCGGCGGCGGCCTTCGCACGCTTGCCGTGATGAGCCTCAAACCGTCTTTAGAATAAACCGGCGCCTTGTGCTCAGCCAGAATGATCAAGGTCGCGCCATTTTGATTTAAGCGCGGGTCCATTCCGGATGTAATCTTTATACCGCGCGAAACTGTCAGCCGGATGTGAACACCGTCGCGCATCTTGTTCGCGGCGAGCGTGCGTTGGAGCTCTTCGATGATCTTCTCGCGCGGCGGAAGATCGACAATCGCGATCGCCCGCGCCGATTTTTCTAATCGATCGAGATGTTCGAGCAATTTGAAGATCCGGCCGTTATAGAGTCGCAACCCTTCCCAGACCGCATCGCCACCTTGCACCACTGAATCGAACGGGCTCACGCCGGCCTTGTCACGATGCACCAGCTCGCCGTTGATGTTGACGATCAGGTCTTTGTTCTTCGGATTAAACGTCTGCTGCATTTAGGTTAGGCGATGGCGGTAAAGTTGTTCGTAACACGTCCGGCATTGGTCGTAAATCGCGCATAACGTGTCTGGAATATTTCCTTCGCGCGGTTTGTAAGGCTCGAAAGAGGTCGACTGCGCGACCGCGTCGTACCAATGTTTTGCCCAAATTCCGTCCGTCTCGCGCAGCCCAGGTGGCCAGCTGAGCATCGCCTTGTCAAATTCCACGCCGATCGCATTGCACAAAGCTCGTAGAGTTTGCTCGGGATGCTTCAAAACATCTCGAGCATCGACCACCGGCGGCGTGGAATTCATTCGTTTGCTCACGAAATCGAAGATCTCGCATTGCTGAACAAATCCGAGATCTTCCAGCGCCGGCTCCGGGTTCTTCTTAATATAAGAGAGAATCACTTCTCGCGGATCGCGGATGAGAAAACAGTTCGTAAGATCGACAATCCACGCGCGATCGATATCCGGGAGCAGATGATGCGTCATCTGTTTTTGGAAATAGATGCGTTTACCGGCGGGGATTGGCTCCTTCGTCAGGTGGATCGAAATTTTTCGCCAATTCGTGTCGCCTTGAGCGAGGACTTCTGCCGCCATCGGGTGATCTTTGCCCGTTCTCTCTAAATAGTAGGCGTAAAGCGGCTCATCCACGACCGCGGTATCGCCTCGATTGCCCCACGCGCGCATCATCGCGGTGGAAATGTTCCGTGGACCTGACCACATCGCGATGCGCACAGGTTCGGCGGTCATGTTTAACCGAAGATCAAAAGCTGAATCGTATCCGGCAGATGCTGGGCGATGTTGGTGGCGACGCTCCCGCGCATCAACTTCGTCATTGCCGTGCGCTGCGATGCGCCAAGGACGAGGTAATCAACGCCCATCGTCGCCGAAAGATCGACAATCGTTGCGGCGGCGTCCTGACTGACCGCGTAAACCGGAACGACGGGGACGCCGCGTTCTTCCCCGAGCTTCATTACACTGGTCATGATGGCATTTGCTTCGGGATCGTCCTGCCATTGCGCCCGACCAAGCCGTGTGCCAGCAGCAGTAAAGTAAATTGCGACCTCTTTCACGTAGAGCACGAAGAGACACGCTTTGCGCAACTGTGCCTCATCGAGCGCGAAACTGAGCACGGGCGTAATGCCGCGCGCCGCCACCATGATTTTTTGCCCTTCGGCCAAACGCGATTGCATGGACCCCGCGAGCGTGGGCGTCACCATCTTCGCGACCTCGCGCGTGACCGTCAGGGTCGTTAGACCTTGTCGCTTCAATGTGTAAGCGCGGACTGCGAGTCCGACGCCCAACACGACAACCACGAAGAAAAGTGCGTCAGGTTTGGTGTGCGCCAGCGTCAGCTCGACAAAAAACAAAATGCAGAACGTGACGCCAAAAAGGAGGCGGTCGTACCAGGTGAATCCAGCGGTGCGATTGAACGAGCAGGAACCGACGTTGACTGCGATCGCGCCGACGACGCCGATCGCATAGAGGCCTGCCAAGGCGGTGAAGTTGGCCACGAACAAGAGCACCGCGGTTGGAAAGCCAACCCCGATCAAGAGCGGATAAATCGGAACGCCGTGCGAGTTCAAGCGGCGAAATTGCCGCGGCATCTCGTGATCGCGCGACATCATGTAGAGCAAACCGATGATCGCGACGATGGCAGTGTTAGCAGCGCTGAGCAGAAGCAGGAAGAAAACGATTCCGACAACCCATCCAAAGAAAGCGCCGACACCTGGCGAAAATGTCGCGGTCGCAAACTGTTCGCCGATAAAACGCAGCATGTCTTCGCTTCGGAGTTGGAGAACAGAAGAGACCGACGACGGATCCGTAAGATGCAAAGTTTTTCCGAGCACCGATGGCAGGGACAACATCGCCCAGCCGAGCAACACCGTGCCGACAACTACTTCGATCGCGATCGGAATGATCGCTTTGAGTGATTCGCGCGCGACGCTCGGTTTGTCCATGGTCGATCCGGGATCGAGCTTCATCACGCCGGTGATGTTGGCGATCGATTCCGCGCCGGAGAGGGCGAGGATCACTCCGACAAATTGCACCCAAAGTGCGCCGAGACTTTCGTGGCGCGGTTGGAGAAATTTTGTGGTCAGATGCGGCGCACTGAACGCGATTAGTACGATCACGATGATCAGCGTTGGAATTGCGAGCGCCACGGCAAAGCTGCCTGAGTGTTTCGGACCGAAGAAGTTGATCAGTCCCATGATCAAAAGCATCGCGATAGTGGCGAGGGCGATGTGATCGCGGAGAAATTTGATCCACGCGATGTGCTCGGCGCCCGAAGTGATGTAACTCAAGGCAGACCAACCACTGAGCGCGGCGGTGACCGTTAGATCCGCCAGCAAAAGAAGCGCGCCAATGACCGCGAGTAAGCGACCCTGCGACTTCGCTGCGGAATAAACCCCGCCGCCATCTGGAAAATGGCGACAGATGACAATGTAATTGATCCCGACCAAACCGGTCAGCGCGCAGACCGCGAGAATGATCGGCAGGGAAGAAAATCCGGCGGCCAAAAACGCCAGGCCGATGACGTAGGCTTTGCTTGTGCCCCAGTCGCCGTAGAGCAACGCGGCGGCGCGTTTCCAATCGACGTTGCGCGGGCGATGCACCGCACCGCTCTCGGTGATAATCAGATCAGCCATTTGGGCGTGGGTGACTGTTCATAGGTGGCTGCGCCTGACAAGCGGTTTCTCATTCCTCCCTCGTAGGCTCCATCCATATATAAGCGAAGGTCGACAATGTAGTATCGCGTCCGGCTCAGTCGATTTGACCTAATTCATTGGCCGCTTGAACGTTCGCTCAGTTCTTTGTTTCGCTTAATGATTCGACTGGATCGAGTCAGCGGGGGACCCAATTCCGAAAGGATCGGGGCGAACGATGCGCGGCATCGAGAGTATTTAGTGGCTCCAGCCCGACAGCTAACCTCGTCAGCATCATTAAAGGGCAAAGGAAGTCGTGGGAATCGGCTCCGCAAAGTAAGGCTGCTCGTCGCGCGAGTCCGCCTTGTTTGGAATCGGAAGAAAATATTTGAGCCTGACGAGAGTTGGGATTGCGGTCGGAATAATAATTTCGAACGTGACCGTCGCGCTTGGCGCAGACTGGTTTGGCCAGCGTTTGTTCGATGCGTTCGCAAAGGATTTGCAATCGCCAGCCTATGATCCGTCCGCTTCGCCGCCGGTCCGTCGGATTCCACCGGCGCCATTTGATTCGCCGCCCTTTCCATCAGGCGATTGGCAAATCGGCGGCACACCGATCATCGGCGATCCCGGAAATGTCGGACCGTGGCCGCTCATGGAAACGATCTACGCCGGATCGAGCGGCGACGCGTGGAAAAAATCGCGTGTGCAGATTTATGGCTGGGAAGATTTTTCGTTCAACCTGAGCACGTCCACGAACACCAGGCGCAGTCCGAACGCGAATTTCCCGCTCATTTACGACCTCCGCCCGAATCGCGTGGAGCAAAATCAGTTCGTGATCTACCTCGAGCGCGTCCCCGACGAGAACCAGACCGATCACATCGATTGGGGCTTTCGCATCAGCGGCGTCTACGGACTCGACTACCGCTTCATGATTTCGCGCGGCTTTCTAAGCCACCAATTGCTCCACGAAAATGATTATTACGGCTTCGATCTGCCGATGATTTACGCGGACGTTTACTTCCCGCAGATTTTTCAGGGAATGAATGTCCGAATTGGGCGCATCATCTCTGAGCCGGACATCGAAGCGCAGCTTGCGCCGAACAATCTCATGTCGAGTCACTCGATTGTTTATGGATTCGACAATTATACGCAGACCGGAATTTTCACGACCACCAAGATCGACAAGCAGTGGACGATTCAAATTGGATTATCCAACGGGACCGATGTCGCGCTTTGGCAAGATGACCCCGGCAATCAACCGACCGGTACGGTCATGATTCAGTGGACGTCGCCGAACCAAATGGATTCGATCTACGCCGGCGACAACGCGTTTAACAACGGTGAGTTTGGCTACAACAATTTGCAGCAAATCGTTGGAACCTGGACGCACAAATTCAACGACAAGATCTACACCGCGACCGAAGCGCTCTATATGTATATGAACGACGCGAAGACCCATCCGACGAGCAGCGTTCCGTTTCAGAGCGGATCGTTTCCAGAGAAACGCGGGTACGCGCCGGAGTGGGGGATTTTGAATTACACGATGTTCCGCATCGCGCCTGCAACTTTCTTCACCGTCCGCAATGAATTTTACGATGACATCGTTGGCAGCCGCACGGGCCACGCGACGAAGTACTCCGAGCATTCAGTCGGCATTACATGGTGGCCGAATAAATTAATCACGCTGCGTCCTGAACTGCGTTTTGATCATTCTTACGGCGAGGATGTGTTCAACAACAGCACGCGCCGGAGCCAATTGGTGGGTTCTGTGGACTGCATTGTTCATTACTAATGATCCCGACCCACGTTAAGCGGCCGCGTAATGTCGATTGGAAACGCGCGGCGGCGATTTTGTACGGCGATTGGGGCACGAGCAAAGCCTACGTGATCGGTCTCGCTTTCGCGGTTGCCGGTTACTCCTCATTCTGGCTGATCGCGGCAATGTGCGTCCTGACCGCGCTCGTCGGGCTCAACTACATGGTGATCTGCCGACTGTATCCGGACGGCGGCGGTGTTTACGCCAGCGTGCGTCATCGCAGTGAAGTGATTTCGATCGTCGGCGCGTTTTTGTTGATCGCCGATTATTTGGTCACGGCGGCGATCAGTGCCCTGTCCGCGTTTCAATATCTCGGCGTCCCGCATCCGGAAAAATTCGCGGCCATGTCGATCCTGCTCATCGGTTTGCTCAATCTCATGGGACCGAAGCAGACCGGTGGGCTGGCGTTTCTGGTCTCGATTCCGACCGTGATTGTGGTCATCGCCCTCGGATTGTTTGCTCTGCCGCATCTTGGGGAGGCAGCCGGTCACCTCCAACCCCTGCACGATTCATTCGGCAAGAATTGGGCGGCTTTTGTCGGAATAGTGCTCGCGCTTTCCGGCGTAGAGGCAATCGCCAACGCGACCGGCGTGATGAAACTCGACCCCGGCTCGACCGACGAGAATCCCTGCGTCGTTAAAACATCAACGCCGGCAATCTTAATCGTCATGATCGAGGTCTGTGTTTTCACGGCGTTGCTCGGATTGGCGATGCACGCCTTGGGCGGACTGCAGATTTCGAATGGCGACGTCAACGCTCCCGGCGCCGAAGGCGTGCGCGATTACATGCTGCGCTACATGGGTCAAATATTTGTCGGTTCGTCACTCGGGGCGATTTCCGGTCATGTTTTCGGGATCATCGTCAGCGTTGTCTTTGGATTGCTTCTGCTTTCCGCCGTCAACACCGCAATTGTCGACCTTATTGCGATCCAGTTCTTGATGTCGCGCGATCGCGAGCTGCCGAAGATTTTCCAGCGGTTGAACAAATGGGGCGTGCCGAACGCGGCGACGTTGCTCGCGACAATTGTCCCGATGTTGCTCGTCGTTTTGGTCAAAGACATGGCCGGGTTGGCCGATCTTTACGCGGTCGGTGTCGTCGGGGCGATCGCAACCAATCTCGGCGCGACCGCGACCGATCGGAAATTGTCCATCAAATCATGGCAACGGACGCTCATGTTTGCGACGTTTTTGGTGATGGCGGCGATTGAACTCTCGCTGCTGATCGATAAACCGAACGCGCGCTATTTCGCAATTACGATTCTGGTCATTGGATTGATCTTGCGCGGTTTGGTTCTGGAACGTCGGATGAAAAAACAGGCGAGAGCGCCTGAGCCGGTTGCGGCTTCGCCGCAGAGTATTTTGCCCAGCAAAGCTGCAATTCCCTCGCTCGCTGGTGAAACAATGCTGTGCGCCATCCGTGGGACAGGTCGCACGCTCGATTTCGCCTTGCGCGAAGCTCAACGCCTTGGAGCGCGGCTCTATGTTCTCTTCGTTCGTGAGCAGGCGTTCATGACCGAGCAGGATGCGAAGCGAAAATGGCAGGAAGACGAGGAAGCGAGCCGGATTTTCAATGAGGCAAAGCGAAAGGCGGGCGATCATCCGCCATTGTTCGCCTATGCGGTCAGTCCGTCTGCGGCGGAGACGATTGTCGATCTTGCCGCAACACTCGGCGCTTCGCGTTTGATTTTAGGAGCGCCACATCGAAACGCGCTCATCCATTTGCTTCGCGGAAACGTGATCCGCGAAGTCTCCGATTCGCTTCCGGAAGAAATCGATCTCGTGGTTTACGCTTAGTTGCGGCCGTTTAGTGATGCGGTGGCCAAAATTGATCGATCAGTTTCATTCCACCAGCGACCGCGGCGAGTCCGCATACCACACTGAGAAGGACATAGCCGCCCGCCACCAAAGCAAGTCCACGCCTTAGAAGAAATACGCTTTCGTAACCGAACGCGGAAAAGGTAGTAAAGCCACCGAGCAATCCGGTAAAGAGCAGCAAGCGGGTTGAAGGCGAAAACAGATCGTGGTGTTCGACCAACGCGGCCAGAATTCCAATGGCGAAGCAGCCAACGATGTTAACGCTGAAGGTGCTCACCGGAAAATTCCACGACTGCGTGTGGTGCAACGCAAAGCCGCCAAGTTTGTAGCGAAGCACCGAACCGACTGCGCCGCCGAGAGCGACGATTAAGATTTGTTTGAATCCGAGCATAATGGTCTCCTGGTTGCAGGAGTCATCAGCTCAACGCGGTTTTCCGCTAAGGGAAGGCAAACTCCATTGCCTGCGCGAATGATAGCTGCGCGAAGTTGCGGCGCAACCGCTAGAATTTTCCGTAAACCGCGAGCAGCGGATAGAAGCAGCAATTCTTGCTGTGATAGTCGCTCACGAAGCCGTCCTTGGTCCTAATCTCAACGTGTCCATGGTTCCGGTTTCCGTAAACGAGCACCGCGCCGATCGGCGCCTTGTAAGGATCGCGGATTGGCAAGCGTTTGAATCCGTAGCTCTGCATCAGCTCATCGCCGGCTTCAGCCGCGTAGGCTGTCTTGGGATAGGAATCGATCACGCCCGCCGAAAACAAGGCGTGCTTCACATAATGCCAGCATTGCTTTTGCGATTCCGCATGCGAGCGCTCCTCCGCGAGCGTCGCGGCGCGGGTAAGTTTCGGATCGAGGCGGGGATCAACTTTGGCAAACGGATGAACGATCGGCTTCTTCCAGTAACGATGAATGATCTTGACCGAGGTGACGCGGCCATTCGCATCCTTGTAAACGAACTTCTCGGTCGACTTTTGCAGACCTTCAGCGCGAAGCGGCGAGACAATAGGGGCGAAGCATCCCGCAACTAAACTGGTTAGGACGATGATGCGTCGCACGCCGCGTCTCTATTGCAGGGAACGTGCCACTCCGCAAGGGGAAATTGACAACAAACAATCCTAGCGGCCGAGTCGGCCGAGCGGATTTCTAATAATGCCGCCAGTCGGGCCAGTTGCTGGCGTGTTGCTAGCGACCGTCATCGCGCCGACCGAAGCCCCGCCGCCAGACTTAACTGCAGTTGGCCGAGTCAAAGCGATCGGACGAGAATTCGTAATGTTGGTATTGGCAACAGCCGGAGCGGTTGGCGAAATCACTTTCACGCTTACAAACGGCGGATTCGAATTTGCCCAGGCCAAGGCTTGTCCTTTGGTTTCGAAAAATTTGTCGATCACGAGTGCGTTGCGTTCGTCCACGCTCCGGCCAGACCGGCGGGCGGCCTTGCGGTTCCGCACCGCCCTGCCCGTATCGACTGCCGCGAGCGTTGTGCCGTCAGGCATCACGACGCGACTGCCATACGGAATTTTTCTGGGATCAACCGCGCAATGGCCGACGCGCAAACGCGTGCCGGTCGAGGACTTGTGCTGGCGACTGTAACGGTCCGCTCCGCGTCCACCGCGCGCCCAGTAAACCGTGACGCGGGCGAGGAGCGAACTGTTCTTTGTACTTTGGACAGCAAAACCGCTCGGAACAGCGGCTATACCGGTCAGGAATATTAGGGCTAATCGTTTCATCATGTTCTGCGATGGTTGGCTTGAAGGACAGAATCGAGGGGGAGACCAAGCTGAAGCTTGCTGGAATCAAATTTCGGCAGCGAACCCGGTGTATTCTTTTTTGGCGCAGCCTTGATCGGGCGTTCGGATTCCTCCAGCGTGGCTACCTCTTCGGTCGTTTCCTGGCGTGAACCCGGTGCCAGAACGCGCACGGTCATGAAGTGCGGATGTGATCTCTCCCATGAAAGCGCGGCTTCCTTGGATTCGAAAAAGCGATCGATGACGATGGCGCTCTTTTGCGCCGCAGTTCGTCCACAGGAGCGGGCCGCCGCGCGGCTAACCACCGCCGGGCCGCTATCAACCGCAACGCAGGTGGCGTCGGGAAATTGGACACGGCTTCCGTAGGGAATTCGTTTTGGATCGACCGCGCAATGTCCAGCGCGCAACCGCGCACCATTGGAACACGCGCGAAGCTGCCCTTCGCCCGGCCAGTAAACAGTGATCCGCGCAAGCAGCGAGTTCTCCACGGCAAAAACCGGAGTCGTCGCCAAAAAAGCAAAGCCAAAAGCTATTAAAAAAAATCTCGTACCCATAATAAGACGAAGCCACCCTCAGGCGCATTCGACGTAAACCCCGCGAAGACAGGGTTTTTTTAACTAAGAATTAGGAGAGACCAGTAGAGTGGTTCCCACCCGAACGCAAATTTTTCTTTAAAATTTTTCAATGTTTTTACGATTCAGCGGTGAGAAAACAATTTTCGCTTGAAGATCTAAGGGCCGCTCGGGCCCAGAATTACATCTTCGAGTAAACGCCGATCAACGGACGCGGCGAAGGAGCCTTGGAGCGGAAGTCGCTGGCGAAACCGTGTTTCGTCCGGATCTCAACGTGGCCCGCGCCCTTCTTGTTATTGTAAACAAGGACCGAGCCCACTGGGGCCTTGTAAGGATCCTTCACTGGAAGTTTTTTGAAGCCGTAATTGTTGACCAATTCCTTGGCCGCTTCCTTGGCATTGACCGTTTTCGGACGGGAATCGACCGCACCGGAAGCCACCAACGCTTCCTTGACGTAATGCCAGCATTGTTCGCGCGAATGCGCGTGCGCACGCTCCTCGGCAATGGTCGCCGCTCGCATCAATTTTGGGTTGATCGAAGGATCCGCCTTCGCGACCGGACGCGTGATTTTCTTCGGGGCGTATTCCGTCACGATCTCAGCCGAGTCGGTCTTGTCGTTGGCGTCCTTGAAGACGAATTTCTGCTTCGCCGAGGTCACCACTTGACCATGAGCCGCGGTTGCTGAGAGCAAACCGCATACGGAAAGGATGATAAAATACGTGGGGAGGGCACTGACTTTCCACATAAGCAGCGCGCTATATCGAGCAGGATCGCTGCCTGCGCAACCGGTTTTTTTGAAAAAAATGCCGCAATTTTTCGTCGTCATTTTTGTTATTTCACACGTTATGGTAATTATAAACCGGCGACAAGTCATGCACTCACCTGAGCAGGTCACTGCCGCCTAACGGTCGATTTTATGATTAACTCCCACCGTTAACCCTGTGC
Organism: Chthoniobacterales bacterium; assembly: GCA_035257485.1. Lineage (GTDB taxonomy): Bacteria > Verrucomicrobiota > Verrucomicrobiia > Chthoniobacterales > UBA10450 > AV40. The sequence goes on from DATEWZ010000072.1 coordinate 23,415, forward strand.
CAAGCGGGAACATACATCCCCGAGTTGATCTTGATTGCAACGACAAACCTGCGTTCGTAATCGCCAAACATGAAGAGAACCAGTCGCCGCCATTTCATCAAGCTTTCCGCCGCCGGAGCCGTTGCGCTCGGCACAAGATCGTCATCGTTGTTCGCGACAATGCCCGTGAAACCTTTGCGCATTTTGATTCTCGGCGGCACCGGATTCACCGGGCCGTATCAAGTGAAATACGCGCTCAATCGCGGCCACAAAGTAACGACGTTCAATCGCGGTAAAACGCATCCCGGCGAATTGCCAGCTGAAGTCGAACAGTTGACTGGCGATCGCAACGGCAAGCTCGATGCGCTGAAGAATCGGCAATGGGAGGTCGTGATCGACAATCCGACGACCGTGCCGGCCTGGGTGCGCGATGCCGCGCAAATCCTCAAGGACAACGTCGAGCGTTACGTTTTCATTTCGACGATCTCGGTTTACGGCGAAGTGAAAACCGGCGTCGATGAAACCGCGCCGACGGAGAAATATGATGGCGCCGATCCCTACAAGGAAACGATCGAAGCGGTTCGCGCCTCCGGGTTCAAAACTTATGGCCCGCTCAAAGCGCTTTCGGAAAAAGAAGCCGAGAAATGGTTTCCCGGGAAAGCCTTGATCATTCGTCCTGGATTGATCGTCGGTCCGCGCGATGAGACCGATCGCTTCACCTATTGGCCAGTGCGGGTCGATCGCGGCGGCGAAGTTCTCGCGCCCGGTGATCCAAAAGATCCGGTGCAATTTATTGACGCGCGTGATCTGGCCGAATGGACAATTCGGATGGTCGAGAATCGCGAGAGCGGCGTTTATAACGCAACTGGTCCCGCCAGGCCGCTCGGCGTTGGCGGCATGCTTGATGAAATCAAAACGGCGGAGAAGTCGAACGCCAAGTTCACCTGGGCGAGCGAAGAATTTTTGACCGAGCAAAAAGTCCAACCCTGGTCGGACATGCCGGTCTGGACTGGCAAAGACAGCGGTCTCGCGCTTACCAAGATCGACAAGGCGTTGAGCAAAGGTTTGACCTTTCGGCCGCTCGCCGAAACCGCGCGCGACACGCTCGCCTGGTTCAAATCGCTTCCGCAAGATCGACAATCGAAAATGAAAGCGGGAATTACGCCGGAGCGCGAAGCCGAAGTTCTCGTCGCGTGGAAGAAGCGGTCGTGAGGAAAATCTTTGCCAGGATTGTCGATGTAAAGCCGAACGAGCTTCGCGCTCTTTGGCTCGGCTTTGCGTTTCACTTCATTATCCTCGCTGCATACTACATCGTGAAACCGATCCGCGACGCCATCGCGGCCGGCAATCGAATCGAAACGCTACCTTGGATGTTCACGGCGACGCTCGTGGTTATGTTGATCGCCAATGTGATCTTCGCGGCGATTGTCGCACGGATGGAGCGTCGAAGATTTATTCCGTTCGCCTACGCATTTTTCATTTTGGTTCTATTGCTCTTTTTTGGGCTGATGCGAACTGGTTCGCCCGCACAGCAGGTATGGACCGGTCGCGCGTTTTACGTCTGGGTCAGCGTTTTCAATCTGTTCAACACCGCCATCTTCTGGGCGTTCATGACAGACCTTTTCACGGTAGAACAAGGCAAGCGTTTGTATGCTTTCATTGCCGTCGGAGGAACGCTCGGCGCGATCGTCGGCGCTTACATTACGAAGAATCTTGTTCGCGATGTCGGTCAGGCGAACCTTATCGCGATCTCAGCCGCGATGTTTGCAATTGTCTGCTTTCTCGTGCGGTTTTTCCCGAGAAGTTACACGGGTGACACCAGGAAAGAGCCGGCACGAGAAGAGCCAATCGGCGGGACAGCGTGGTCCGGCTTTACGCATATCGCGCGTTCACCTTATTTGTTTGGTCTGGCCGCGACCATTATGCTTTATACGATTACTTCAACGTGGGCCTATTTTCAGCAGACCACTCTCGCTGGTGCAGCACTGAAGACGAGCGCAGATCGGACAGTGTTCCTTTCCAGTCTCGAAATCTGGGTCAACTGTATCACTCTTATTATCCAAGTATTTCTGACGGGCCGTTTACTGAAATGGTTCGGCGTAGCGTTCACACTCACAGCTTTGCCGTTTTTAAGCATGCTCGGTTTTTGCGCAATGGCGATCGCCCCGAGTCTGGCGTTGCTGGCGCTTTTCCAGGTTATTCGTCGCGCCGGTGCTTACGCGCTGATGCGTCCTTCACGTGAAATTCTTTTCACCGTTCTGAAGCGCGAGGACAAATATAAAGTGAAAAGCGTGACCGACACGCTCGGTTACCGTGTTGGCGACCAATTAGGTGCTTGGTCCTACGGCGGACTTGGGGCAAACGGGCTTCAGCTCAGCCTCAACGCTATCAGTTGGATCGCGGTCCCGGTTACAGCCGGTTGGTGCGTGTTGAGCATCTGGCTCGCGCGCAAACAACGAGAGCTTGCCGAGGCACAGGAGCAAAAACAGACTGAGATCGCGCGAGCGGCTTGAAAATTTATTTCGCTAATTCGTAGAGATATTCCACGAACGACATGATCGCGCCGTCGAAGCTTTGGATTTTCGGGTTCGACGATTCGATCACGTAGTATTCGTCCGGCGCGTGCGCGCCGCTGCCGTGGCCGAGACCGAAATGCCCGGCCGCGAGCTTGAGCGGTTCACCGGTGAACGCGTAACCTGGATATGATCCCGCGTTGCGCGGCCAGAGCAGGGGATCGACACCGAAATTCTTGTAGGTCGCAAGCTGCGCCTTAATCAGTGCCGAATCTTTCGACGTGCTCGTCGGATCGTAACCGCCGGTCATGTTCACTTCGATGTCGCCGAAGCCGCGCTTCGCCAAATGCGCTTTCAACGCCGCGAGCGCGTCGGCCGCTTTCATGTCCGGAACAAGACGCATGTCGATCTTCGCAACCGCGCGATGCGGTAAAATCGTTTTGCCGCCGGGACCCGTGTAACCACCGACCAATCCCTCAATGTTCACCGTCGGCTGCGACTCGAGTCGCTCGTTCGCTTGCTGCCACGGCAAGTCGTCAATCCAATGTTGCGTGCTGAATTGTTTTTTTGCGCTGGCTTCGCTCCGAATCTTCGAAACATTCGCGATCATTTCCTTCTCATCCGTGCTGATCGGCCGTGCTTGCGGGTAGTTGTCGATCTTGATTGTGTTCCCATCTTCCGACACCAGCGTGTTGAGAGCGTGGATCAATCGCCACGCCGGACTGTCGATCATCGCCTTGAGCGACGAGTGAATGTCTTTCGCGGGACCGCGTCCCCACTTCGCGCCGTCCGAAACCAGTTCGAGCTCGATCACACCCTTCGATCCGAGATTTACCGTGACAACGCCGTCCAAATCCTGCGCCGCGAATGGCATGAAGACGCCGACGCATTTCTTTAACGCTTCCTGAACTTCTGGACGGTGCGCGAGTTGTTTGATGTGCGGCGAGCCGATTTCTTCCTCTCCTTCCGCGACCATCACCAAGTTCACCGGCATTTTTTTGTTGGCGCCGCGAATCGCGTGCAGCGCCGCGAGAAAGGCCGCCTCCGGTCCTTTTTGATTCACCGCGCCGCGACCGACCATCACTTTTCCAAGCGGCGCTTTATCGACGATCTGCGTGTCCGTTGGTGACGAAGTCCATTCCGCCGGGTCGAACTGTTTCACATCGTACATGAAATAAAGCCCGACCGTTTTCGGCGCGCCGGCATCGAGTGTCGCGAACACGCCCGGCTTGCCGTCGGTCGTGATCACATCCGCTTTTTGAAATCCGGCATCACGCGCGAGCTTTGCCATGTACTCCGCGCCTTCGGGATAACCGCGGTTCTCGGCCGCGATCGACACCTGCGCGATCCAATCGTGCAATCGCGTCACTGCTTCGTCGTGCCGTTTTGTGATTTCAGCTTTGATGTCGGCGTGGTCGTCTGCCGCAAGGCAACGCGCCACCGCGATTACAAATGCAGTTAGAGAAGCGAAGAGTTTTGTTTTCATAAGGCGAGAGTTTCTTGTTTCGGAGCGGAAGCGGTTGCGGTCAAGTCGCTAAATTTCTTTACCAGCTCGTCGAGCTTGCGGACGTAGTAATCGACGTTTTCGTCCGGATTATTTGGGTCGAATTCGCTCGCCAGCCTGGCCGCTTCGTAGGCGGGCACCTTTTTTGGCGTGCTCTTAATATAGTACGAAACCTGGTCCCCCGGTTTGTAGGGCCGGCCACTAGCGAGAGCCAACTCGTAGGCCGCGGCCCGGTTGCGCGCCGAGTCGGCGATCTTTGCCCGATATTTCTCCAACGAATCCTGGAGCGTGTCGGTCTTCATCAACATGTCGATCTTCCACTCGCGATTTCGGATTTTTTTCTCGAACTCATTCCGAAGATCGGCAATTCCCTCGGGCTTGCCTTGCATGATGAGTTTGATCATCTCTTCCAAAAACACGCGCTGGAATTTCTCCAGTCCACGCGACTTCAACGCTCCGCCTTTGATAATCACGTCGCCGTCTTTGGTAAGCAGCGCGTAATTCTTCGCCTTGTAGCTAAACATCGCTTCGAACTGCTCATCGAATTCGACTTCGATTCCGGGCGGCAATTCTTTGGCCGGGCCTTCCTGCAACTTCTCGATGTCGATCTTCTCGGGCAGCACGAAATAAATTCCATCAGTGTCGACCTCGATTACTTGCGCGCCCTGTTTGCCGAGCCACTCGATCATCTTCTTCAACAAATCGCGCCCAATTTGTGTCACCCGCGCGGCGGCGTCGAAGTCGGCAAAGTGTCCCTGAGCGAATCCGAGATAGCCGTAAAAGCTGTTGATCAGAATCTTGAAGGTGTTTTGGAACGCTTCCAGGTGGCGCTGCTCGGATGGGTTCTGGGCCGCGCGCATTTTCGCCTTCGCTTCCAGCCGAAATTTCCGCAGATCGGTCAGCAAATGTCGAAAGATTTGCAGTCGATCACTCGCCGGAAAGCAATCGAACTGAAGCATGATGGACGGATAAAGGGACGCGACGTCGCAATGCCAGACGTTGGACGCGACGCCGGTGAAAAAGATGTCAGTGTAACCGCCTTCGAACGGTTGCGGCAGTGGCAGCTCGGGAATCGAATGACGTTGACGAAAATATTCGCGCAAGAACAAGCCATTGATTCGGGTCGCATTGCCGCGCACGATCACGTCTTGATAATTGTAGGGGAAAATCTGCGCCTGAACGAAGTAGCTCGGACTCAGTAAATCCGACACCGCGCGAATTTCACGCACGCCACACAGTGCGCGTTTGCGGAATTTCTCGTTCTGTTTCAGGTAAGTCCGCTCAAGTTCCTTGCCGGCGAGCGAGGAAATCTCTTCATCACAGAATCCAAAATGCCGCGCAACATCAGCGCGCTCGAAACCGGTCAATGTTCGCAGGCCGACGTCGTAAAATTGCGCGAGCAGAAAAGTATCGACGAAGTGCCGGCCATCGATTGCGAACTTCGGATAATCGATTGTCTTCTCGGCAATTTGCAGCCGCGACGGCCGCGAGCGCAAAAATCCGCCGCTGCGTCCCCAGTCCAATTTCGTCTTCACCTTTTTCGCGCGCGCGACGATTAGCGAAAGATCGGAACGAAATAGATCGTGTCCTTCGATCACATCCGGATCGCGTTCCTTAATCAAAGCGGTCAGTCGCTTGATTGCTTCGTGTTCGGACTCGTCGGCTTTTTTTGGATCGACAACGATCAGTTCTTCCCAGCCGGAGTTGTCGGAAAGCGCAACGCTCATGATGTGGTCGGCGCCGACCAGGACCTCGAGCTGCATCCGTTTCAATTCTTCGAACGGCAAGTCTTTGAACAGCGTGCGACCGGTCGCGGTGAGGTAGTGCTGAACGGGGTCGGTGAACGCGAAGAAATCGCGGCCAGCGTTCTTCAATCCATTTCGCAGCGCGATCAGCTCCTTCCAACTGTCGACCGTGATCATCCAGCCGAACTTCAAATCGCCTTTGAGCTTTTCAGCCTCGATTCCAAGATCGACAACGTCCGAGTCGGCCCAGACAAACGGATGGAACGGCTCGACCTCGGCGATTGTCGATCCATTCTTTTCGCGACGATAAACTTTGACCGTGCCGGTCTCGCCGAGCTCAATCGCGACGATGGATGGCGTCGGGTCCGCGCCGAAGAGGATCTCGTTCTTCTCGAATTCCATGAGTTAACAATTTTCTGTCATTCAGAGCGATATGCCAGTCCGGCTCGGACCGAGGAATCTCTGACTATTGTCAGGCCATTGCTAGCTCAGAAATATCTAGAGATGTCTCGACTCCGCTCGACATGACAAATTAGATAATCCGAGGATATAAACTGGTTATGAAGATTCGTTCGTTATCGATCGTGTTGCTGTTTGCCGCTCCGCTTGCTCTTGCGCAGGAAAACTCCGCTGAAAAAGCGGCGACCAGCGAGCTGCCCTCGCTCCTGGCGATCTACAAGGACATTCACGCGCATCCGGAACTTTCGACGCGCGAAGAGAAAACCGCGGCCGTGATGGCGAAAGAACTCCGCGCCGTCGGTTGCGAGGTCACGGAGAATTTTGGGAAGTACGACAAACCGAACGTGAAATGCTACGGCGTGGTCGGCATTATGAAGAACGGCGCCGGTCCGACCGTTTTGGTGCGCACCGACATGGACGCGTTGCCGGTGGAAGAGGAGACGAATCTTCCTTACGCGAGCAAAGTCACGACGAAAGATGACAACGGTCGCGACGTCCATGTGATGCACGCTTGCGGACACGACGCGCACATGGCTGCATTCGTCGGAACGGCGCGCGCTCTGCAACGAATGAAGGACCAATGGTCGGGCACGATCATGTTTGTCGCGCAGCCGGCCGAGGAAGCGATCGGCGGCGCGCGCGCGTTGTTGAAGGGCGGACTCTACAATCGTTTCGGCAAGCCCGACTTCGCGCTCGGCTTTCATGACAAAGCCGATTTGCAAACCGGGCACATCGGCGTCACACCCGGTTATACCTACGCGAACGTCGATTCGGTTGACGTAACGGTTCGCGGAATCGGCGGACACGGCGCGTATCCGCACAAAACCAAAGACCCGATTGTGCTCGCGGCCGAAATGATCAACGCGTGGCAAACGATCGCGAGCCGCGAAAATAATCCGATTGATCCGGTGGTTGTGACCGTGGGATCGATTCACGGCGGCACGAAGCACAACATCATCCCTGATGAAGTGAAAATGCAGCTCACCGTCCGCACTTATAAAGCTGAAGTGCGCGATCGCGTGCTCGCGGCGATCGATCGAATTGCAAAAGGAATTGCCGCCGCTGGCGGAGTCCCGGCGGATCGCGCGCCAGTCGTAAACGTCCTGAAGGACCAGCTGACGCCCTCGACTTACAACAATCCGGAGCTAACGAAGCGGCTCGTCGAAGTCTGGAAAAAAGTTTTGGGACCGGACAGTGTAGAGATTGTCGATCCAACAATGGGCGGCGAAGATTTTTCTGAATACAGCCTGCCCGATCATTCCATTCCCGCGGTCGACTTTCACATCGGCGCGGTCGATCCGGAGAAAATCGCGCAGTTCAAAAAGGAAGGAAAGGAATTGCCGACTTTGCACTCGAGCAAATTCGCGCCCGTGCCCGAGCCGACGATCAAAGTCGGCATCATCGGCATGACCAGCGCGGTGCTCGAGTTGATGAAGAAATAGAGTTCCTGTCCGTGACGACTCGCGATCACATGCGCCGGTCAACCATTTCGTGCTGGCTCGCCATTCCTCCCACTCTCGTTGCGGTGTCCTCGACTGGGCATCCGACGGTTCAGCGTATCGCGTTAGTCATCGCCGGAATTTTTTTCGCCAGCAATTTGTATTACAGCTTCAGCGCTCGCTGTCCGCGTTGCGGGACACGTCTTCTCCATTGCGTTGCCATTAACGGCGTGCTTCTCAGGATACCGCCCTGGTTCAAATCGTGTCCCTCATGCGGACTGTCATTCGACACGCAGTTTGATATGCCGCAGAAGTCCTAGTCGCGCTACTCGGGCTCGGCCCTACTTCACTTTGATGTTTTTGCGCAGAAACGTTGGGACGTCCAAATCCTGGCCTTCGACGATCGTCGGCTCGCTCTTTTCGAAACGTCCGCGCGTCACCGGCTCGAACTGCATCATTTCTTGTTTCGCGTGAGTCTTTTCCTTCGGCGATTTCGGCGGTTTGATTTCTTTCTCATCCGCCGGCTTCTCGATCGGTTTTTTCTTTGGCGGAATCAATCGCGGCGTCGATTTTTTAATCGGCGGCGACGGTGGAGGCGGCGGATCGATCGCGATTGGTTGTTCGAAAGGAATTAAATCGCTCGCCTTCGATTCCGCTGTGGGCGCTACTTCGGGCTCAGACACGACGTCGTCGATCTGCGGCACAGGCGGCGGCTGCGGCACTGGTTTCTCGATTTCTTCCAACGCTGCCGGTGGCGGGGTCAGAAATGGTTCGGGCATCGGCTGGGGCGCGATTTGCGATTCGATTGAATCTTCCGCTACGAGCGAGCTGATGATGGTCACGGCCAATCGATTACCCATCTTTCCGTCAACCGCGGTCCCGAAAACGATTTGAGTGTGGTCCCGCACGTGTTTGCCGAGCTCGCGCATGAGAATTTCCACTTCGGACAAGGTCATCCCCGGCCCGCCCGCCACTTGGACAAGAACATGCGATGCTTCCGAAAGCATTCGTCCTTTGTCCATCAACGGATTTTTTAGCGCCTGCGTGAGCGCGTCGTGCGCGCGATTGTCGGAATCGGATTCGCCGAAACCGAAAAGGCAGCGCCCATTTTGACTGCGCAATGCCGCGAACAAATCGTCGAATCCAATTCGAATCAGCCCCGGGCGTTGAATTAAATTCACAATCGAGCGCACGCTTTGGCTGATCGTCATGTCGGCCACGCCGAACGCCTGATGAATTCCCGCTTTTGGCGCGACCATGTCGCCCATCCGATCGTTCTCGAAACAAATCACGGCGTTCGCGACTTCGTTTAGCCGCTCGAGCGCGTCTTGAGCCTGGCTCGCGCGACGTTTTCCTTCGAACGAGAAGGGAAGCGTGACGAATGCGATAACGAGCGATCCGGCTTCGTGCGCGAGCTGTGCAACGACTGCCGCCGCGCCGGATCCAGTTCCGCCGCCAAGCCCCGCGCAAATGAAAATCATCCGCGCCCCGGCAATTGCCTGCTGAATTTCCTCCGCGGATTCAATCGCGGCCTGATAACCAAGCTCCGGATCTCCGCCGGTGCCGAGTCCGCGGGTTGCGCTTCGGCCGAGCTGGACTTTGCGCGCCGCCACCGAGGTGGCGAGCGCTTGCACGTCGGTGTTGATCGCGATGAGATCGTTCTTGTCCATTCCATCGAGCAAAATGCGATCAAGCGCATTTGAGCCGGCGCTTCCGACGCCGACGACTTTGATCGGGATTGGTTCCTCCTGCCGTTCGGGCAAGCTGTAATTTTTGCTGAGTTGGATCATGTCGATCTTTCTGTTTTCATCGCATTCCGGGGAAAAACCTGCTGAAAATGCGGCCGATGCCGCGCCGCGGCCGGTCGATTTGAACCGCTTGCGCGTATTTGAGCAAACCGATCGCGGTCGAGAACTGTGGATTCTCGGCGGCCGACGTTAAACCGGCGAGCTTCTGCGCATGCGTCACGTGCGCGGGCATTTCGAAAATCTCTCCGGCCAAATGATCGATGCCGTTCAACAAACTGCATCCGCCGGTAATGAAAATGCCGCCGCCGACGTAATTGATGAATGGCTCTTCTTCGATCGTGCGCTTCAATAACTCGAAGATTTCACGCAATCGCAAGTGAATGATCGTGTTCAGCGTCTCGCGCTCGATTTCCTTTCCGGCAAAACCGGAATCGTCTTTGAGCACGATTGTTTCGCCGGGCAAACAGTTTCCAAGCACGCAGCCGCCTTCTTCGGTCTTTAACTTCTCCGCGCGCGCCATCGGGATGCGCAATCCCATCGAGATGTCGTTTGTGATGTGGTCGCCGCCGACCGCGAGCACGCCGCTCTGTTTTACCGCACCATCGACATACAAAATGAAATCGGTCGTGCCACCGCCAATATCGACCACGAGGGCGCCGAGATTCTTTTGGTGCTGTGTCAGCACCACCTGCGCGGAGGCGAGCGCACTGAAAACAACGTCTTCCACTTCGAGCGGCAGCTCTTTCACGCAACGGATCGTGTTTTGAATCCGCGTCCGGACGCCGTGAATGATATGAAAATCGGCTTCCAGTTTTTCACCAAGCATTCCGACCGGATTCAAGACGCCGTCCTGTCCATCAACGTGATAATGTTGAATGATCGAGTGCAGGAACGCATTCTGCGCCGGAATGCTGACTTCGCGCGCGTTCACTTTTACGTCTTCAACATCCTGGTCGTCGATCTCATCGCGATCCTCCGGCAACATTACGCAGCCGCGATTGTTGAAACTTTGAATGTGGCCGCCCGCGATCGCGACGAACACGCTTCGGATCATCACGTCGCTTTTCTGTTCCGCGTCGACCACCGCCTCGTGCACGCATTTCATGGCCGTTTCAAAATCGACAATCTCGCCTTTGCGCACGCCACGTGACGGCGCCTGGCCCACTCCGAGAATTTTTAAAGTTCCATCCGGACGCGTTTCGCCGACCACGACGCAAATTTTCGACGTTCCAATTTCCAAACCAACGATGAGATCACCAATTGCCATGCTGTTTAATTTCTTTTGAAGGATTCCAAAAATCCGCGCTTCGCCGGGGTCGGCGTGGGTGTTAGAGGAGGACTAGGTTGCGCTTTTGGCGACGGCGCGGGCGTTGCTTTCGTCGGTTTGTGATGCGATTTCGCAGACGGTTTCCGCGGCGCGGTTACGGGAATCGCTTTCATCACCCGCGGAGATTCTTCCGGCTGAATCGTGTCATTAATTACTTCCATGGAAGTTTTTTGGAACGTGACAGGGATGTTTCGTTGCACGAGCAGGTTCACCGTCGCCAATTCGCGATGGGCATCGTCGGAGTAGACCAGGAATTGCTCGAGTCGCTGCAATTGCAGATCGAGGTTATCGAATCCGAACGTGACCTTACTGTGGTTTTTGTCCGTCACGACCAAACAGTAGCCTTTCGAAAGGTCGATCTCGCGAATTTGAAAGCGCGTTTGCATGAAGCTGCGCGTGCTCAAGCGCAGCAGCTCGAGCGCGGCTGTGGCCTCCGGCGAGTCAACCGTCTTACCGACTTCGAGTGATTGGCTAACGCAGCCCAAAATCAAAGGCAGTCCCAAATATTCGGGCAGCAACTTTTTCTCCTTCATCAAAACGCCGCGCGCGTCGATCAGAAACGCCGCATCGGACGCGAACGGGTCCGCGATTTGTTTTTCATCGGTGATCCAGGCGATCGGTTTTCGTTCAACGATCCGAATATCGATCTCGCCCGGAAGCTTGCGGACAACTTCCACCTGATCGACTTGCGGCAAGTCCTGCAGGCGATCGTGCACCCGCGCGAGATTTACCCGGAAAATATTTTCTCCTTCGCTGATGTTGGCCACGTTCAGGATCTGCTCCCGCTGCAATGTGCCGTCAGTCTGCACTTCGATGCTGGTCAATTTGTAATCGGGGTTGTCGAGAAAGAATCTTTTCGCCGCAACCCGACCACCGACGTAAAGCGCGCAGCCGAGCGCGACGAGGAGTGCGATCTTCGAGAAGAACACGAAAACTTTGCGGTTGCGATGCTGGACCGCCTTGCGCGAACGCACTTTGACGTCGAGCAAATGTTGCTGCCGCCGCTGGCGAAAGGTGGAGAGCCGGCGATTGCGCACGCGTGGTCGCTGTTGGCGTCTCATTTTCCGCCGCGCTCCCTTCTGGCGCACGACAGTTCGATAATGCGAAGGCAAAGCTCGGGGTAACTGATTCCGGCCACACCGGCCGCTTCCGGAAGCAAGCTTGCCTCGGTCATTCCGGGGATCGTGTTCACTTCGAGCACGAACGGCTCGCCTCTGTCGGTCAGAAGCACATCCACGCGGCCATAAACTACCAGGCCAAGAGCGCGAAATGCCGCCAGTGCCAGCTCCTGAATCTTTTTCGTCAACGAAGAATCGATCTTCGCCGGACAAACATGTTCTGCGCTCGCGCCAGCCTGCGGATTCAGGAACGGGTACTTGGTATTGAAGTCGTAAAAACCGCCCTTCGGAATTATCTCAATAATCGGCAGGGCTTGATCACCGAGGATACCTATCGTCAATTCGCGGCCAGATACAAATTTTTCTATCAATAATTTGCGATCGAACTTCGCTGCTTCTTTCAATGCCGCATCCAGCTCGTTTGCATTTTTCACGATCACGATTCCAACGGTGGAACCTTGCCGCGCCGCTTTCACAACCAATGGAACCGACATCTTCGGCCGCTGACCGGCGTCGATCACCTCCGATTCCGGCGTGATCACGCCGCGTTCCAGAAATTTTTCCTTCGATAAAACTTTATCGAACGCGATCCGGCTCGCTTCGACGCCATCGCCGGTATAGGCGACGCCCCGGTCCTCTAAAATTTTCTGGATCTGTCCGTCTTCGCCGAAAGTTCCGTGAATACAGTTGAAGGCAAGATCGACATCGGGCGCTAACGGAAAGTTTTCGTCGCGAACATCGACATCCACCACTTCGATACCGGAGAAACGCAACGCTTTGGAAACTCCTTTCGCGGTCGCGAGCGACACATCACGTTCCGACCCCGGCCCGCCCATCAACACCGCAACTTTTTTTGGAAACTCTCCCTTCTTCATCAAGCCGGTTCTCCTACAATTTGAACTTCCGTTTCCAAATCGATCCCGCGTTTAGACTTTGCCGTCTTCTTGATTCGATCAATCAGTTCTAGCACTTCGCTCGCAGTCGCGCCGCCTTCGTTGACGATGAAATTACCGTGCACCGCCGAAACGCGGGCTTTGCCAACGGCCGAATCTTTCAAGCCCAGCTCGTCCACCAGTTTTCCAGCTGGGCAACTTTCCGGATTTTTGAAAATGCAGCCCGCGCTCTTCGCGATCGGCTGAGTGTTGCGACGTTTTTCCTGAGATTCCTGCAAGCGCGATTCGATCTGTTCGCGTTGCGCCGGCGATGCGCGGAACGTCGCCGAGATAGCGAAGTTTTCTTTTAGCAACGGAAAGTTGCGGTAATGAACCTCAAGCTCATCGCGTTTCCCGGTCTGAAGATTTCCTTCGCGGTCGAGATAACGAAGGCTCGTCACGTGATCGAAGGTTTGTCCGCCCATCGCGCCGGCATTCATTCGCAATGCGCCGCCGACCTCAGCCGGAATTCCTTCCATCCATTCGAGTCCGCCGAGATTTGCGCCGCGCGCGGCATAGGCAATCTCTTTCAACTTCGCGCCGACACCCGCGGTGATTTCGCTGCCGTTGATATCGATCTTTTCGAAATCGCCGCCGGAAGGGTGAACGACCACTCCGCGGATTCCGCCATCGCGCACTAACAAATTCGATCCGCGACCGATCACGAACAGCGGAACGTTCTCCCGCCGACAGAATTTGATCAGCTCGCTGAATGATTTCTCGTTTAGTGGCTCGACCCAGAATTGCGCCGGACCGCCAACGCGCAAAGTCGTATGCTTGGCGAGCGGTTCGTAAAGTTTGATCTCGCCTTCTTCGCCAACGATCTCTTTCAGCTTTTCGGCAATGACGAGGTCAGCCGCGAGGATCGACAATTGTTCGTGAATGTTTCCAGCGCCCAGACTTAACACGAGGTCGCCGGACTCGAGCATGTTGCCCACGTCGCGGTGGACCCATTCCAAACGCGGCTGATATGAAACGCCGCGATGTCCATTCGCTGCGATCTCGTCCACGATCATTTGTCCGCTTACACCTGGCATCGGCGATTCATTCGATCCGTAAATGTCCGTAATCACGATGCGGTCCGCCTGATCGAACGCTCTCCCAAATTCTTTGCGCAACAATTTCGTCCGCGAATAACGGTGCGGCTGAAACATTGTCAGCACTCGTTTGCGACCGACCGATCGCGCCGTCTTCAACGTTGCTTTGATTTCGGTCGGATGATGTCCGTAATCATCGACCAGCAGGAAGCGCGGGCTGTCGTACTTGATCTCGAATCGTCGCCGCGCGTGTTGAAACCTTGTCAACGCCTTGGCAATTTTCTCGAGCTGAACGCCGAGCTCGGTCGCAAGCGCGATCACGCCGAGCGCATTGCGCACATTGTGCTCGCCCGGAACGTTCAACGTCGCCTCGCCGATCTTGTCTTTGCCGCGGTAGACCGAGAACGTTGATGAGAAATTGTCGAGCTTGATGTCCGTGCCGCGATAATCGGCATTCTCCGACAATCCGTAACAAATAGCGCGGTCCAACGTTCGACAGATTCGCGCAGCATGCGGATCGTCGGCGCAGAAAAAGATTTTGCCGCTCGTTTGCTCGATGAGTTGATTGAACGTCTTCTCGATCGCGGCCAGGTCGGCGTAAAAGTCGAGATGTTCTTCTTCTATATTTAGTACCAGGGTGTTTTCGGGATGGAACAGGGCGATGGTGCCGTCGCTTTCGTCGCCCTCGGCCACGAAGTATTCGCCGCGCTGGTCCCAGTGGGAATTTGTTCCCAAAATCGGAATCTCCGCCCCGACGTAATGCGACGGGTGCAGTCCGCCCTCACGCAAAACGTGCGCCGTCATCGCTGAGGTCGTCGTTTTACCATGCATCCCGACAATGAGAATCCCGCGCTTGGCCGACATGACCGCGGCCAGAGCTTCCGCGCGACGGACGGTTCGCTTTCCGGCCTCGTGCGCGCTTTTCAAAATCGGATTGTCCGGTTTGATCGCCGACGAATAGACGATTAACTCCGCGTCGGCCGCGTCCTCAGCGCGATGTTGCTGAAAAAACTTTAAGCCGAGCCGTTGCAACCGGTCGGTCTCGAGCGTTTCCAATTTGTCCGAGCCGCTGACTTCGTGCCCGAGTTGCAGAAGCAAACCGGCGATTCCGCTCATGCCGCTTCCGGCCACACCAATCAAGTGCACGCGATGCCGTTCCTGAGTCAGGAATTTTGCAAGATCGACATCCTTAGTCATGACAGCGTGTATTTCTCCATCGTGTTTGCGACGCGCATGGCGGCATCGCGCGGCGCGAGCTGCGCCGCCTTCTCGCGCATGCGCCGGAGGTGATCCGGATGGGCGATCATCTCCTTGACGTTCTGAGCAAGTAACTCGGCCGAAAGGTGCGATTCTGTCAGAACAACCGCCGCGCCCGCGCGCGCAAAAATTTCGGCGTTGCGCGTTTGATGATCGTCGGCCGCGTAGGGGAAGGGGATCAAGATCGTCGGCAGCTCGAAGGACGCGAGCTCGGCCAGACTGGCTGCGCCGGATCGTGCGATCGCAAAATCCGCGGCGCTGTAAACTTCCTCCATGTGATGATGAAACGCGGCGACAAACGCGGGAATTTGCTCGCGATGATAATTTTCCGCCACCATTCGTTCATCGCGTGTGCCTGAAAGATGAATGACCTGGAGCGGCGCCTCGCGCAGCAATGGCAGCGATTTGATCATCGCCTGATTGATTCCGCTCGCACCCTGGCTGCCGCCCATCACCAACATTGTGGTCACATTCGCATCCAAACCGAGTTTTTGTCGCACTAATTGTCGATCCAGGCGTTTTAGTTCGTTGCGA
This sequence comes from Chthoniobacterales bacterium, assembly GCA_035257485.1. Classification (GTDB taxonomy): domain Bacteria; phylum Verrucomicrobiota; class Verrucomicrobiia; order Chthoniobacterales; family UBA10450; genus AV40. The sequence goes on from DATEWZ010000072.1 coordinate 39,007, forward strand.
ATTGGCGTTCCCGTGATCTCGGTCTGCGCTTTTGGAAAAAATTGGGCCGCGTCTTTGAATCCAAGCAGGACGGCGCGCACCATTTTCGCGGCGAGCCGGTTCGCTTTTCCCGGAATCGCGTTCGATTCATGGAGGAGCGTGGAAATCCCGCGCATCCGTCCGGCGAGGATCGGAGCGGTCGAAGTGAATCCGCCCATGCCGAGCACGACCTGCGGTTTGAACTTGTTGTAAATCGATCGGCAATGCGAAAGGCTTTCGACGAATCGGCGTCCAAAGCCGAAAATGGCCGGCGAATAGATCGAGGGAAGTCCGACAGTCGGAAGTTTCTCGAACTGAAATTGCGATCGCGTGGAAAGCGCGAGGCTGTCGATCTCCTTTTCCGAAACGAACAGGAGCACTTCGTGCCCGCGCTCGCGCAGGACTTCAGCCACAGCGATTCCCGGAAACAAGTGTCCCCCCGTTCCTCCACATGCAATGACCGCGTTCATTTTCTTTGTTGATCTTGCAGCTAAATCCGGGGCGTGAGCCGCGCCTGCAACGCAGTGCGTCTCTTATTGGAGGGTTCCAGAACGGCCTGGCGATAAATATTCAACAAGAGTCCCACGCAAAATAGACATGCGACCAAATTCGATCCGCCGTAACTGATAAACGGCAATGGCAGTCCTTTATTCGGCAGCAGGGAGGTGGTAACGCCGATGTTCACCGCGGCTTGCAAGGCGAGCAGACAAACCACTCCGGACGCGGTCAGCAAGCCGAAGCGGTCTTTCGCATGGAGCGCGATCACAATTCCGCAAACGATCACGACAACGAAAAGAAAAACGACGAGCAAACTGATTCGCAGTCCGAGTTCCTCGCCGATCATTGGAAAAATGAAATCGGTGTGCGCGTAGGGGAGGTAGAGCATTTTCTGCCGGCCGTTGCCGAGTCCAAGCCCGTCCATTCCGCCGCTGCCCCACGCGATCAGGGCCTGCATTTGCTGGAGGCCGGCGTCTTCCTTGTAACGTTCGAGATCCGTGAAGGCCATCAAGCGCTCCATACGCGAATGCGTTGCACCGATCGTGATCACGCTGCCGCCGAGAACGGCGAGCAGTCCGAGCAGTATTGGATTCGTGCCGGCTACGAACATGATTGTAAATGTCGTCGCGCCGATGAGCGCGGTCGTTCCGAGATCGACTTCGAACAAAATCATCGCGAGCAGGGCGCTTACGACCGCGAGTGGAATGGCAAAGCCGAAGAGCGGATGTTTCGTCAGTTGTTCGTAGCGCGAAAACCACCACGCGAGAAAAAATATCGCGGCCAGTTTCGCGATTTCCGATGGCTGAAAGCCTACTGGGCCAAGACCGATCCATCGGCGCGAACCGTTGATCCGCATCCCGATGGGCGGCATGTAGCAAAGCGCGAGCGTGACTGCCGCCACGCCGAGCCAAATCCACCAGGTGCGCTGCCAGAAATGGTAATCGATCAGAGCGGCCGAAATGCAAAGCGCGAGGCCCACGCCGAGCCAGATCGATTGACGTTTCAGGAAAAATAACGTGTCGCCGTGGCTGTCGCGGGCAAAAGCGCTCGTGCTGAAAAGCATCACGATGCCGATGACCAAAAGGCCCAGCACCGCAACGAACAGAAAGTAAGCGCTTTTCTTGTACATTAGATTGACAACTACTCGTTCTTCTTCGCCGTTTTTGTTTTCTCCGGGATCAAAAGCTTCTGCCCGATCTTCAGCTTCCGCGGATCGTCGATGTGATTGAGCGTGACGAGATCGTCGTAGGAAACTTTGAACTTCTTCGCGATCGTCACCGGATTGTCGCCTTTGGCGACGACGTAGGTTTTTCCGGACTCGGCGATTTTTGATTGGGGTTTCGGGTTCGTTTTCTGCGCAACCACTGGCGCCGCATTTTGCGTTGCCACTTGCGGTTTCGTTTCGGTCTGAGGAACGCCGACGGTTGTTGGCGCGGTGGTGGACGCGGAAGGGAGCGATCCCTGCCGCGTTTTGATTGCATTGAAGGCAATGATTCCCGCAACCGCGACGACGTGGAGCAACAAAACGACGAGCAAAGCGCGCGAGAGCTTCATGCTCGGTTCGGCGAGCTCGCCATAATCGGCGGTCGCGATTCCGGCGCGAATCGGTCGGCGCACCGCGGTGGCGCGGAGTTTCTTGCGTTTGAACGTGAACAGTTTTGGCATTTTGAACTTCCTTTTCATTGAGGGAGTGCTTGAACGAGGGCCCGAAATTGATCGCCGCGGTCGGCGTAGCTTTTGAACATGTCGAATGAAGACGTGCCCGGCGAAAAGAGAACGACTTCGCCGGATTTGGCGGTGGCGTGCGCGCGCGCGACAGCGTCTGCGAGCGACGCGGCACGCTCCGTTTTGACAATGTCCTTCCAGTCGTGGGCGATGCGTTCCGCCATTTCGCCTATCAAGATTGTCGATCTTACTTTTTCTTTCACGAGATCGCGGAGCGGCTCGAAGTTGAAGCCTTTGTCTTTGCCGCCGGCAATCAGCACGACTGGTTTCGTTTGGGCGAGAAGCGCCTTTTCGACCGCGTCGAGATTCGTCGCCTTGGAATCATTGATGTAATCGACGCCTCCGATTTGCCGGATGAATTCGCAGCGGTGCGGCTTGGGTTCATAGGCGGAAACGGACGGGACCATTTTCTCGAACGGCAATCCGCGCGCGTGACCGGCCGCGAGCGTGGCCATCAGGTTCTCGATGTTGTGCGCGCCGCGCAGCTTCGTCTGGTTCAAGCGCAACAGCGGTTTGTTTTCGAAAACGATTGTGCCTTCGCTCAAACGAAAATCGGCGCGGTTGCTGTAAGCGCTGAAGGTGATCGCGCGCGCCTTCAAAGGCGGTAAGCTTTCCACCGCGTTCACAATCGCGATGTCGTTCGCGGTTTGATAATCGAACAAATGCAACTTTGCCGCGCGGTATTCAGCGACCGAGCGATAACGATCGAGATGATCGGGCGCGAAATTCAGCCAGAGTGCGATCGATGGGCGAAATGTCCGGATCGTTTCGAGTTGGAACGAGCTGACCTCCACCGTCAGCACATCGTATTTGATTTTCTCGCGCGCGACTTCGGAGAGCGGCTTGCCGATGTTCCCGCACGCGATTGTCTTCTGGCCGCAATCGTTCAGCATCTGCGCCAGCATTTCGGTCGTTGTTGTCTTGCCGTTGGTTCCGGTGATCGCAATGACCGGCGTGTTGGCAGATCGCCAACCGAGCTCGAGCTCGCCGATGATGTCGATCTTTCGTGAGGAAAAATTTTGCGCGAGCGGCGAAGCTGGATCGATTCCCGGACTCAGGACAACGAAATCGTATTTGGCGGAATCGTTGTTCGCCGCGCGGCCGGCAACGACGCGGATATTTTGCGCGCGCAAAGTGTCGATCGTCGATTTGAGGAGTTTATTTTCCTCGGCGCTGTCGAGCACCGTGACCTGCGCGCCTTCGTCTTTGAGCAAAAGCGCAGCGGCCATTCCGCTCAAACCCGCTCCTAGTACCGCCACGTTTTGATTCGAGTAACGCAATTTCTACCTCAACTTCAATGTCGCGAGGCCGAGCAACGCGAAAATTCCCGACAAAATCCAAAACCGCACGATCACCGTGTTTTCCTTCCAACCCACGAGCTCGAAATGATGGTGGAGCGGAGACATCACAAAAATGCGCTTGCCAGTGAGCTTAAAACTCAGCACCTGCAGAATCACCGAGACCGCTTCGATCACGAACACGCCGCCGACGATGACGAGGAGCAATTCCTGTTTGCAGCAGATCGCAACCACGCCAATCAAACCGCCGATCGCGAGCGAGCCGGTGTCGCCCATGAAAACTTTAGCGGGATGACAATTGAACCAGAGGAATCCAAACCCGGCGCCGGTGAGCGCGGAACAGACGACGGTCAGCTCGGCGGTGAACGGATAAAACGGGACCTGCAAATATTCCGCGATCCGGTAGTTTCCGCCCGCATAAGAAAGGAAGGCGTAGGCGAATGCGACGGTAATGGTGCAACCGACCGCGAGTCCGTCGAGGCCGTCGGTCAAATTTACCGCGTTCGATGCGCCGGCGATCACGATTACGAAAAACACAACGGTGAACCACGTTCCCATGTTCGTGATGACCGCTGTTTTGAAGAACGGCACCCAAAGCGAGCGGGCCTGGACTTCGATCAACGGACTGTTGAGGAAGACCGCGGCAATGATCACTGCGAGGACGACTTGAAAAGCGAATTTGAGGCGGCTGCTGATGCCGTCCGATTTCTTTTTGGTGACTTTGAGATAGTCGTCGGCAAAACCAAGCGCGCCGAGATAAATCATCGCAAAGAGCGCCAGCCAGACGAAGCGATTATCGGGGCGCGCCCAAAGAACACAGGAAACAAAAACCGTCCCAATGATCAAGACGCCTCCCATGGTTGGCGTTCCTTGTTTCACGCCGTGCAAGTCGGCCAGGCGATGGACTTCGGAGGCCTGACGAATCGGCTGCCCAAGTTTGAGCGCGGTCAAAATTCGAATGACGAAATTTCCGAAGATTAATGAAAGAACAAATGCCGTGATTGCGGCGGCAACCGCGCGAAACGTGACGTAGAAGAAGACGTTGAAGCCACCGAAGGAATCGCTGAGGCGATGAAGGTAGTAAAACATAGTCAGTGACGAGTGACGTGTGACATGTGACGAGCTCCGAATTGTTCGATTACTTCCTCAGTCCGGGCCAATCGGCTTCCTTTGATTAAAACGAGATCGCCCGGTGCGGCGATGTCGATCAAGCGTTCGGCCGCTTCCGATGTCGATCTAACGGCTAAACTTTTTTCGAGACCGGCTTTCTCCGCGGCGCGGGCGATGACCGCCCCCATTTCTCCGATGCCGATCAAGTGATCAACGCCGAGCGAGGCGGCGGTTTCTCCAACTTCTTCGTGACCGCGTTGCCTTTCCTTGCCCAGCTCGCGCATTTCGCCGAGGACGGCGATTTTTTTCCCGTCGGTATCCAATTCAACCAGCGTCTGCAACGCCGCTTTCATCGAATCGGGATTGGCGTTGTAGCTGTCGTCGAGAAACTGCACGCCGTTGATCGCCTTAATTTGCAAACGCGCTTTGGTCAGCGGCGCGCTCGCCAAACCGCCGGCCGCTTCCTCGAGGGAAAGACCGAACGCGCGTCCGGCCGCGACTGCGAGCAACGCGTTTTGCACCATGTGAATCCCCGGGACCGGCAATTGCGCGCGGCAGCGGTGCGCACCCTCGATGATGGTGAACTCGGATCCGTCCGCGCTTTGTTGAATGTCGATTGCCCGGATCGTGCCTTCGTTGGTTCCGGAAAAGATCACGTGAGCGCGCGTTCGCCCGGCGATTTTTTGGCTGAACGGATCGTCTGCGTTCAAAATCACCGTTCCGTTGGCGCCGACCGCTTCCGCAAGCGCGCCTTTTTCGGTCGCGATCGCGTCGCGCGAGCCCATGAACTCGATGTGCGCGACGCCGATGTTGGTAATGATCGCGGCGTCGGGCGCGGCAATTTTTGCAAGCGCGGCGATTTCGCCCGGATGATTCATTCCAAGTTCCCAGACCGCGACTTCGTGCTGCGAATTCGCTTCCAGAATCGTCCGCGGCAATCCGACGTGATTGTTGAAGTTACCCTGCGTTTTGGTGACGCGAAATTTCCGGCCGAGCACCGACGCGGCAAAATCCTTGGTGCTCGTTTTGCCGTTGCTGCCAGTGATCCCGAGAACTTTGATCGGCAGCGATTTTCGATAGTTCGCCGCGAGATTCTGGTAGGCGAGGAGCGTGTCCTCGGCGCGCATGATCGTGAAGCTCTTTGGCGTTTTGTCTTTCCACGTAGGATCGACAATTGCGCCGGCCCCGCCGCTTTTCGCGACGTCGCCGACAAATTTGTGCCCATCGAAGTTCTCACCGCGCAGGGCGACGAACAATTCGCCCTTTTTAATGGTTCGCGAATCAATGCTGATTCTTTCGACCGAAACCTTTCCCTCGCCTTGTTCGAGCTTCGCTCCCGCAAGATCGGCGATTTGTGAGATCGACTGCGGATTCATTTGAATTCTACCGGATGGCTTTCGATCGCGCGGCGCGCCACTTGAATGTCTTCAAACGGCACCGTGTGATCGGCAAACTCCTGATAATTCTCGTGACCTTTGCCCGCGATCAGCACGATGTCACGCGGTTGAGCGAGCTCGACTGCGCGCGAAATCGCCGCCGCGCGGTCGGTGATTTTTTCAAACTGGCTGTCGCGAAAGCCTCTCTCGATTTCAACGATGATCTTGTCCGGATCTTCGTTGCGCGGATTATCCGAAGTGACGATCGCGTAATCGGCATTTTGATCGGCCACTGCCCCCATGAGCGGTCGTTTTTCGCGATCACGATTGCCGCCGCAGCCGAAAACGACAACGAGGCGTCGCGGCTCGAGCTCGCGCAGTGTTTTCAAAACGTTGAGCAGCGCGTCCGGTGTGTGAGCGTAATCGACAAAGACTTGGAACTGGCGTTTTGCCGGGACCATTTCCAGCCGCCCAGGGACTTGCGGCGATTTGCCGAGGCTGAGGACAGCTTCGCGCAGTCCGATGCCGAGAGCGTTCGCGGCCGCAAGCGCCGCAACGGAGTTGGCGACGTTAAATCGGCCGATCAACGGAACGCGGACCAAGTAACTCTTTCCTCGGGCGTCGAGTTGATAAGACGTGCCGCCGAATTCCATTCGGTAATTCGACGCGCGGAAATCCGCTTTGAGTCCAGTGCCGAAAGTCGCCACCGAAACTTTATTGCCTGCCGCGGAGCCGCGCGAAGGCGGGCCGATCTTCCCGATCAGCTTTTGGCCATAGCGATCGTCGATATTGATGACCGCAACCGCCTTTTTCTTTTTCTCCTGTCTCGCGAGTTGTTCGAACAGTTTCGCCTTCGCTTCGAAATAGTTTTCCATCGTGCCGTGATAATCGAGATGGTCCTGGGTGAGATTAGTGAACACGGCGACGTCGAATTCCAGGTCGCGTGCGCGTTCCTGGGCCAGGGCGTGGGACGAAACTTCCATCGCGGCGGCTTTGCAACCGGCGTCCCGGATTTGCGCTAGCAATTCCTGGAGATCGAGCGATTCCGGCGTTGTGCGCGCGGCCGGTAGAACGCGCTCGCCGATCTCGTAACGAACCGTGCCGAGCAAGCCGCAGCGCATACCGGCTTTCTCGCAAATATGTTTGAGCAGGAAGGTGGTCGTCGTTTTTCCGTTGGTGCCGGTGATGCCTGCGAGTTTCAATTTGCGCGCGGGAAAATTATAAAAACGCGCGGCGAGATCGGCCATGGCCGGGCGCGTGTTTTCAACAACCACGAAAGTGGCGGCGCGT
>DATEWZ010000073.1:0-5627 GCA_035257485.1 Chthoniobacterales bacterium
TCCGTTTTGCGTCAGCTCGGAAAGAATCTTGTCCGCGATCGCCTGGGTCGAGGGCGCGACGTCATGCAGGGAGACAACGAGATAATCTTTGGTCGCACTCGCCGCCGCGACGGCCGGCAGAAACTGCGTGGCCACAGCCGATGTCATTTTGGCAAATTTTCCACTCGTCCGAGCGTTTGAACAAGGGCAAAGCTCTGTAGGGGAAGTAGCTTGCTTCCCTCTGGCGAACGGGACGCTAACACTGTCCCCTACAAAGTTCCCAGCCGCACAATCCGCTCGAATTCCTTCGCGCCGAGCGGCATGACCGACAAGCGGGATTGCCGGACGAGCGCGATGTGCTTCAGCGCCGGCTTCGATTTAATTTCGGCGAGCGTGACTGGTCTCGGGAGAGGTTTTACCGGCGCAAGATCGACTGCGCTCCAATCACCTTCCTTCGCGGTCGCATCGCGATACGCCGTCCGCATGACCTTCGCAATCCCGACGACCTCTTTTCCTTCACCGCTGTGATAAAACAAGACCTGATCGCCTTTACTCATTCGCCGAAGACTATTACGGGCCGAAAAATTCCGGACTCCAGTCCAGCTCGTGCCGCCATCGGCGACGAAATCGCTCCACGAGTAGTCGGACGGTTCCTGCTTCACGAGCCAGAAATTTTTCATCTTTTCAACTTAACCCGGTTCGACATTTGTCGATCTTTGTTTGAAGATCGACATCGTCATGGCGCGGCTGCCTTTTATCACATTCGAAGGCTCGGAAGGTTGCGGGAAATCGACCCAGGTGCAATTGCTGGCCAAGCGGCTCACCGCCGCGGGCATTTCGTTTCTGATCACGCGAGAGCCGGGCGGCACGCCGATCGGTGAAACGATTCGCGAGCTTTTGCAATTTGCCCCGCAAAGCGCGGCGATGACGGCGGAAACGGAAGTGCTTCTCTTCGAGGCGAGCCGCGCGCAATTGGTGCGGGAAGTGATCAAGCCGGCGTTAAAACGCGGGGAATGCGTCATCGCGGACCGCTTTTTCGATTCGACGACCGTTTACCAGGGCGTCGCGCGCAAGCTCGATCCAAAAATGGTGCGCGAGCTGAACGCGTTCGCCGTGGGCGATTGCGTTCCCGACGTTACCCTCGTGCTCGATGTCGATCTTGAGACGACGCGCGACCGAATGAAAGGTCCGCGCCGTCCGGATCGAATGGAAATGCAGCCGGATGATTTTTATAACCGCGTGATCGACGGCTATCGAGAACTCGCAAAACGTGAATCCAAGCGCGCTGTCCTCATTGACGGCCGCAAATCACCGGAGGCGATCGCAGCCGAAATCTGGCGGATTCTTTCTGACCGATTTCCGTCGTTCGCTAAATTAAACATCTGAGATGGCTTTTACCCGCAAAACAGCGATCGGATTTTTGCGGCGGGCGCATGAACAAAAGCGTCTGGCGCACGCGTATTTGATTTCCGGTCCAATCGGGAGCGGTAAGCGCGAAGTGGCCGCCGCGCTAGCCAACGCAGTCAACGGAACAGCCGCGGCGGACGTTTTTTCCGTGAGAGCTCGCGAGATCTTCGTGGTCGAGCCGAAATCAGTATCCCGGAAAATTTTGATCGATGAAATCCGCGAGCTCGAACATGGGCTGCAAATGCAGAGCCGAGACGGTCGTCGAAAGGTTGCAATCATTCCGGACGCTGACCGCATCACCGAAAACGCCGCAAACGCGTTTCTGAAGACGCTCGAGGAACCACCGGCCAACTCGCTTTTGCTTTTGTTGAGCGCATTGCCCGAAGCGTTGCCGGAGACGATCGTTTCGCGCTGCATTTCGATCCCGCTTTCGGCGAATGGCGAGGAAGCTGATATGCCGGAGCGCGGCGAGCTGGTCGAGCTATTGCGTAGCACCGCACACGAAAAGAATTGGAGCGTGCAGCAAGCTTACAAGGTGTCGCAGGGAATGCAGTCGCTGCTTGGATCGATCAACGAACAAATCAAAAGCCAGACGAACGAGGCGTCGGAAGGCGAAAAGGAGCGGTATCAAAAGGTGACCGACGGCAGCTGGTTGGAAGAACGGGAGGAATACTACAAAGCGCTCACGAAGAGCCTTTACATTCAACGGCGCGCCATGCTCGTCGAAGTCCTGCTCGAGTGGTGGTCGGACGTGTTGCGCGCTTGCAGCGGCGTAGGCCGTCGCGATTTTCCTGCGGCCAAAAAGGAAACGGCCGCACTCGCGGAGCGTTTCAGCGCGGTCGAAGTGCTGCGGCGAATCCAGCGATTAGAAGAGTTGCGCGACAATCTTGGTCGCAACATTCAGGAAGCGCTCGCTTTCGAAGTGGCGTTTCTCGAAGTGTTCGGCCCTTAGTTGGAGGCCAATCCAAGTCTGCCGGTTGGGAAACTGGTTTCGGTGGCGGTGATCGCGTCGCGGAGATGCTGATTCAACACCGCGATCTTCGTTCCAACATTTATCGAAGAGAAGAGCGCGACCACATCGCGGGATCGCATCCGGATGCAGCCGTAGCTAGCCGGCCGGCCGATCAATTGCTCGACGGGTGTACCGTGAATGTAAATGTTCCGGGCAAAGGCTCCGGCGTTGCGTTTCTCCAAGCCCCGCAGCCAAAGAATCCGAGTCACGATCGGATCGCGGCCGAGCGCGTTAGGCGAAAGAATTTCGCCGGTCATGTGGCGGTTTTTGAAAACCGCGCCCATTGGCGCGTTGGCGCCGATCTTGGCCGCGATTTCCAGGAAACCGAGCGGGGTCGCGTAACTCCCGGATCTGTCGCCGAGGCCAAACTTCGAAGTCGAAACCGGAAATTGCGCGACCGCGACGCCGTTATCGATCACGGCCAGTTTTTGATCAGGCACACTCACGACGACGGCCGGAGCGGCAATTGTCTGGTGAGCAAGACCGATAGCGATTAGGACAAAGCAAAGAGCGGAGAACGGATTGCGCAGATTCATCGTCCCTTTGGGATAAGCGAGGCGCATGCCATTCACTGTTCCAAGAGGTATTCTCTGCGGAGGGAGGGACCGAAAAATCGACGAGGGAAAAAAAGTTTTGTTCCGGGGACACGGGGAATTTCGCATAAAGAGCGCGGACAATTCCCTAAGAGTTTTACCTATGCAACGAAAAAATCCCGGTTATCGACATTTTCTTTGTAAACCGTTGCGAACGCCTGCATTGCAGAGCTGTGTTGACACTTTCCGGGCAGCGCGCAGCATTGCGATCTGACAATGCGATTCGAAAATCAAGCTGCGATTGTTACCGGCGCAGGGCGGGGGATCGGACACGCGATCGCAGTTCGGCTGGCAAGTGAAGGCGCGCGCGTCGCGTGCGTGAGTCGGAGCGAAGAAAACGCCAAGCGAACGGCTGACGAGATCAATAAAATCCGTGCTGATGCCGCCAAGCATTACGCGGTCGATGTCGCTGATCACGCCGCAGTCCAAAAAGTCGGCGCGCAGATTCTGACCGATTTCGCCAAGATCGACATCCTCGTAAACAATGCGGGCGTGACGCGCGACGGACTGGCAATGCGGATGTCAGTCGAAGATTGGGACACCGTGATTAACACAAATTTGCGCGGCGCGTTCAATTTCACCCAGGCAATCTTGCGGGCGATGATCAAGCAGCGCAGCGGTCGCATTCTCAACATCACGTCGGTCATCGGATTGATCGGCAACGCGGGACAATCGAACTACGCCGCGAGCAAGGCCGGGCTGATCGGTTTTACAAAGTCACTCGCGCGCGAACTGGCGAGTCGCGGCATTACGGTCAACGCGATCGCGCCGGGATTTATCACCACGGACATGACTGCGGGCTTGTCGGACGAAATTAAGAAGACGATTCAATCACAAATCCCGCTCGGGAAGACGGGCACGCCCGAAGACATCGCGAACACGGTGGCGTTTCTCGCATCCGCGGACGCGAATTACATCACCGGCCAAGTCGTGTGTGTCGATGGCGGAATAGTGACGAGCTAAGCGGCCGCTTCGGCGCGCTCTTTCGGTTTGTTCAAGGGCGAATATGAAAATCCGAAGCGCTGGCAATATTCTTCAAAGCCGTTCATTCCGCCGAGTCTGAAATAAGCAGCGTCGTAGCGATGCACACCGTTGGTTTGCGAAGTTTGGTGGGATAGCGCACTTCGCATTCGTTGCTCGATTTCGTTCGAGAAACTCCATCCAAAATATTCGTAGACGCTTTGCGCGGCCACGACTGGGTCGCGCCGGATATCGGAATAATGCAAATCAAAAGTCCGCGACGCCGGCAAATGATCTCGCGCGCGAAGAAAAGTTGTTAGCGCACGAGACCAATAAATCAGCGCGTCGTGTCCCACTTGCACCGGATCGACCGAATCACTGAACACGCGCCGCAAAATCGTGACCAGACTTGAAACGGACGCGACGGCTTCGAGCGGATCGCGGTGGATTTGAAGGAAGCGCGCGTCGGGATAGATCGACAGCAACGCCGATGCGGCGAACATGTGCGCGGGCGCTTTGAGGATCCAGCGCGCGCCGGTTTTTCGGAATTGCAAATGTTGTAGGAAGCGGTGGTGAAACTCGTAGGCCGGTCGTAAATCCTGGCTGAAAAACCACGCCCGATAGGTCGGCATGTTATACATCGTGTCGAACTGATCGCTCATAAATGTCGGGCTCATGAGCGAGACGCATTCCTGCGGTAACTCCGCGCCGGTGGTGTGAACGGTCTCGAACGTCGGCGCGAGCCAGCGCAAAGCCGCAAGATCTTGTGCGGCGTGGCGAATTCGCTTTCGTCGATCTTGCGAAGTCGGAGGCGACGGAGATAACACTTCCCAGGTCAGGGGCGCGCGATGCGCCGGATCGGCCGCGAGCAAAATGTGGAGCAACGTTGTCCCGCTCCGCGGCAACCCGACGATGAATAATGGCTCGCGGATTTCCTGCCGCGCGATCTCGGGATGAATCTCGCGATCATGCTCAAGCCGCAGTCGATTGCACAAAATGCGGACGACATCACTGCGCAGCGCCATCTTTCCGATCACGTTCAAACGTGCTTCGCGATGACAGGCGTCCAATAAGCGCGACAGCGCCCCGCGGAATTCGCCCTCGCCGAAATTCTCGAGTTGGCAGCGGCGTTTTGCTTTCTCGATTAGTTCCTGCGCCGTAAGCGGCCTCGCGTGGAATCCGATCTTGTCGGTCACGGCCCCACATTTGTTCAGCAAACGAACCGGTAGCGGCGCACGACTTTGTTCAACCGTGGTGCGGACAGACATGACATCAACATCGTTGTTGCGGCTTTCGGCAAATTCAAGCGCCAACTGTGTACGGCTTGCGTCGTATGCGCGGGCGCTCGATGGTTTGGAATGGCAACTGAGAAAGCGACATTTGGCGCGGGATGTTTCTGGGGCGTGGAAGAAACTTTTCGAAACCTGAAGGGCGTGACCTCGACGGCGGTCGGTTATGCCGGCGGCAACAAAGAAAATCCGAGTTATAAAGATGTCTGCTCGGACGAAACCGGACACGCGGAAGTTATGCAGCTCGAGTTCGATCCGTCACAGATCAGCTACGATCAACTGCTCGACGTTTTTTGGTCGAACCACAATCCGACGACTTTGAATCGGCAAGGCCCCGATGTTGGAACGCAATATCGCTCAGTGATTTTTTATCATTCACCCGAGCAA
>DATEWZ010000074.1:0-3750 GCA_035257485.1 Chthoniobacterales bacterium
TTGTGACGGGCGAGCGAGCCGACGGCCGGACTCGCGCTCGCATCGCGGCCGGCATAGGCGATTTCGCGACCGAACATCTTTCGGAGACGCGGCTCCATGAATGTCCACGCGCCCATGTTTTCCGGTTCTTCCTGACACCAAACGATCTCCGCTTTTTCCGGAAACGCTTTGATCATCGATTTCAATTTCTTTTCGTGGAGCGGATAGAGCTGCTCAACCCGAATGATCGCCGCGTTGTCGATCTTCTTTTCGTCGCGATATTTCAGGAGATCGTAATAAATTTTTCCCGAGCAAAGGATGACGCGCTTCATCTTTTCGGCCGGACCCACTTCAGGTGACCCGAGAATTTCTTCGAAGCGCCCTTTGAGAAAATCTTCCTTCGGCGACGACGCGAACTCCGCGCGCAGCAAACTCTTCGGCGTCATGATCACGAGCGGTTTGACGAAGTCGCGTTTCATCTGCCGACGCAAAACGTGAAAGTACTGCGCCGAGGTCGTGAGATTGCAGACGGTAATATTGTCGTCCGCGCACGCTTGGAGAAAACGTTCGAGCCGTCCGCTGGAATGTTCGGGACCCTGACCTTCATAGCCGTGCGGCAACAGCAGCGTGATCCCGCTCGGGCGTTGCCACTTCGATTCCGCCGAAACGATGAATTGGTCGATGATCGTTTGCGCGCCGTTGGAGAAATCGCCGAACTGCGCTTCCCACAAACAGAGCATGTTCGGATAATCGAGCGAGTAGCCGTAATCGAATCCGAGCACGGCCGCCTCGGAGAGCAGACTATTGTAAATGCAGATACGCGCTTGTTTGTCCGACATGTGCATCAACGGCACATAGGGCGCGCCGGTTTTCGCGTCGTAAAGGATCGCGTGCCGCGTGCTGAACGTTCCGCGCGCGCTGTCCTGGCCGGACAAACGGACCGCTGTTCCATCCAACAATAACGAGCCGAATGCGAGCAATTCCGCGTAATGCCATTCAAACGGCCCGCCGTTTTCGAAAATCTTCCAGCGATGTTCGAGCACGATGCGTTTGATCTTCGGCTGAACGTTGAAATCGTCGGGCGCGCGGGTGAGCACATCGACAATTGTGGCCAACGTTTTCTCGTCGATGGCGGTTTTAACCGGCGAACTGCTGTACTCCGGCTGAAAAACCGCGGCGGATTCCTTGAACTGGGCTTGTTTGCCGGCTTTTTCTTTCTCGAGCGCTCTTACCGTGTCGAGCGCCATTTCGAGGCGCAATTCCATTTCGGTTTCGAGCGAAACCAAATCGTCCTCGTTCAACGCACCCGATTCGAGCAACTCGCGTTTATAAGACACCCCGGCCGACGGGTGCTTGTCGATCTTCGCGTAGAGATCGGGCTGGGTGAATGCGGGCTCGTCGCCCTCGTTGTGGCCGTAGCGACGATAGCAATACATGTCCATCACCACATCGCGTTTGAATTCCTGACGAAAATCGAGCGCGAGCTGGCTCACTTGCAGACAGGCGAGCGGATCGTCTCCGTTCACGTGGAAAATCGGCGCCTCGATCATCTTCGCGACATCCGTCGCGTACATTGACGAACGCGCGTCTTCCGGCAGCGTGGTGAAACCGATTTGATTATTCACCACAACGTGGACCGTTCCGCCGGTCCCGTAACCGTGGAGCTGCGACATGTTCAGCGTTTCGGCAACAATCCCCTGCCCCGCGAACGCGGCGTCGCCATGAATGAGCAACGGCAAAACTTTGCGGCGATTTTCGGTGTCGCCGCGAATGCGCTGACGCGCTCGCGCAGTTCCTTCAACGACTGGATCGACTGCTTCGAGATGGCTCGGATTCGCCGCGAGGCGAATTTCAACCTGCGCGCCGGACGCGAGTTTTCGAACGGTGCGATAACCGAGATGATATTTCACGTCGCCATCGCCCCCGACCGATTCCGGGACGTAGTTCTCGCTGAATTCGGTGAAGACGACGCGGAGCGATTTTTTCAGAAAGTTCGCCAGCACATTGAGCCGGCCACGATGCGCCATGCCCATGCAAATCTCTTCGATCCCGTCGGTCGGACATTTGTGGAGAATCGAATCGAGGATCACCATCAGCGATTCCGCGCCCTGAAGTGAAAACCGTTTTTGGCCGACGTAACGCGAGTGAAGAAAACCTTCGAACGATTCGGCCTCCATTAGTGCGCGCAAAATTCCGATCTTCACCTGTCGCGGCGTGGAATGTTTGTCGGGTCGTGATTCGAGCCGATGCAAAACCCAGTTCCGCGTCCGGGGGTTTTGAATGTGCATGAACTCGGCGCCAATTGAGTCCGCGTAGATCTTTGTGAGACGCGCGATCATTTCGCGGAGCTTCATTTCCTCGCCGTTCGCGAAAAACTTTGAGGCAACGCGAAGATCGAGATCCTTCTCGCTGAATCCGAGCTCGCGCAGGCTCAGGAGTGGATTTTCCGGCCGTTTCTCCGCCAACGGATTCACCAGCGCGATGGTGTGCCCGAGCGTGCGATACGCGTAAACAAGCCCGTCGATCCGCGTCTGGAGCGGACTTTCGCGCGTAACTTTTTGGGGCACCGCGACTGCAGCCGCGCCGTTTTTCTGGGGCAGATTGCCAAGCTCGAAGCCTTCGAAGAACGCGGCCCAGCTCGAATCGACCGATGACGGGTCGCGCTGCCACCGCGCGTAATTCTGGTCGATCAGTTCCAGGTTTGCCCGAGCGGCGATGGTGCTGCGCATGACTTCTTCAATGTCCGATGATTACGCGGAGCGGCAAGTTGACAGTGCGGAGGCGCGCTCGTTATTTGCACGGCACAAATGGGAATCCGTCGAAAAAGTTGCCGGGCGCTGATCGTTTTGGCGCTGTTCGCGTTAGCAAGATCGACATCGTGCTTTGCCCAGGCCGATCCGGCGGCCGAACCGGCAGTGCTGGCGGTCGCGAAAGTTTTGCCGGCAGTGGTCAATATCAACACTGAGCGCGTGATCCGGCGCGCTGTTCGGGATCCGATCGACGACTTCTACTCGCAATTTTTCGGCACCTATCGTTCTCGTCCGCGCGAAATCCGGCAAACGTTGCAAAGTCTCGGCTCGGGATTCATTGTCGATCCGGCAGGCTACATTGTGACCAATCAGCACGTGGTCGCGCGCGCGGCCGATCTCAAGATCAAAGTCACGACCAACGACGGCAAGACCTACAACGCGCACTACATCACCGGCGACGACAAAAAAGACCTCGCGTTCATCAAGATCGATTCGAAGGACTCGTTTCCCTTCATCAATCTCGACAATATTTCGCCAAATTTGTTGGGCGAAACGGTGATCGTCGTCGGGAACGCGGTCGGTTACGGGAGCTCGATCAGTCGCGGCGTATTGAGCGCGACCAAGCGCGACATTTCAATCGAGAACGTCGATTACAAAGACCTCGTGCAAACCGACGCCGCGATTAATCCCGGAAACAGCGGCGGGCCTGTCATCGATATCTCCGGGCGCCTAGTCGGGATCAGTTCGGCGAAAATGGCGTTCACGCCGCAAGGTGTTCCGACGCAAGGGATGGGATTTGCCATTCCGGCCGACGTCGTGCGCGACAGCGTGAAAAATTTCAAAGCATTTGCTGAAAAGCACCCGAGCGGAAAGGCCTCGCCGACCGTGCAAGAAACCAATTACGCCGAGCGGCTCTTTGGAATGCAGTTGCAGGATTTAACCCAGGAATTGACCGACGCGCTCGGTTATCAACCGGGACGCGGCGTCTTAATCAGCGGAGTCGAGCCGGACAGTCCGGCGG
>DATEWZ010000075.1:0-1862 GCA_035257485.1 Chthoniobacterales bacterium
ACTTCTTGTCCGCAGGACTGGCTCCATTCTCTCCCGGCGCGCGATCGAGCCCGCGCCGCTTTAGCAACGGCTCGACATAAGGATCGCGTCCCACAAGATTCTTAAACAGCCCGAGGGCGTCAGCCGATCCTCCGCGTGACAACAACATGGCGCGAAATCGATCACCGTTTTCGCGTTTCAATCCGCCGTGTTCTTTGAACCACTCTACCGTGTCGGCGTCGAGTACTTCGCTCCAGATGTAGGAGTAATAACCGGCCGAGTAACCGCCAGCGAAAGCGTGTGAAAAATAACAGCTGCGGTAGCGCGGGGGCACGGGCGCAAAATCGACACCGGCCTTGTGCAACGCTTCCGCTTCAAAGGCGACCGCGTCTTTCGGGACATCAGATGGATTCAGTTGATGCCAGGCCTGATCGAGAAGTGATGCCGACAGATATTCGGTTGTTTTGTAGCCCTGATTGAATTTTTCCGCAGCGATCGCCTTGTCCAGCAACGCCTGCGGAATTGGTTCGCCCGTCTTGTAATGTTTTGCATAATTCTTGAGCACTTCCGGCCATGTCGCCCACATTTCATTTACCTGCGACGGGTACTCGACGAAGTCACGCGGCACGCTTGTGCCGCTGAAGCGCGGATATTTTACGTTGGAAAACATCCCGTGCAGGGCGTGGCCGAACTCATGAAAAGCAGTGCGCACCTCATCTTGCGTGAGCAACGTCGGTTCGCCGGGCGGCGGCTTCGGAATATTAAGATGATTGGCAACGACCGGCTTGGTCGCGAACAGATCGCTTTGCTGCACGTACGCGTTCATCCAGGCGCCGCCGCGTTTCGACGAGCGCGCGTAATAGTCGCCGAGGAACAACGCAAGCGGTTTGCCATCGCGATCGTAAACTTCGAACACGCGCACGTCCGGTTGATACACGGGAATGTCATGGCGCTCCTTGAACGTGAGGCCATAGAGTTTTCCGGCGGCGAAGAATACGCCGTCGAGAATGACGTGATTCAGCTCGTAGTATGGGCGCAGCTCCGATTCGTCGAAAGCGTAACGCGCCTTGCGAACTTTCTCCGAATAAAAAGGCCAATCCCATGACGCGATCTCGAAGCCGCCTTTTTCCTGGTCCACAATCTTCTGCATGTCGGCCGCTTCGCGTTTCGCGTTTACCACGGCAGGCGGCGCGAGGTCGCCCAGGAGTTTGTTCACGGTAGGGACATCGTGTGCAGTCTGATCTTCGAGCTGATACGCGGCCCAATTCGCATAGCCAAGCAATTTCGCTTTTTCCGCTCGCAGCTGCGCTGTTCGCAACACGGTGTTACGCGTGTCGAACTCGCCACCGTGGCTATCGCGAGCGAGAGAGGTTTGCATGATGCGCTCGCGCAGTTGCCGGTTATCTAACGATCCAAGCAGGGGCTGCCCAGTCGTGTTCTGCATTTGAATGACGAATTTATCGTCCTTGTGTTCCGCTTTCGCTGCCGCGGCGATGCTTGCCTTTTCATTATCGGAAAGACCGCTGAGATCTTCCTTGCGATCTACGACTACCGAGGACGCGTTCTTTTCCTTCAAAACATTTTGCTCGAATTCGCTCTGCAAGGTCGCCAGCTCGGCATTGATTTTCTTGAGCTTTTCCTTGTCCGCATCGGAGAGCTTCGCGCCCGCGCGCACGAAATCCTTGTAATAGCGCTCGAGAAGATACGCTGATTCCGGATCGAGTCCGAGCTTATCGCGATTATCGTAAAGCTCCTGGACCCGCGCGAACAATTTCGGATTCAAAAAAATCTCGTCGCGATGCGCGGCGAGTTTCGGAGCCATTTCCTTGTCGATCTTCTGCAGCGTTGGATTGGTGTTGCAGGCGTTCAGGTTCGAAAAGGTG
>DATEWZ010000076.1:0-3973 GCA_035257485.1 Chthoniobacterales bacterium
TACCTCGTCATGCGTTGCCATGAACGTCGGGCACATGATGCCGGTTTGTTTCAGGCAACCGCCGCAGCCGTTGCATTGTTCGAGATTGCCGATGAACGATCGGTCCTTGAAGGCAAAGGCGAGTCGCGGCTTGAATGGCAATTCGATCGGCCGCGCGAAATTCAATCGCAGATGATTGTCGATCTTGTAGGCGAACCCGAAAATTTTTCCGGGATTGAAAATGTTTTTCGGATCGAAGGTTTGTTTGATCTCGCGCATGACGTTGAGGAGTGAGTCGCCCAGCTGATCGCGCATGTATTCGGTGCGCGCGATCCCGACACCGTGCTCGGCGGAAATCGAACCTTTGAATTGGCGGACGAGAACAGAGGTTTGATCGGCAACCAGCCGGTATTTTCGCAAATCCTCCGCGGTGTGAAGATTGAGGGCCGGGCGGACGTGGAGCAAGCCGCTCGCGGCGTGGCCGTAGTAGCTCGCTTCCAATCCGAGCGATTTCATAATCGATTGCAAACCGCGAACGTAATCGGGCAACTGCGCCGGACGGACCGCGGCGTCTTCGATAAACGCGACCGGTTTTGTCGGACCGATGCAGCCCGTCAAAAGCGACAAACCCGCTTTTCGCACCATCCAAACGAGGTCCATCTCGTTTTGCGCGCGGCAAATTCTTGTACGCAGCCCAAGGTTCCTTTTTTCTAAGATCGACAATCGCTCGTCGACGTCCTCGTAGAATTCGACGAGCAAAATCGCTTCGCACGGTTTCGCGTCGAGCTCCATCAAATCGCGGGCCGGTTGAAAGTGAAGCTGACCCTTGGCTTGATCGAGCAGGGGACGATCGATGTGTTCAAGCGCGGCCGGTTTGAGATCGAGAAGCGCGACCGTGGCTTGCATTGCTTCCGCGACCGACGCGAAAAAGATCAGGCCGAGTCCTTTTTCCTTCGGCAGCGGCGAAATTTTCAGCTCGGCGGAGAAAATTGCGGCGAGGGTTCCTTCGCTCCCGGCGAGAATTTCATTCAAGTTGGTCGGCGCGCGCGAAAACCGCTCAATTCCGTAACCGGGCCAGCGCTTGAGTATTCCCGGCGGCCAACGTTCCGCCATCTCGGCCGCGTGCGCGCGCACGAGCTTGTCGATCCTCCTTCGTTCGTCGCCGAGCGATTCCTGTCTCGGGCTGATCTCGACAATTCGGCCGTCGGCCAACACGATTTCGGTGGAAAGGACATGATCGGCGGTGGTGCCGTAAACCGGAACGTGCGCCCCGGAAGAATTATTCGCGATCATCCCGCCGATCGTCGCGCGCGAGCTGGTCGCGACATCCGGTCCGAAACAAAAACCCTGTGGCTTGAGATAGGCGTTTAACTGATCGAGGACGACGCCTGCGCCGACGCGCACGCTGCGCTTGTCGATGTTGAGATTGTCGATCGCGCGGTTGTGTCGCGAGAAATCGACAATCAATCCTTCGCCAATTGAATTGCCGACCAGGCTGGTGCCGGCCCCGCGCGGCGTAATCGAAATAGCGTCGTCGGCCGCAGTCTTGATCAGCTCGCTCGCTTGCTGCGCTGTTTTAGGAAACGCGACGGCGTTCGGTTCGATTTGATAAATGGACGCATCGGTCGCGTAAAGCTGGCGGGTGAGGTTGTCGAAGCGAACGTCGCAGCCGGATGCGCGAAGTCTTTTTTGAGCGGCGGCGGTGATCACTGGCCGGAATTTATCACAAGGAACGCCCGCGCGAAGGCTGCTGGCAGGTGAAATGCTATCAATTCCCGCCGGCAGTGAGCATTACGCTTAAGACCAAGATCCGGTATAACGGACAGGAGTATTCGAGTCCGGCCCAATTGCCACCGGAAGTTCGCTTGGCTTACGAGAAAGCGCTCCATGAAGGTGGCGTGAAAAAGTCGTTCGTCTATTTCAATGGCAAGAAGTACGCGAGCGAGGAGACGATGCCGGCCGACGTACGCAAACTTTGCGACGATGTCATGGACGTGATCGAGAACAACGGCGAGGTCACGATTCCAAACGGAAAACGTGAGCCGTTGCTGACGAAGCGTGAGATCGCCATTGTCGGTGTATTTGCGGGTGGAATTGCCGCGCTTGTTCTCGCGCGTCTGCTCTTGGGCTGAGCATTCGACGTCGCTCAGGACAAGCCGCAGTTAAAGCAACGCCAGCTGCATTTCTTCTTGCTCGCTCTCGGCAAAACGGACGCCGACTCCGATCAAGCGCACTTTTTTGCCGGTCCGCGCGAATGCTTCCGCAAGCAAGGTTCGAAATGCCGGCAGAGTTGGCTCGAGGCCGGAGCGCTCGGCGGTTGTTCTGGTGAAGTCGGCAAATTTCAGCTTCACGAAAATCTTCGTCACCCGGCGGTTAGTCTCTTTTTGCGCGAGGTCGGCCATTAGGTCCTGAAAAAGCTCGGCCAAACGCTCCTCGCATTGCTCAAGGGTTTCGAGATCGCTGACAAAAGTTTCTTCCGTGCTCAATGATTTGCGCGGGCGGTCCGGCTCGACCGGCCGATCGTCGATTCCGCGGCAAAGATCGAACAATTCGCTGCCAAATTTCCCAAAAAGATCGACCAGCTCCGGGCGAGAGAACTTTTGCAGGTCGCCGCACGTATTCACGCCGAGTTCCTGCAGCCGCTTTTCCGTTTTTTCGCCGATCCCCCAAATCTCGCGCACTGACAGGTTTTGCATGAACTCCGGCACCTGTTCCACTGTCACCTCGAGCTGGCCGTTCGGTTTGCACGTCGCGCTTGCGATTTTCGCGATCAATTTGTTGGGCCCGATGCCGGCGGACGCGGTCAGCTTCGTTTTCTGAAAAATTAAATCGCGAATCACTTGCGCGAGCGGACCGGGCGCGCCGGGATGCGCGGTGACATCGAGATACGCTTCATCGAGCGAAAGTGGCTCGACCAACGGACTGAACCGGTGCAGAATCTCGCGCACGACGGCGGCCTCGCGCCGGTAGACATCAAAGCGGGTCGGAAGAACGATGAGATCCGGGCAACGTTGCAACGCCATGAACGTCGGCATGGCCGAATGAACGCCGAACGCGCGCGCTTCGTAGTTGCAGGTCGTCAAAACGCCGCGCCGATCTCGCGCGCCGCCTACACCGACTGGTTTGCCGCGCAGCGCAGGTCGGTCCCGGACCTCGATCGCCGCATAGAAGCAATCCATATCGAGATGGATGAGGGCGCGGGGCGTGGCCTGACCGGTCATTAACCTAATGTAACCTCAAGGCGGGCGATCTCATCTCAGTCGCCGCGACGTTTGGGTTGACCGGAAAAATTAGAAACGCTAAAACGTTGGGCTCCCATTGGCCCAGCCATGTCTCTGATCCCGAGCGAATCCTATAGTTTTCCCGAGCACTTCAGGAAGACGGTCGCGGCTTCACGTAAACAGAAGAACATCGAACCCGAACCAGAACCGGAAATGATCGAACCGGTGCGCAAAAGGCCGGCGCTCGTTGCCTTGCCAAATCCGAAGCCACGCGTAGTTGCAAAACCGCAACCGGTGGCAAAGCCGGAGCCCGTGCTGGAGCCGGAACCGTTGGTGATGCCTGAAACAGGAATAGGGTCGGAGCCAATGGCGGAGTCGGAACCGTTGACAAGACCGGAACTATTCGCCGAGCCGGAAATAATGGCAGAGCCGGAGCCCGTTATCGCAAAAGAGATTCCGAAACCGGTGCCGAAGATTGCACCTCGAGTTCCGAATCCTGCGCTTCGCCGGGCAAGTGCGCCGCCACCGCGTATTCCGGAAGCGCCCGTCCGAAAAACCGTGCTACCGACGTTGAAACCAAAAGTCCGATGGAATAATCGCGCCCCGCCAATGGATCCCACGGCCGCTGCGAACAACGGAAATGGAAACGGCACCAATCATTTTGCGCCCGAACCTGAGCCCCTCTTGCCGCCAGCGCAGAACGTCATTCAAATGAAACCGGCGCCGCCGGCTCCGAGGTCACCGCGCGCAATGCCGCGGCCCGAAAGAATTCC
>DATEWZ010000077.1:0-10187 GCA_035257485.1 Chthoniobacterales bacterium
GTTGGAAGCGACGAGTCGAGATCTGACGGCATGGCTGGAGCTGACGAGCTCGATGACGGCGGTTGCGAACCGGATGCCGGCGCGCCTTGACCCGGCGCTTTGGTTTTCGCAGCCTGCTCCGCTTTTTTCTTTTCTGCGTCCTCGATGGGCTGCAGAACCTTTTCGCCCACTTTTGCGCGTAATTCGTCGATTCGCTTTTTTGCTTTCTCGCTCTCGGCCGATCCCGGTTGCTGTCGGATCACCTCATTATAGTAAATGACCGCCGAGCGATAATTCTTCTGCTTGTCGTAGAAACGCGCGATTTCATACGAGCTCGTTGTCGCCTTGTGTTCCAAGAGCTGAAGGTTAGAGCGCGCCTGGCCCGCTTTCTCGCTGTTTGGATACCGGAAGAGGAAGTCTTGAAACGCGATGCGGGCACTCTGCGTCGCAGACGCGTCCTTGGTGCCGCCTTTCGACGCGGTGAACCAGATGTAACCGATTTGATATTGAGCGTCGGCCGCAATCGGATCGTTTGGGAATTTTTCAATCACCGCGCGATAAGCTGCCAGCGCGGCGTCGTTCGCGCCCTGCTTCTCGCGCGCAAGACCGATATCGAATTGCGCGCGCGCGGTGTATTTGCCATACGGCGCAGTCCGGACTACGCCCGCGAAAATTTCCACTGCGCGGTCCATCGAGGTCGCGAACGGAATGCCGAGCAGTTTCAATTTTTTTCCGGCGAGATACATCTCACCAACGCGGAACTGGCCTTCGATCGCTTCGTTAAAATGCGGACTCGTCGGATAATTGATCACCACCAGCCGGTAGGTGTTCGCTGCTTCCAAATATTGGTGATTCTGCTCGTACAAGACCGCGCCGCGATAGGCCGCTCCGGCCGCGAGTGCGTCGTGCGAATATTTCCGAACCAGGGTTTTGTAAGCGCGAATGGCTCCCTTCAGGTTGCCCTCTTTTTCCGCTTTCTGTCCGATCTCGAAAAGTTCGGCCGCGTTTCCGTTCAGTTCCTCTTCGCCCGGCGGCACATACTTCGGGCCTTTCTCACCGGGGCGAAACACAACCGCGGCATCACTTGATAGGACCAAAAACAGGACCAGCGCCAGCGAGAGAAGCGCCGGGAGCACTCGGAATTTCATCGGGATTGGGAGAGTAATAAACTTATCCACTCCGTCAAGTTGGCCAAGGGCTAAATAGCCTGCCGGTTTCGACCGGACAACGGGACATCTTCCCGCGCGCGGCGATTTAGCTTAGATTTCCACCGGCTTGAATCTAACCGACCAACAAAAAATTCGGATCGGCGCGTGCGCCTGGAGTTTTCCGGAATGGCGGGGAAGCTTTTATCCTGCAGATCTTCCCGATTCCGAGTGGCTCGAGTTTTACGCGCGTTATCTGCCCGCGGTCGAGATCGATTCCACTTTTTACAACGTGCCGTCCGAGAACGCGGTCCGCCGCTGGGTCGAACAAACGCCGGCCTCGTTTCGATTCGCATGCAAACTTCCGCGCGAGATCACGCACGTGTGCAAGCTGCGCGATTGCACCGACGAGCTGAACGCTTTTTGCCGCGCAATCGAGCCGCTCGAATCAAAGCTTCAGGTTGTTCTCATTCAACTCCCGCCGTCATTCACGCCTAAGGACGGCCGGCAGCCGTTGCGGAAATTTTTGATACAACTTCCGAAAGGTTTCCGGTTCGCGATCGAGTTTCGGCATCCGGGCTGGCATCGGCCGCAAATCATTCGGTTGCTGGAGCAAGAGCGCGTGTGCTGGGTTTGGGCCGACACCAGTCCGCTGAACGAACGCAATCTCGCGCCCTTCGAATTCCTGCCGCGCACCACCGACTTTCTTTACCTGCGATTGCTTGGCGACTACACGACCAAGTACGACGGGGCGGGCAAATTCGTTCATCGCTACGAGAAACTTCTTTGGAAACGCGAAGCCGCGCTCGAAAGCTGGGCGCTCAAGATCGAACGGCACCTGGGCGAAGCCCGCAGCGTCTGGGCGTTTGCCAGCAATCACTTCGAAGGTTTTGCTCCTGAAACTGCGCAGCGTCTCGCGCAACGACTCGGCTTCGAGCTGCCGTTGCCGTCCGAAGCGGACAAAATTGTCTCCGAACAGGAACGCGCGCAGCTCGATCTGCTCTAACGGATTTCGGTTGCGCCGAAGTAGGACTGCAACTTTTCGGGAATCCGGACCGAGCCGTCGGGTTGCTGGAAATTTTCGATCAACGCGGCAAACAAACGCGGCAACGCCAAACCGGAGCCGTTGAGCGTGTGCGCGAATTTGTTTTTCTTGTCCGCGTCTCTGTAACGAAGGTTCATCCGGCGCGCCTGATAATCTTCAAAGTTCGAGCAGCTCGAAACTTCCAGATACGCGTTCTGACCCGGCGACCAAACTTCAATGTCGTAGGTTTTCGCAGAACCGAATCCGAGATCTCCAGTGCAAAGCTCGATCACGCGATAAGGCAGCTCGAGGAGTTGCAAAACTTTCTCCGCATCGGCGCGCAATGACTCGAGCTCCTCGTAGGATTTCTCCGCGGTCGTAACTTTCACGAGTTCAACCTTGTCGAACTGATGAACACGGATCATCCCGCGGGTTTCGCGCCCGGCCGATCCCGCTTCGCGCCGAAAACAGGGCGTGTAAGCAACAAACTTTTTAGGAAGATCGACAACCGCTAGAATTTCTTCGCGATGCAGATTTGTCACCGGCACTTCGGCCGTCGGCGCGAGAAATAATTCGCCGTTCTCCAAGCCGTACATGTCCGATTCGAACTTCGGCAGCTGACTTGTGCCGATCATGCAATCGCGCCGGACGACAAACGGCGGACTGACTTCGGTGTAGCCGTGCTCGCGCGTGTGGAGGTCGATCATGAAATTAATTAGAGCGCGCTCGAGCTTCGCGCCCGCGCCGGTGAAACAAATGAATCCGCTCCCGCTGATTTTCGTCGCGCGCTCGAGATCGAGAATTTTCAATTTCTCGCCGAGCGCGACGTGATCGAGCGCTTTGCCGGCGAGCTTCGGTTTGCTCCCCCACTCTCGAACAAGCTTGTTCGCGCTCGGATCCTTGCCGACGGGAACGCTTTCGTGCGGGAGATTCGGAATCTCGAGAAGCATCTGTTGCTCTCGCAATTCACTTCCCTCTGTCAGTGACTCTTGTTCAAGCTTGTTTATGTCACGACCAATTGCATTGACTTGGTTCACTAAATCTGTGGCCGCATCGCCTTTGCCGCGCTTCGCGCCAATTTCTTTGCTCAGCCGATTTCGTTCGGCGTAGAGCTTCTGTAGCTCTGTTTGCATTTTTCGGACGCCGACATCGAGCTTGAGAAGTTCGTCGATCTTGGTCGCGTCACCGCCGCCACGAGTGGCGAGGCGCTCGCGGACAAAATCCGGTTTCTCGCGGATGAGACGAATGTCGAGCATGGGCAGATTATGAGCGAAGTTGAAAACCTTACAAATCTTACAACGTTAAAAGCGAGTCTCTGTCTAACCTTGGCAGTCCCTTAGCATCCTATGGAACAACTTAACCTTCTTGCCGTCGCCCTCGGCCTGGCCACGCTCGCCGGAATCAATTTATACCTCACTGTTTTCGCGAGCGGTCTCGCGATTCATTTTCATTGGATCACGCTCGCGCCTCAATACCAATCGCTCGAGGTCCTGGGCAATCCCTGGATCATCGCGATCGCGGGCATTCTCTATTTTCTCGAATTTTTCGCGGACAAAGTTCCATGGATCGATTCGATCTGGGACGCCGTCCACACCGTCATCCGGCCGATCGGCGGCGCATTTCTCGCCATTCAGGTCTTGGGTCACCCCGATCCGGCGTTCGCAGTAATCGTCGGGCTCCTGGCTGGCGGCACGACTCTCATCAGTCACACTGCAAAAGCCACCACGCGACTCACCGCCAATACTTCGCCCGAACCATTTTCCAACGTCGCGCTTAGCGTCGGCGAAGATGTCGCCGTCGTAGGCGGCCTCGCGCTGATCTATCACAACCCGATCGTTGCCTTGTCGATCTTCGCTGTCGCGATCGCGGCGTTTTTCTATTTCGCGCCAAAAATCCTTCGCGCAGCAAAATCAAGGATCTGGCTGGCCTGGAAAAAGTTGAATGGCCCGGCCGATTTCAATCTCCCGGCTAAACTGCCAATCGTTTTGCCTGCGGACCTCGCCGAAATCTTCAGCAAACAAAACGTTCTGGGCGAAACGACGGCCTGGGCCATTCCGTGTATCAGCGGTCGCGGCGGCAAATTTCCGGCAAATCTCTTCGGCGCGCTCGCCGCGATGAACGAGGAAACGCACAAACTTCTTTTTGTCGCGCGCAAGGGCCGGCGCCCATTCATCCAGGCCATCGACCTCGACGGAATGACCGTCGCCCGCGAACCAAAATTCCTTTCCGAAAATCTCATCATCGCACCCAATTCCGGAAAAGGCGGGCGATATTTGTTTCTGTTTCCGCGCTCGAGCGCGAATGAAGTCGAGCAAATCGTAGAAGATTTGAGGGAACGATCGGGCAAGCACGGCCCGGAGGGACTCGAGTCGCGAATGGAACACGCCGCCGCGACTACAACCTAACCGCACGCTCCTCAGTCCCAACTTTCGGATTGGCAATCGTTGCAGTTGCTCTACAACTGGCATGACTGCTCGACATGACAGCCCCCCAGGACAGTTCGCGCTATGCGCGAATGCTCAGCGCCACACGCGTTCGCGAGCGCGCGCTGTTTCTTCCGTTGCGAATCCCAAATGAGCTCGAGCTGCAAGCACGTTGGTTCGCCGGCGAATTTGGTCGCAATTTCGTTTCCACCCGGGGCAATCAGATCGACATCATTCAGTTCGGCTGTTGGAACCGCGAAGCCGGCCCGGATTTTTCCGACGCGGCGATTAGGATCAACGGCGGCCAACCGATGCGCGGCAGCATCGAAATCGATCTCCTCGATCGCAATTGGGAACTGCATGGCCACGCGGCCAATCCCGCGTTTGAAGAAACCGTGCTTCACGTCTTTGTCGAAAAGAACGAACGCGAATTTTTCACGCGCACGAAATCGAACCGGAACGTTCCACAGGTCCGGATCGACCCGGCGAAGTTACCGGAAGTGTTCAGCGCGAACATTCCGCTCGCGCACGCCGGCCGTTGCCAGGCGCCGCTGAAAAACTTGCCGGAAGAGCGGGTGCGCAGTGTGCTCGGGGCCGCCGCGCAGTTTCGTTTGCAGAAGAAAGCCACGAGATTGCGGACCAAGATCGACAGGTGCCAGTCCGGCTCGGACCATGACGCCGACGACGCGCTTTTCCAGGAAATCGCGGCCGCGCTCGGTTACAAAGAGAACAAACTTCCGTTCACGCTCATCGCGCAACGATTGTCGCTGAAAACTCTGCGTAAAAATTTGGAGGACGCCGAAGCGATTTTCTTTGGCCTGGCCGGCTTTCTCGAAGCGCCCGATCTCGCCGCGTATAAAAAGTCCGCCCGCGGCTACGTGCGCGAGCTGTGGGACCGCTGGTGGCCGCATCGCGATTCGTTGCAGCGTTTAATCTTGCCGGCGAAGATCTGGAAGCTGAGCAGCACGCGTCCGACCAATCATCCGCAACGTCGCCTCGGCGCATTGTCGATCTTGGTCCGTCAGTGGCCTGCTTTCCGTCGCGCGTTGGGAAAGGCCAATGTGAAAGCCATCGAGAAATTCTTCGACGCACTCGCTCATCCATTTTGGGATAATCACTACACTTTGACTGCAAATGTATCGCCGGAGCCGATGGCGCTGATCGGCGATGCGCGCGTGGCCGATATTCTCGCCAACGTCGTCTTTCCATTTTGGCGCGTCGAAGATCGCCATGTCTGGTCTGACTACGCAAAACTGCCGGCGCGTTTGAGCAATCGTCGCGTCGAAACTGCGGCCACGCGTTTGTTCGGCGACGATCCGCGCCGCCGTGACTTTACAAGAACGGTCGCGCATCAACAGGCGCTTTTGCAGATCTACGAAGACTTTTGTTTGCAGGACAACTCCGATTGCGCGCAATGTCCTTTCCCGGAACAAATGGCAAAATGGACGTAACCACTAATGGACACGAATAAGCACGAATTCCGAAAAGCAGGGTTTACCTTGATCGAACTGCTTGTCGTGATCGCCATCATCGCGGTCTTGCTCGGATTTATCTTTCCCGTTTTCCAAGGCGTGCAGGATCGCGCCAGTAAAGTTCAGGCCAAGAATGATCTCACCCAAATCGTGACCGCAGTGAACGCGTTTTACACCGAGTACGGCCGATATCCCACGACAAGTAACGCCGACGTAACTTTTGTCAGTAGTCCAACAAACGATCAGTTGCTCGATGTCCTCCGCAACAATACCAGCGGCAGTAACGCTTCGACAGTTACATCTCTAAATCCACGAGGCATCGTTTTTGTTTCGCCAGCCGAGGACACGAGCCAGACTAGCCCCCGGGGAAAAATTGGCAGCAATGGACAATTCTACGATCCGTGGGCGCAAGCGTATTCAATCCGAATCGATGCGGATTACGACAATCAAGTGAACAATCCATACAGCCAAGACACAGGAGCTGGAGGAACTCAGATTCGCCAGGGAGTAATCGGATGGTCGGGAGGTAAGGATGGAAAGGGCCCGCTCACTGGTGGAAGTACAATGTTCAAGGACTCTGACGACGTGATTTCCTGGCAGTGAAAAAAGCGGAGTTTTCCGCTTGTCACTTGTCACATGTCACTTCTTTTGATTTCGTGGCAGTGATCGGCTCGCTGCTTGCAATCGCAAATCTGAAACCTACAATCTGCAATTCCTTCGCGGGTGTAATTCAATGGTAGAATGGCAGCTTCCCAAGCTGCACACGGGAGTTCGATCCTCCTCACCCGCTCCAGCCTTCGCCTACGGTTTTCCGCTGAAAAACTTTCTGAACGAATTAAATAGTTTGTTCGGAAAATCGGACGCCTTTTTACCGAACGGATTCACCTTCTGCGCGAACTGCATTTGATCCCCGCCATGAATCTCACACGGGGCGGTCGGGACTTTGTCAGCCGGGATATCGAGCTCATACGCGGTGCCCGCTGCTTCACAACCGGTGGTCGCGAGGTGATTCGAAAGCGAGCAAACGAGCGCATGCTGTATCGGCATCGCCGGCAACAAGTCCTGCGGCGGATAAATCGTGGCCGCTTTGTTCATCACCTGCACCCAAACCGGCAACGCCAGCGCCGCGCCGTAACCATGTGGAATGATCGTGACCGGTTGATCGAACCCCACCCACACGCCGCACGTCATGTTCGAAGTGTAACCGACAAACCACGCGTCTTTGTAATCGTTGGTCGTTCCAGTTTTCCCTGCGGCCGGCAATTTGAAGCCCAACGAGCGCGCGGCCGCGGCCGTTCCGCGGGTGAGAACTTCTTCCATCAACTGCGATGTCATCCAGGCCGCGCTCGGGTCGAGCGCCGGCGCAGCGAGGTGCGATGCGCGATAAATCGGCTGGTGCTCCGCGTCGTCGATCCGCTCGATGATGTAAGCCTGTTTTCGCACGCCGCCGTTTGCAAAAACGGTGTAGGCCGCGGTCAGATCTTTCAGGTTCGTCTCGAACGAGCCGATGTAGATCGCCGGGCCGTGCGGAACGTTCTCGCTCAAGTTCAACGTCGTCGCGATTTTTTGAACTGAATCGAGCCCGGCGAATTGTCCGACGCGTACGCTCATCGTGTTGCGCGAATGAATCAGCCCGTAGGAAACGGGCTGAATGCCACCGTAAGTTCCATCGGAATTTGCGGGCGACCACGTTCCCGCGCCGTCGATTTCTCCCGGTTGAATCTCCGCGTCACTAATCGCCGCTCCGGGCAACATTCCTTCGGAAAACGCAACCGTGTAAACGAACGGCTTGAAAGCGGAACCGACCTGCCGGTTCGCCGGTGGAAGCGCGCGATTGAATTTGCTTTGTGCATAATCGCGACCGCCGACCAACGCACGAATCCCGCCGCTATTGTTGTCGATCGCGACAACCGCGCCTTCCAGATACGGCATCGACGAATCCTCGCCGTTTTCCGGCGGATGATAATTCGCCTTGAGCGGGTGATTGAAATTTCCCTGATGCTCGATCTTGGTCAGTTGCGTCTCGAGCGCTTGCTGCGCCGCATCCTGAACTTTCGGATCGAGCGTCGTGTAGATAAACATGCCGCCGTTGTCGATCTGGTCCTGTGTGAGAATCAGATTCAGGTCACGCTGGACCGCATCCATCGCGTAATTTTCCTGAATCTGAAGCAAGCGCTTCGGATGCGCGTACACTTTCGCCTGCTTCGCCTGGTTCGCTTCGGCCGCGGGAATTTTTTTCACCTCGACCATGCGATCGAGCACCGCGTTGCGCTCAATTGCGGCGCCTTCGGGATTTTTCAGCGGCGAAAATCGATTCGGACTTCGAATCAACCCGGCGATGAGCGCCGCCTCGGGCAGGCTCAGGTCTTTGGCGTGTTTTCCAAAGTAGGCTTGCGATGCGGTTTCAACGCCGTAACAACCCGCGCCGAAATAAATCCGATTCACATAAAGCTCGAGGATCTGTTTCTTGGTGAACTCGTGCTCGATCCGGAAGGCGACCATCGCTTCGAGTAATTTCCGGCTCAGCGTGCGGCCGCCGAGCGGAAGACTATTGCGCGCGAGCTGTTGGGTAATGCTGCTCGCGCCTTCCTTGGCGGAGCGCGTCAAGATATCGCGCACCAGCGCGCGCAAAATGCCGCGCCAATCCACGCCCGGATGTTGATAAAAACGAGTGTCCTCCCGCGCGAGCAACGCATCGATAAAATACGGCGACACTTCATCGAGCGACACCCGCAAACGGTTTGAGCCCGCGAGCCGGCTGTAAATTCTTCCATCCACATCGAACACGGTGTTGCGCTCCGGCATCGCGCCAACTTTTTTCATGTCGAAGCTCGCCGCCCATGCGCCGTAGAACAAGAGCAGCGCCAGCCCGCCGCCCGCAATCAGCAACAGAAGCGAGATCTTCCAGCCGTAGCGGAAAAGTTTGCCGCGCCTTTTGCCGCGCGACTTGAACCGAGCCAGAAATTTCATTCAGGAGAGCTTGGAATCTAGCCAAAGATCGACATCTGCCAAAGTGACACGTTCAAAACGTGTCATCCTGAGCGAAGCGAAGGACCGCGGAATGACGATTAGCCGAGCAGATCGCCGTAGCGTTTGGTCGCGAGATCCATGCAACGCGCCAGAATTTCCGATGAGGTTTGCAGCGTGAGCACGTCAGCGACCAATTGCTGACATTCGGGAACGGCGAGACTCCGTACCGCCATTTTCACCCGCGGGACTGATGTCGATCCTACACTGAGCTCGTCCATGCCAAGTCCGATCAAAAGCGGAATGAGCGCAACGTCGCGCGCCATTTCGCCGCAAACGCCGACCCAGATTTTGTGCGCGTGCGCCGCGTCTGCGATCATTTTCAGCAAACGCAACACCGCCGGATGCGTCGGCTCATAAAGATGCGCGATCCGCTCGTTCACCCGATCGACCGCGATGGTGTATTGAATCAAGTCGTTCGTGCCGATGCTGAAGAAATCGACCTCGCGCGCCAGTGCGTCGGCCTGGATCGCTGCGCTCGGAATTTCAATCATCGCGCCCACTTCCATTTTGCCGACTTTTTTCTCGCCAACTTCGCGCCGGCATTCCTTCAGCACTTCCTTCGCGCGTCGCAGTTCTTCCAAACCCGAGATCATCGGAAACATCACCTTTACGTTGCCAACCGCGCTCGCGCGCCAGATCGCGCGCAGCTGAGGCTTGAAGATGTCGATGTTTTCCAAACAAAAGCGGATGGCGCGCCAGCCGAGAAACGGATTGAGTTCGTCGCCGACATCAACCGTGCCGACCGCGAGTTTGTCGCCACCGAGGTCGAAGGTGCGGATGATGAGCGGATTGGGATGAACGCGCTCGGCGACTTTGCGATACGTTTCGTATTGTTCTTCTTCGGTCGGAAGCGTATCGCGATTTACGAAAAGAAACTCTGTTCGGTAGAGCCCGATGCCTTCCGCGCCGTTTTCCGCGACCGATTCGACATCGTTGGGCAACTCGATGTTCGCCGAGAGCACGATGTGGCGGCCATCGCTCGTGGTGGAAGAAGTTTCGCGAAGCTGTTTGAGTTCTTTGGCAACCAAACCTTTTCGCTGCTCGACCTCGCCGTAGTAGGCCAGCGTCTTCGCGTTTGGCTCGACAATCACCACGCCGGTGTAGCCGTCGAGCA
>DATEWZ010000078.1:0-16003 GCA_035257485.1 Chthoniobacterales bacterium
ATCAACGATCTGAAGCGCGACACGCTTTGGTACGTGGTGGGCGCGCCGCAGACGCTGCATTTCAAACAGATTTTCGGCATCGCGGTGCGCGAGGGTTACGAGGCGGACTTTCGCCATATTCCGTTCGGCAATGTGCTCGGCGAAGACCGCAAGCTAATGAAAACGCGCTCTGGTGAAAACGTGTCGTTGCGACAATTGCTCGAAGAAGCCTGCACTCGCGCGCGCAAAATCATTGAGGAAAAAAGTCCGGACCTGAGCGAGGCGGAAAAGATCGACATCGCGCAAATCATCGGGATCGGCGCGGTCAAGTACGCCGATCTCGTCCAGTATCGAATGACCGATTATGTTTTTTCCTGGGACAAGATGCTGGCATTGCAGGGCAATACTGCGCCGTATCTGCAAAATGCTTATGTTCGGATTCGCTCGATCTTCCGGAAAGCGAATGCCTCGGCGCCTAAGATCGACAAGTTCACCCTCCAGGAATCGGCTGAAATCACGTTGGCGAAGCGACTGTCTCAGTTTGGCGAGATCGTGCCGCAAGTGTTGAACGATTTTCGGCCAAACATTCTCGCGAATTACTTGTTCGAGCTGGCCAACAGCTTTCACGCGTTCTACGAAGCCTGCCCGGTCTTGAAATCGGACGAACCGTTGCGTAGCTCGCGGCTTGCACTTTGCGATTTGACCGGTCGCGTTTTGGAGCGCGGCCTCGATTTGTTAGGCATCAGAGTGCCGCAGAAGATGTAAGAAAACGCCGAACGCCCAACATCGAATTCAGAGTCTGCATTCGGCGTTGGACGTTCGGCGTTCGGTGTTCGACGTTTTCTTCGCTACTGTGAAAACTCAGCATCCACGAATTCCAACCTGCACATACCGGTTGCAGCTCAACCGGTGGTTCACGTTTGCGCAGGCGCGTGAGATCGTTCCATATCTGCGCGCTCTCGGCGTGAGCGACGTCTACGCGTCTCCCTACTTCCAGGCCGGCCCGAACAGCATGCACGGCTACGACATTACCGATCACAACCAGCTCAACTCGGCGATCGGTTCTCAAGAAGATTACAACGCGTGGATTACGGAGTTGCATAAACACGGCATAGGGCAGGTGCTCGATTTCGTTCCGAACCACATGGGCGTGACCGAGCCGGGGAACAAATGGTGGAGTGACGTACTCGAGAACGGACCGAGCTCAATGTACGCGCCTTATTTCGACATCGATTGGCGTCCGCAAAAAGAAGATCTGCGCGATAAAGTTTTGCTGCCCATTCTGACCGATCAATATGGACGGGTCCTGGAGCGCGGCGAGTTTCAGGTCCGGTTCGAGGAGGGCGCATTTTATCTGCAGTACCGTCACTTCAGATTGCCGATCGCGCCCGGAACTTATCGATACGTGCTCGAGATCGCGCTCGAACATCTCTCCGATTACAAAGACGAAGATTTTTATGCCGAGTTCCAGAGCATTCTGACCGCGCTGGAATATTTGCCGCGCCGGACGGAGATCGATCCTGAAAAAATCGCCGAGCGCGCGCGAGAGAAAGAGATTGTTAAGCGACGACTGGAGCGGCGTTGCCAGGAAGCGCCTCAGGTTCAACGCGCGATTGAGAAAGCGCTCGCGCAAATCAACGGCCGTTCGGGAGATTCGCGTAGCTTCGATAAGCTCGACGAGTTGCTCAACGCGCAATCCTATCGGCTTGCGTTTTGGCGGGTCGCAGCCGAAGAAATTAATTATCGCCGCTTTTTCGACGTCAACGATCTCGCCGCGATCCGGATGGAATTAGCGGAAGTCTTCGACGCTGCCCACGAATTGATTGTCGATCTGGTTCAGCGCGGCGCGGTGACTGGATTGCGGATCGATCATCCCGACGGGCTCTATTTGCCGAAAGAATATTTTGAAAAGCTGCAGCGCCGGTGCGCCAGGGCGCTCGGGATGCCGCTGTCGAAAGACGGACGCTCTGTTTACATGATTGCGGAGAAGATTTTGACCGGCTCGGAAAAGTTACGCGCCGATTGGGCGATTCACGGCACGACCGGTTACGATTTTACGAATCAGGTCGCGCACGTTTTGGTGGACGCCACCGCCGAGGGCACAATCACGAAAGCGTTTCATCGGTTCATCGGGCACACGATGCACTTCGGGCATCTGGTTTACGCGAAGAAACGCCTCGTCATGCGGATCGCGCTTGCACACGACATCGAAGTGCTTGGCAGCATGCTTGATCGCTTGTCGGAAAAGAATCGCTGGTATCGCGATTTTACTTTTGAAGCGCTTGCGCGCACGGTGCGGGAAACGATCGCCTGCTTCCCGGTTTACCGGACGTATCTCGCGCCCGGTCAGCCGGTGAGCGAAGAAGATCGACAGGTAATCGAGCGCGCGATCGCGTCGGCCAAACGCAGGAATCCCGCAACCGAGGAATCAATTTTCAATTTCTTGCGCGACATTTTGTTGTTTCGCTTTCCCGAAAATCTCGATGCCGAGGGGCGCGAGGAGCACATGCATTTCGTGCTCAAGTTCCAGCAATTCACCGGCCCGATCATGGCGAAGGGCCTCGAGGATACGGTATTTTATATTTACAACCGGTTGGCTGCTCTGAACGAAGTCGGCGGCGAGCCGCAGCAATTCGGGCTCAGCGTCGATGCGTTCCATGAACGCAATTCGGATCGACAGCGTAACTGGGCGGCGACTTTGCTCGCGACTTCGACGCATGACACGAAGCGGAGCGAAGATGCGCGCGCGCGCATGCTCGCGATCTCCGAAATGCCGGACGTGTGGCGGCGGTCATTGCAAAAGTGGCGAATGGTAAACCGGCGTTGGAAGAAAGAAGTCAATGAATCGGAGGCGCCCGATTCGAACGAGGAATATTTGCTCTACCAGACGTTGCTCGGCACCTGGCCGATGACGGAAAGCGGAACGCCTGAGAAAAAAGTCGACTCAAAATACGTCGAGCGGATCCAGAACTACATGGCCAAGGCGCTCAACGAAGCCAAGCTGAACACGAGTTGGATCCAGCCGAACGAACCGTGGCTCGCCGCGACGCGCGATTTTGTCGCCAAAATCCTGGAGCCGGGCGCCAAGAACAAATTTTTGACGACGTTCTTGCCGGTCGCGGAAGAGATCGCGCGGTTGGGCACGATCAATTCGCTCGCGCAAACGTTGCTCAAGCTGACGTCGCCTGGCGTGCCGGACATTTATCAAGGCAGCGAAGTCTGGGATTTCTCGCTGGTTGATCCCGACAATCGCCGTCCAGTTGATTACAAACGTCGCGCCGAGATGCTTTCGTGTTTAACGAGCAAAAAGCCGGAGGAGCTTTTGCAAAACTGGCCAGACGGCCGGATCAAAATGCTGCTCACGCAACGCGCGCTGCATTTTCGAAATGAAAATTCCGATCTTTTCCGAAATGGAAACTATTTTCCGTTGCGCGCGAGCGGAACGTTCGCCGATCACGTAATCGCGTTTGCCCGACAACTGGACCGCCAATCAGTAATTATCATCGTGCCGCGGGTCTCATCGCGAATCGGTTTCCCGCCAGTGGGCGATCGCTGGAAGGATACGGCAATCGAATTACCGGAAGGCTTTCCGCTCGAACGCTGGCGACAGGTGAGTACGGGCCACGAATTTTGGATCAAAGATCGACGGGTCCGCCTGGCCGATGCGATGTCGATCCTGCCGTTCGCGATGATCGCGAATCAGTGATGCGCGCCCTGGACGAACTTCTCGACTAAATCACCGACCCATTGGGAAAAAGTGGCCAGGTTCCTCGCGAGATCGGCGCCGAAACTCGCGAAGCTGATGTGCGGCGAGGCGATAATCAGCATGATGCAGAGCAGGACGAGGTTCATTAGATAGATCACGACCAGCGAGAAAAATGTTCCGTGATCGCGGAGGTCGGTTTGATTTTTCGGAATCATCCAGATGGTGAACGTGAGATGGAACGCCCAGGTCGCGCCAATGACTGCGTAAAGCATTCGGCCGTACGGCTGCATGTTGTAAAAAAGACTGAGTACGCCAAAAATGGCGATCGCGAGGATGCTATAGATCGGGAAAAAATAGGGCGCGAGCGCGATCCAGAAATTCGTGCGGTTGGTGATGACGTGCCCGCCGTCGCGGCCGACGCGGAAATGGCTGACCCGGCCGCCCATTAACCAAATCCAAACCGCGTGAGTGAACTCGTGGCCGAAGACGTAAATCAAAATTGGCCGAGGCAATCCGGCGAACGCGATCAGCCAAAGCACGACGCCGAGCGAGAAGAACCAAAACTCCTGCCCGGCCCAGAGCCGCTCCGTCAAAGTCGCGCGGGCGAAAACGGTGAACAATGTTTGGGTCAAAATCGCGCAGACGGGCAAAAGAAAAATCGCGAAGATAAATTTCACCCAGCGGGTCGGCACCATCAACGGCGTCATCGTGGCCGACCCGCGTCTTGTCGGCACGACGTAGGGCGGAACTTTTACTCCGCTTCGACCGCGCGCACCCACCATTGACGATTTGCGGTTCATCGGGGGGATTTTAGCGCAGATCTAGTCTGGAACGGAAGAGGAAGCGTCAGGCGCGGCCCATATAGGCGCCGGTGCGGGTGTCGATCTTGATCGTTTCGCCTTCCTTGATGAAGAGCGGAACGTTGATCGTTTTCCCGGTCTCGAGCTTCGCCGGCTTCGTGACGTTGCTCGCGGTGTCGCCCCGCAAGCCTTCGGCGGATTCGATCACTTTCAAGCTGACCGACGCCGGCATTTCGATCTGCACCGGTTTGCCATCGGCGTAGAGGACCTGAATCGCGAGGTTCTCCACCAGATAGTCTTTCGAATCGCCGACCAGGTTGTCCTGCAACGTGATCGTGTCGTAGGTCTCCGGGTCCATGAAATGGTAGCCGTTGTGGTCTTTGTAACTGAACTCGAGTTGCTTTCGCTCGATGTCCACGAGTTCGACTTTGTCGGTCGAGCCGAGCCGAACGTCCGCGCTGTTGCCGGTGTTGATGTAACGGATGATCGCCTGGACGAACGCGCGTTTGTTTCCCGGCGTGCGATGATGCACTTCCAGCACAATCGCGGTGTTTCCGTTATACTTTATCGCCATTCCGCGGCGAAGATCGTTAGCTAAGGCTGCCATAAAAGAGGTTGAGTCGTTGGGAGGGTTGAGAAGTTGAGTCGAATCGAGGCGACGTCAAGCCCTTCTCAATCGCTCAACATCTCAACGCCTCAACTTTTCAGAGCAACTTCAAGCGTGTGAGGTCCTGGGAATCGACCACGCCTACCGGCACTTTGTCGTCATCGACTACGACCAAATCGTCGATCCGATGGGTCTCGAGCAACTTCAACACTTCGACTGCGAGTTTGTCCTTATGCACCGTGACCGGATTCAGCGTCATCAGATCGGCCACCAGGCGTTCGCCGACTTTGGGATCGGATTGAAAATGTCGCGCAAAATCGCCGTGAGTAAAAATTCCAAGAAGTTGTCGATCTTCGCCCGCCACGACCGCCGCGCCCGCGCGCACGCTCGACATCGCTTTAAGCACGTCGCGCACCGTCGCCGTTTTTGGAACGACCGCCATCGATTCGCGCGGTCGCATCACTTGATGCACGCGCATCAGCAGGCTGCGTCCAATTTTTCCGCCGGGATGAAATTTCGCGAAATCTTGTTTGGCGAATCCACGCGCCTCCAACAAGACCATCGCAATCGCGTCGCCCAGTGCGAGCATCGCCGTGGTGCTCGATGTCGGCGCGAGATTTAGCGGACACGCTTCTTGTTCGATGTTCACGTCGAGAACAACGTGCGCGTTGTGCGCGAGCGTCGAATCGGCGTCGCCACACATCGCAATGATTTTTACCTGAAACCGCGCGATTGCCGGCAGGATGCGAACGAGCTCCTCGGTTTCGCCGCTCGAACTCAAGGCGAGAATTACGTCGCCGTCCGCGACGACGCCGAGATCGCCATGGAGCGCATTCAATGAATCGAGCACGACCGCCGGCGATCCGGTGCTGGTCAAGGTGGACGCGATTTTGGCTCCGACGTGGCCCGACTTTCCAACACCGACAACCACGACTTTCCCGCGCGCGTCCACCGCATCCTTGATCAGCGCGACCGCTCGTGAGAAATCGTCGCCCAGACGTTCCCGCAGCCGTTGCAGCTCGCGAATTTCAATGTCGAAAACGCGTTTCGCTTTCTCCAAATAGTCCATTTACCTTGACAATTGTGCGCCGGAGGAGTCTAACCGGCAAGAACCGACCTTAACCTGGGGGAGAAGCAAATGAAGAAGCTCGTGGGAGTGGGAATTTTTATCGTGGCCGCGAGCCTTGTTTTCGGGCAGACCCAGCAACCGCAAAAGAAAGCAAGCACAACATTTACCAAGAAGCATACGAAAGCCGCGCCGAGCCCAACCCCGCCGCCGGTGACTCGAAAAGATAATACCGACGGTGTTCTTCCGCGGATGGCCCGGGGGAATCCATTTCAAATGTTCAATCCGAAAGCCCCGGCGCAATACGGTCGGGCCGAGGACAGCGTCGAGCTCGATCCCGAGACCGGCAAATGGAAGGGCATCAAGCTCTTTACCATTAATTTTTAATTTTCTGTTCGGCGCCTCACTGGACGAACTCGTTCGATGGGCGAGGTTTGATCCCCAACATTGAACGAATCGACTGATCCAGGGCCAGTCGTCGCGTTCTATTGCGCGACTTTTTTGAAGCCGGAGATGCTCCACATCTATCGGCAGATCACCGGTCTGCACCGCCTCCGGCCACATGTCATTGCCCAGAAACGCGAGAACGCCGAAAAGTTCCCGTTCGACAAGATCGACATCGTGCCGAAGCCGGCGACGCACTTTTTGCGACGGTTTTGGTCCCGGCAAATCTGCAATAAGCCGTGGCAGCTTTCGGCAAGCGAGGCGCGCCAAATCCTGAGCGTGATGGATCGCGAGCGGGCGCAACTTCTCCACATTTTTTTTGGACACATTGCCGTTCATCTTCTTCCTCTGATCCGGGGATGGTTGAAGCCGAGCGTGGTTTCTTTTCACGGCGCGGACGTGTTGGTGGACATGGAAAAACGCGCCTATCGAAAAGCAACGCGGGAAATGCTCAAAGCCGTGACCCGCGTGTTTGTTCGTTCCGCATCCTTGAAAGACGCATTGCTTGATCTCGGATGTGATCGCAACAAGATCGACATCGTCCGGACCGGGATCCCGTTGGCGGAATTTCCGTTTCGCGAGCGCGCGTTTCCGGAAAATGGCGAGTGGCGATTTCTCCAGGCGAGCCGGCTCGTTCAAAAGAAGGGGATTGCCACAACGTTGCACGCCTTCACCGTCTTTCTGACTCATTATCCGCGCGCCACCTTAACGATCGCCGGCGAAGGCCCGATGCTGACCGAGCTCAAGGAATTGACGCGCAAATTGAAAATTGCGGATCGCGTCGTGCTGCCTGGATTTCTTGCGCCCGAAAAACTGCACGAGATTTACTATGCCTCGCACATTTTCTTGCACCCGAGCGAGACCGGCAGCGACGGGAATCAGGAGGGCATTCCGAATTCAATGTTGGAGGCAATGGCCACCGGCCTTCCGATTTTCGCGACCAAGCACGGTGGAATTCCCGAGGCGATTGAAAACGGCGTGAGCGGAATTCTTGTCCCGGAGCGCGATCACGAGGCGCTTTCGCAAGCGCTGCTCGATTCAGTGAAAGATCGACAACTTCTCGGGCGACTTGCTCGTAACGGCGCAAACGTCGTTGCCGAAAAATTCGACCAGCGAAAACAAATCCAGCGGCTCGAAGAAATTTATTTGGGAATGGTCGGCAAGTCGGGCTGAGCTTCCGCCGGTTCGCTGGTCAGCCGATTGAAAAAGAAGGCGAGTTGTTTTCGTCCCGCTGAAAACGACATCCGTTCGGCCGCGCGCCATTGCGTTTCGACAATCGCAGTCGCACGTCCGGCGGTATCTCTTATCAATTCCAACGCAATCGTTTTGATCTGGCCGGTGCTTCGTCCCTCGCCGGAATAATTTCCGAAGGCGAGACGATCGATTGTGCCGTCGCCGCCCACCGAAATTGTCCGAGCAAGAAGCGCGTCGCCCGCAACCTGGCCGGGAACACGGCTGCGATCGAGCTGGAGAACGATTTTGTGTTGAGAAATCGTGCGCAAATAATCGGCGTAGGATTCGCGCTTGTCGTGGACGCGCAATTTTCCACGCGGAAACTTCAATTCGTCCAAAAGCTTTTCGCCTTTTCGGCGGTCGAGGTTGAAAACGGTGACCGGCTCTCCGCTGGCGGCGCAAATCTCCCGGGCAAGCAAGAGCGCGCCGAAGTGATTTCGCGACGGCACGTTCCATTCGCGGGTACCGACAAAAATTCCACGCTGTTCGCCCGGCGGAACCGAAAATTTCCAGGCACCGTCCTCGAGCGGATATGGCGTTGGAATGAACGCGACGGTCGAAGCATCGCGTTCCGGACGCGCGCGCCGAAAAATGTCCGCGGCTTCCGGCGTGGTAGCGATGCAGCCGTCGGCTTGCGCCACGATGCGCATGAAACGCCCGAGTCGCTTTGGATCGCGCAATTGTTCGGCGATTTGATGCAGCCCGGTTTCTTTTAACGCGACAGCGACGGTTCGTTTTGCTTCTTGGCATTCCGCGAGCGCTTGCTCGCTCGCTCGAAAATTTCCGCGCAGGATAAGAAGGATCGGCCGTTTCTCTTCGATCGCGTTTTTCGCCGCCCGATGAAACGAACCGTTGGTGCAGGCGGCGAAAGCGTGAAGATTGATCGGCGCATGCCCCGGCGCGTCCGGCCCGATTGGGTCGTCGAAATATTGCTCGAGGTCGCGTCCGCCAGGATTGAGGACGCTGAGGCGAAAATGATCTGCGTCGGTCGACGCCATCTTATTGATCGTCGGATTGCGGTGGAGAGGGAGTGGCCGCCTTCAATAACGCGCCGTCTTCCACTTCGTCCATCGGTCCGACCGGAAGCGCGCGACGGACTTCGACTGGTGTTTCTTCCGCTTGTGGCTGGACCGGAATCGCGCGTAAGACTGGCTTGCCATCTTCGCCGGCTGTCACCGGAGCGGCTCTTTGAATTCGAACGTCGGCCGGCGGCTGTTCACTTTGCTGTCGATCGTCGATCTTTTCCGCCGGCACCGCCTCGGCGACCGGCGGTTCGTCCGCACTTTGGATTATCGGCTTCACCGAATTGTAGGGATCGTATTCGGTCACGAGCGTTGGACTCCGCAGTGCAACCGGCCTGACTTCACTCAAATCGGCCGCCAGTTGCGCGCGGGGCGCTTCCGATTTCGGCGGCGGTTCGTCAGCGATGATTCGCGGACGCGCTTCGCCGTGCATGTTGCATGTCTCGGTCGGGAGTTGTTGCTTCGTGCCGATCTCGAGGTAGGTCGTGCGTTTTTGGACCGAATCGCCGGCCGGACTTTTGATCGTGTCGTAACATTTGTCGGTCGCGAGCAGTCCGGAGCGCGTGCAAATCTCCGCTTCTTTCAGCGTGGGCGGGCGTTTGATTTCTTTCGGCGGATAATGTTCGGCCGCAGCGTTCATCACATCCACCCAGACCGGCAACGCGATTTCGCGCCCGAACGCGCCGCGATAAATTTTTTGCGGCTTATCGAACCCGGCCCAAACCGCGCAGGTAAAATTACTGTCGTAACCCGCGAAAAGCGCATCGGTGAAATCGTAAGCGGTTCCGGTTTTGCCGGCCGCCGGAAATTTCTTCAAACCAAACTCAGCGCGCGCGGCTTTTCCGGTGCCTGTCGCAAGCGCGTCAACCAGGCAGGAGTGCACTTCGTAAGCGATTTCCGGTTTGATCACGTTTTCTTTTTTAACGGAACGTTGCGCGTTCCAAGTCGTGCCGTCCTTTTCTTCGATCTTCACTACGATGTGAGGAGCGCTGGCGCGCCAGCCGCCATTCGGAAAAATTGTATAGCCCAGAGCGAGCTCGGCCAACGTTTCTTCGCTGCTGCCAAGCAAAGTCGCAGGGTACGGGCGAAGACTCGATTTAACGCCGGAGGTCTTGAGCAATTGCAAGACCTCGTCGAGTCCCGCGTTCATCCCCATCCGCACCGAGGCGCCATTTTTCGATTTTCCCAATGCTTGCCGCGCGGTCATCGTTCCTTCGTAGCGATTGTCCGTGCTTTCCGGGCCCCATTCGCCAAGAATTCCAGTCATTCCGCCGATCATCACTGCGCGATTATCCAACGGTGAATCATCCACCAGCGTTCCGGGAAACATTCCTTGTTCGAACGCGGTCGCATAAACGAACGGCAAGATGGCGGTGCCGGCGGGACGTTTCGCTTGCAGTGCGCGGTTATATTGATTGTGCTCGAAATCGCGACCGCCAACCAAGACCACGATTCCGCCGGTTTCATTGTCGATCCCAATCAACGCGCCTTGCAGATAATCCGGCGCCGGCTGGCTCGATGCCGTGCCGTTTGCTTTTGCCTTTTTGAAACTGGCGGCGTACTCCGCGTAGGTTTGATGTTCGTAACCGGGCTGCTGTTCCGCTTTGTCCAGACTTTGGCGCAGCGATTCCTCCGCGGCTTTTTGCAGATCGCCGTCGATAGTCGTGTAAATCCGGAAGCCTTCGTTCATCGCCCGCCCCCAACCGACAGTATTGATGACCTGCTGCCGGATGTAATCGACCGCGTAGCTTTGCCCTTGCGCGTTCTGCCGATTGCCGACGACCAAATCCTGCGACTGCGTGGCGGCGAATTTTCCACTGTCGATCAAGCCGAGATCGCGCATGCGGCTGAGCGCGTAGTTGCGCGCGTCGCGCGCGGCAGCCTTGTCGTTCCACGGTGAAAGCCGGTTTGGGCTTTTGATAATTCCAGCCAGCATGGCGCATTCGCCCAGGGAAAGCTCGCGTGCGTGTTTCCCAAAATATCCGCGTGCCGCCGCTTCGGCGCCGTAAAGTCCGGCGCCAAAATAAATCTTGTTCAGATAAAGCTCGAGGATTTTTTGTTTGTTGAGATTGTCTTCAATTCGGCGCGCGACAAAAATCTCGAGCAACTTGCGGCGATACGTTTTGCCTTTGAGCGCGAAACTGTTCCGGGCCAGTTGTTGCGTAATCGTGCTCGCGCCCTGACGCACTCGACCGGAAGTCAGGTTTTTCAACGTCGCGCGCAAGATCCCCGAAATTGCATAACCGCGATGTTGGTAAAACTTCGCGTCTTCAACCGCCACCACCGCATTGATCAAATCCTGCGGCAGCTCCGAGTATGGAATTGTCTCGCGATTTTCAACGTAGATTTGGCCGAATATTTTTCCATTTCGATC
This sequence comes from Chthoniobacterales bacterium, assembly GCA_035257485.1. Classification (GTDB taxonomy): domain Bacteria; phylum Verrucomicrobiota; class Verrucomicrobiia; order Chthoniobacterales; family UBA10450; genus AV40. Next base: position 11,232 of record DATEWZ010000078.1, read on the forward strand.
CAGAATCACGCTGGCCGATTCCATTTGCTCGAGCTTGTTGAGATCGAAGGTGGCGGCCTGACTTTTCAAATCGGAGAGCAACATCGAGACGTAGATCGCGAGCCCGCCGAGCAGGAACGCCATGACGATGATCGGCACGTAAAATTCCGGCCGCTTGTACCAGCGCTCTCGAAAGTGAAAGCCGGGCGGGGAAACCAGATAGCGGTTTGAGGAGCGATTTCTCACGGCAGCAGGGGCAGGAATCTAGGCAGCAAACATCGAAGGCTCAATGGTAAGATGGCATTCTCGGGAGATTGCGGCACTTTCGCCATTGGACGTTGGACGTAGGGCATTGAAGTTTTCGGATTGCAAACCGAACTGGTCCAACTTATTCGCGACGCTATCCGCGCCCGCGGTCCGCAACCATTCGCCTGGTTCATGGAACAGGCGCTTTATCATCCCGTGCACGGATATTATTCGAGCAACCGCGCGGAGATCGGCCGACGCGGCGACTATTTTACCAACGTTAGCGTCGGACCGCTCTTTGGACAGTTACTCGTCGCGCAATTCGCGGAAATTTGGGAACGCCTCGACAAGATCGACAACTTTACCATCGTTGAGCAAGGTGCGCATCATGCCGAATTCGCGCGCGACGTTCTCGATTCCGCGCGGCGCCGGGTTCCCGAATTCTTCGCCGCGCTCCGCTACCAAATTGTCGAACCGTTTCCGAAACTGCAAGACCAACAATCGCAAACGCTACGAGAATTCGGTCATCGCGTTGAGTGGCACGAGTCGCTCAATGAATTGAGGCCCTTCGCCGGCGTTCATTTTTCGAACGAGCTGCTCGACGCAATGCCGATCAATCTGCGCAAGAAACTTGTCGGTCTCGACGGCGACAGATTTGCTTTCGTTGATTCACCGAACGAACAAATCACCAATCAATCGCAGCTTGATTGGATCGACAATGTTGCCGGCCGTTTGCAACGCGGTTTCGTGCTCGCAATCGATTATGGCTTTGCCCGCGAGGATTTTCGCGAAGTCGTGCAAATTCGAGAAAAACATTGCGCCCTCGATTCTCCATTTGAAGAAATCGGCGAGGCTGATATCACGGCGCACATTAACTGGACCGACATCGCGCAGCGCGCGGAAGAGAAAGGCTTTCGAATCGCCGGATTTGCCGACCAGCATCATTTTATGACCGGAATCATTTCCGCCTTTCCCGAACTGGTTGCCGAAGAAAAATCGAAGCGTGCCCTGCAAACACTTCTCCATCCGGAAATGCTCGGTCGAAGTTTCCAAGTCCTTGCCTTGGTGAAGGATGTCGAGCTTGCGGGGCCGCTGAGCGGGTTCAAGTTCGCGCGCGATCCTCACCGCGAGCTTGGCCTTTAAAAAGAGAGCCGCGCGGCCATTTGCATCTTGGCTGTTCCCACCTAACTTCCCACTCCCTTAACGGACAATTTATGGCTGACGCCGCCAACAAATATCCCGAAAACGCCGCGGGAAAGTTCTACGTCGATGAGCAATGCATCGACTGCGATCTCTGCCGTGAGACCGCGCCCGCCAATTTCAAACGAAACGATGACGGCGGTCATTCGTTCGTTTACAAGCAGCCCGAGTCGCCCGAGGAAGAAGGTCTTTGCAAGGAAGCGATGGAAGGCTGCCCGGTCGAAGCCATCGGTAACGACGGCGCTTAAGATCGATTATCGCGCACGTCGCGAAGCCGCGTAAATTCCCCGCGTGGGTTTCATTTTCACCATCATCGGGTTGATGGTTTCGCTGGATATCCTCTGGTGGATTGTCCTCGCGCGCGCGACGAATCACACCGGACGCGGGATCATTTCGATCTTCATGATCGCGATGATGGTTGGACTGATCGCGATCATCGCGTCGCGCATGTTGCGTTTTGATTGGGACCGTTTGCTTCCGAAGTTCGCGGTCTCGGCGATTTTCATTTGGCATTTCATCGGCCTCGGTCTGCTCACGCTGATCGGCGTTCTACTGATTCCGATTTTGCTTGGGCAAAAAATTGTTTTCCGCAGTGCCCCGGCCAAAACCGAACCGGCGGCGGAATCGAGCGCGTGGACTCGCCGCGATTTTCTACGATTCAGCGCGGCAATGTTGCCGCCGGTTTTCACGTTCGGCCTCACTGGAATCGCGCTGGCGCAGCTCAATAATGTTCGCGTTCGCCGTTTCGTCTTGCCGCTTGTCGATCTTCCGAAAGAACTCGATGGAATGACGATCGCGCAGGTGAGCGACCTACACGTTGGCCGATTCACCAAAGGCGAAGTGCTTCAGGAAACTATTCGGTTAGTCAACGAGATGCACGCCGATCTCGTGCTCTTGACCGGCGATTTGATCAACGACGCGCTGGCCGATCTCGACACCGGTCTCGAAATCGTGCGCGCGATGGAAGCGCGATTTGGTGTCGCAATCATCGAAGGCAATCACGATTTGATCGAGAACCCGAGCGAATTTGAAACGCGCGTTCGTGCTTCCGGAATTCCGTTTCTGCTTAACGAATCGATGGTCGTCGATGTTCGCGGATTTTCCGTGCAATTGCTTGGAACGCGTTGGCCGCGCGTTTACGGCGAGGGCCGCGACGCCGCGATCGGCGCCGACGTCCGAACACTACTCGAGCAGCGAACCGCCGATGCGTTTCCGATTTTACTGGCGCATCATCCCCATGCGTTCGATGCCGCGGCGGATGCGCAATTGCCGCTTACGCTTTCCGGTCACACGCATGGCGGCCAATTAATGTTGAACGAGCAACTCGGTTTCGGCCCGGCGCTGTTTCGTTATTGGTCGGGCCTTTACGTGCGCGGCGCGAGCAAACTCATCGTCTCAAACGGCGTCGGCAATTGGTTCCCGCTGCGCGTCAACGCGCCTGCGGAAATTGTTCATCTCACGCTGCGACGCGAGAACGCCTAAAGACCGGGCCGGTAACTAAACGAGCTAGGGACAATTGGCCCTTCGTTCAAGACCCAGGAGGCAGAACGTGCTCTGGACGCGGATCGCATCGGTCGAGTGACAACACCGTGCGCCGGTGCAGCGGGAGCGCGGGTCGCGATCGTGCGGCTCGCTAACGCCGACTCCGTCGCCTGATACTTGTGAGAACCTTCGTATTCGTAAAATGCGATGTAGGAACGTCGGTTCGTCAATTTGAACGACGCGTTCCAATTGAAGGTCGGGTCGAGCAGCAAGGTGCCGATCTTGGATTGCCATTCCAGCCAGGCGTGGGTGAGCGTATCGTCGGCGCGTCGCTTGCCGATCACCAACCGCACGTTGGTTGCCCCATTTGCCTGCATCCAATCGTAAAGAAGCAGCGCTTTGCCCTTACAATCGCCAACCTTTGCGATTTCAACTTCGAATGGCGTCCGCCATACGGGCGAATATCGATATGGCATCGCGCGCAAATTGATCATCCACCGGTTCACAACCGAAAGCGATGGTCCGTAAATCGCCGTGGCCGGCGGCGCCGCGAGAGTCGGCTGGATACGTTCCATCTGACGGTCGTAGGGAGTCGAAGCAACTTCGACGAATGAAAATTGACCAAGCCCGGTCGATGTTGATCCGCAGACGACAATCAGCGCCCAAAGAGCCTTCTGCAGTGGAGAGATCATGGCAGGCGCCATGACCTAAAGCAGCGGGCGTGCCGCGTTTTACGGCTTGGTAGTCTCCGGCGGCGCTTCGCCGGGCGCTGATGTCGACTCGCCGCGCCGTAGCTCTGGGGAGGCGGGTCCGGATGCAGACTCAGGTGAGATGACGGTCGATGGCGCGGCCGCAGCAGCTGCCTTTGCCGCCGCCGCTTTCGCCGCTGCTTCGGCCGCAGCTTTCTTCTTCGCTTCTGCCGCCGCCGCGGCGTCCGCGAGATTTTTGTCTACCGCTGCCGCTTCGATCGGATGAATTTTGTGATAATACTCGTTCGACTTCGAAAGCGTCTCTTTTCGAAATAGAAGATTGTCGAAACGCTCGCGCTTACTGAGCTCGAAGTCCTTGTCCATCTTGATCGCTTCGAACGGACAAACTTCCACGCAGATCTGGCAGCTCATGCAGACCGAGATGTCGATGTCGAACGTTGCCGGATAAAACTGCGGCTTGCCGACGTAGTCCGGTTTCTTGTCCTTGCTCTTAATAATATAGATGCACTGCGGCGGGCATTCCTTCTCGCAAATCTGGCAGGCTACGCAGCGCAGCCCGGCATGCGGATCGTTCCCGTCGAAAATCAGGAACGGAAAGTTTCGATAATTTTCCGGAAGCGGATTCCGCTCCTCCGGATATTGAACTGTGATCAGGCGCTCCTTGTCGAAATAGCTGCCGGCAAAATTCCGAAGCGTTACCGCCATGCCCTTTAAAATCCCGGAACCGATCATTGCAGTTTCAATCTCGCTGAAACGGCCGCATCTTCACAAGGAAAAGTTAAAGTAATGCGTTGGGTTGCGTTCATGATTTGGTCTTGGGCGGCGCTAGTTGCCCGAGCTGGTGAAGTTAAATTCGAAAGCGGGCTGCAACGCGTCCATTTGATCGAGCTTTTCACCTCGCAAGGCTGCAGCAGTTGTCCGCCGGCCGAGGCGTGGCTGTCGAAACTGAAAGGCGAACCACGATTGTGGAAAGATTTCGTTCCGCTCGCGTTTCATGTCGATTATTGGGACCGGCTCGGCTGGCGCGATCCGTTCGCGTCAAAGGAATGGACGGCGCGGCAATATCAATATTCGGAGAACTGGAAAAGCGAGAGCGTTTACACTCCCGGCTTCGTACTCGATGGTCGCGAATCACTCCCGCGCAGCGTGCCGGCC
>DATEWZ010000079.1:0-25557 GCA_035257485.1 Chthoniobacterales bacterium
TGGTCGACGCGGAGTTCGAAGTCGTCGACGAAGACAAGAAGAAGTAACCGAAACAATTTGCCGACGGTCCCGCGAGGGCGGGATCGCCGGCTCAACCAAAAACCAAAAACAGAAACCAAACTAACTTATGGCAAGCGTTAACGTAAAACCGCTCGGCGATCGGGTGCTAGTGCAGCCGATGGAAGAGCAGGAAATGAAAAAAGGCGGGATCATCATTCCCGATACTGCGAAAGAAAAACCGCAGGAAGGCAAAGTGGTCGCTCTCGGCACCGGTAAGGTGAACGAAGAGGGCAAGAAGGTGGATTTCACCGTCAAGAAAGGGGACAAGGTCCTCATTTCCAAATACGGCGGCACCGAAATTAAAATCGACGGCGAACAATTCCTGATCATGCGGGAGGACGACATCCTCGGCATCATCGGATAACTCAACGTCTCAACTACTAAACAACTAACATCTCAACTTAATTTATGGCAGCTAAACAATTACAATTCGATGAAGCAGCGCGGCACACTTTGCTGCGCGGAGTCGAGAAACTGGCGAAGGCCGTCAAGGCCACCCTCGGACCGAGCGGTCGCAACGTGATTCTCGATAAGAAATTCGGCAGCCCGACGATCACCAAGGACGGTGTGACGGTCGCGAAAGAGATCGAGCTCGAAGATCCGTATGAAAATATGGGCGCGCAGCTCGTTCGCGAAGTCGCGTCGAAAACCTCCGACGTCGCGGGCGACGGCACGACCACGGCGACTGTGCTCGCGGAATCCATTTACCGCGAAGGTCTCCGCAACGTCACCGCCGGCGCGAACCCGACGTCGTTGCAACGCGGCATCATGAAAGCCGTCGAGGCGATCACCGAGGAGCTGAAAAAAATCTCCAAGAAAGTAAGCGATCGCACCGAGATCGCGCAGGTCGCGACCGTTTCGGCCAACTGGGACAAGACGATCGGCGAGATCATTGCCGACGCGATGGACAAAGTCGGCAAGGACGGCACGATCACGGTCGAGGAAGCGAAATCGATCGAGACCACGCTCGAAGTGGTTGAGGGAATGCAGTTCGATAAGGGCTATCTCTCGCCTTACTTCGTGACCAACGCTGAAGACATGGAAGCGGGCCTCGAGAATCCTTACATCCTGATTTACGAGAAGAAAATCTCGAGTCTCAAGGACCTGCTTCCGTTGCTCGAGAAAGTCGCGAAAGCCGGACGTCCATTGCTCATCATTGCGGAGGACGTGGAAGGCGAAGCGCTCGCAACTTTGGTCGTGAACAAATTGCGCGGCACGCTCCAAGTCTGCGCGGTCAAAGCCCCGGGCTTCGGCGATCGTCGCAAGGCGATGCTGGAAGACATCGCGGTGCTGACCGGCGGCAAAATGATCAGCGAAGATCTCGGGATCAAGCTCGAGAACATCAAGATTGAAGATCTCGGCAAAGCTAAGCGCGTCACCATCGACAAGGAAAACACCACCATTGTCGAAGGTTCGGGCAAGAGCTCCGATATTCAGGGACGGGTCGCTCAGATCCGTCGTCAGATTGAAGAGACGACCAGCGATTACGACAAAGAGAAACTCCAGGAGCGGCTCGCGAAACTCGCGGGCGGTGTTGCCGTCATCAACGTCGGCGCAGCGACCGAGACCGAGATGAAAGAGAAAAAGGCGCGGGTCGAAGACGCGTTGCACGCCACGCGTGCGGCGGTCGAGGAAGGCATCGTTGCGGGTGGCGGTGTTGCATTGATCCGGGCTCAGAAAGCGCTCGAAGGCATGCGTGGTCTCGATGCTGACGAAAAAGTTGGTGTCCAGATCGTGCGCCGCGCGGTTGAAGAGCCGACCCGTCAGCTGGCGGACAACGCCGGCGCGGAAGGCGCGCTCGTGGTCGAAGAGATCAAGAAGCGCAAAGGCAACGAAGGTTACGACGTCGCCAAAGGCGAATATGTCGATCTGGTGAAGGCCGGCATTGTCGATCCAACCAAGGTCACGCGGAGCGCGTTGCAAAATGCGGCGTCGATCGCGGGTCTGTTGCTCACCACCGAAGCATTGATCACGGAGATTCCTGAAAAGGAAAAAGCTCCGGCAATGCCACCGGGTGGCATGGGCGGCATGGACTACTAAAAAACGCCTAACGAAAATGAATTCGAACAGCCGGGTCAGAAATGGCCCGGCTGTTTTGCTTTTCCCAGACTAAAATTGGTCCGAAATCCTGCTAATCGCTAATAAGCGAAGTTTGCCCAGGGATCGCTGGTCACGATCGTGGTCGCGGCGGCGTCACCGAACGCGGCGCCGGTGCTGCCCGGAGTCAGATTAGCAATTGTCCCGTAGCGATTGCCGCTCGCGATGTTGTAGTTTGGGTTGTTGCTCCGCGCGGTATTACGGATGAGAACGTTATTCGTGGCGCCGGAAGGAACGAACACGCCAGAGCCACCATTCGATGTGCAACTGTTGTTTTCGATCCGATTACCGGAACCCATCGTAATTCCGGTTGAATTGGAATCACTGATGTTGCCAACGACGTAGCAATTATCAGCCGCCCGAATACCAGCACCAGCGGAATTCCCGTGGACGTTGCAACCGGTCACGGAGCAGGCGGTACCAGCGGCGATTCCATGACAATTCGGATTTTGAGCAACGAAGCAATCCTTCACCGTCGACCCGGAGCCAACCGACAACGCTGCAACGCTGGAAAACGCAATGCTTGCGCTGTTATTCGAAAGTCGAAGTCCTTGAATCACTGAATTGGTCGCACTCGATGCGTTGACCCCGCCATTGGTCCAACCGCGGACGGTGCCGTTCTTGATCTGAATGTTTTTGTGCATGCCTGAAACGTTAATTCCCGCCACCTGGCCGGAGCCGCCACCGATCAACGCAAAGCCATCGAGGTCGAGCGTCACGTTGTCGGCCGAAATTGTGATGCCCTGTCCACTTCCAACTGCGGTCAGGTTTGCCGTTAAATAGTAAGAGCCCTGCATCGTGATGTTGTAGGGCAAAGCCGAGATCGGAGTGCGGGGGTCTTGCGCCATGAGCGCAGTGGTGGATGCGAGAGAGATGAGGCAAATGAGGGTGCGCAGGAGAAGCGTTTTCATGGGTTATGATTTTTCCCGCGTTTATCAAAAATCGAGTAAATTTGCAATCGCGAAAACAGTGACAAGTGACGCGTGACGGGTGACGAGCAATTTCTCAGGAAAGCAAGAATCAAGGAAAGGGATTTCCGAGATAGAAGGTAAAGCTGCGAGGGTAGCAGCGAAGAAGTGAGGCAGCGACTGAGTTTCAAAGCAGGAATTCTCTGCGTGTAGGAGTTGTTCAGTTTTCCTGAGTTCCTGCGTTCCTAAGCGATTCGGGTCGCATTTGCTGAGGGGGCGATTCTCTGCAAGTGTTTCCGCCACCTGTGGAAAAGTACGTGTCGGATTTGATGGCCGGGGTCAAAGCGAAGAACCCGGGAGAACTCGAATTTCACCAAGCCGTCCAGGAGGTCGCGGAATCGCTCACGCTGGTGCTCGATCGCGAGCCGCGTTACCGCAAGGCGAAGATCCTCGAGCGGATCATCGAGCCCGAGCGCGTGATCATGTTCCGTTGCGCCTGGCAGGACGACAAGGGCGAGCTGCATGTCCAACGCGGGTTTCGGATCCAGATGAACAGCGCGATCGGCCCCTACAAAGGCGGGCTGCGATTTCATTCGACGGTGAATTTGGGAATCCTGAAATTCCTCGCCTTCGAACAAGTTTTCAAAAACGCGCTGACCACCTTGCCAATGGGCGGCGGCAAAGGCGGCTCCGATTTCGATCCGCACGGCAAGAGCGACTCTGAAGTGATGCGCTTTTGCCAGGCGTTCATGTGCGAACTCTGGCGGCACATCGGGCCGAACACGGACGTGCCCGCGGGCGACATCGGCGTCGGCGCGCGAGAGATCGGTTATTTGTTCGGGATGTACAAAAAACTCAAAGCCGAATTCACCGGCGTGATGACGGGCAAAGGTCTGACCTGGGGCGGCTCGGTCATTCGGCCGGAAGCGACCGGTTACGGCGCGGTTTATTTCGCGGAAGAAATGTTGAAGACGCGAAAGGAAGATTTCAAAGGCAAGACGGCGCTGGTCTCCGGAAGCGGGAATGTGTCGCAATACACGGTTGAAAAATTGATTACGCTCGGCGCGAAGCCGGTCACGCTCTCTGATTCGAGCGGCTACATCTACGACGAGCAAGGGATCGATCGCGACAAACTCGCGTTCGTGATGGACCTGAAAAACAATCGGCGCGGCCGGATTTCGGAATACGCGGACAAGTTCAAAGGCGCAGTGTTCACCAAAGTCGATCCGAAGCTTGATTACAATCCACTCTGGGATCACAAGGCCGAGTGCGCGTTCCCAAGCGCGACCCAGAACGAGATCAACGGCAAAGACGCAGCGAATCTTTTGCGGAACGGCTGCTACGTGGTGAGCGAAGGCGCGAACATGCCGAGCACGATCGACGCGGTTAATCAGTTCCTGGACAAGAAGATTTTGTTCGGTCCCGGCAAAGCGGCCAACGCCGGTGGGGTGGCGACGTCCGGATTGGAAATGGCGCAAAACAGAATGGGGGTCCGTTGGACGCGCGAAGAAGTGGACGCGCGTTTGTACAACATCATGAAGACGATTCACGCATCCTGCGCCTACACGGCCGAGAAATACGGCACGCCGGGCAATTACGTGAACGGCGCAAACATTGCCGGGTTCACGAAAGTTGCCGACGCGATGATCGATCAAGGACTTGTCTAAAGCAGTGACAAGTGACATGTGACGAGTGACGAGAAAAAATCACTGCTGTAGCTTGTTACCTGTCACGCGTCACACGTCACTATTGCATGAGCGAGCGAAAATTTCCAAAGAGCCCGAGAGAGACGACCAAAGGCATCATTTATTTCCCGCGGATGCTCGACAAGATCCGGATGCATTTGAACGGCGAGCTGCACGAAGATTATCAGGCGAATTTCGGAACGCCGCAGACCGCTGACAGCGCGCTTTGTAATTTTCTGCGCGTGCATCATCGCGATCTGATCAAACGCGTCGAGCAAGGCGGCACCGACGAAGAGATTCTGGAATGGTGTTTCGAAAAAAGCGCAAGCTCAACGAGGGCGACGTTTTTGTTTGGAACAATTTCATGTCCAAACTCGGCTGGCGCGATCCGGTCACGCCGCGATTGGAAGCGCGCAAGAAGGACATGGGGATAACGGACCGCGATGATATCGCGTGCATTCCCGACCTGATCGATTTCGACGAGGAGCGAATTAAGTAGCGGACTGGGATTCTCGGTTTTCACCAAAACCGAGTCGCCGGCTTCCTAGTGCGATTCGCGTCTTCGCGCTCACGCACTCCCGCCGTAAAGTTCGTGTCCTGCGAACCGCGCTTGTCATTGGCGCAGAACTCGACATTTTCATTGGATGCCGAGCCGTAAATTTATTTTCTGTATCGGATTTTTGCTGACAGCGTTGAGCGCGCTCGCGCAAAACCAAAGCCCTGCGGAAGGGTCGACATCCGAGGAAACGCCGACGCCAACTCCGACCGCAACGCCGAATGTTTTCTCGCCGCAAACGCTCGCGAATTTGAAGCGAATCCAGCAGGCGGCGCTGAGCAGCGATTACGCGTATCGGCAGGTCGCGCATCTCTCGAACAATATCGGGCCGCGATTGACCGGCTCGGCGCAGGCAGCGAAAGCGGTCGAGTATGTCGCAGGCGAGCTGAAAGCGATTGGCTGCGAGGTGCAGCTTGAAAAAGTCATGGTGCCGCATTGGGTCCGCGGCGAAGAAACCGCCGCGCTGGTGAGTTGGCCCGGGATGGCCGAAGGCACAGCGCAGAAGATTTTGCTGTGCGCGCTTGGCGAAAGCGTTGCGACACCGAAGGACGGAATCACCGCCGATGTCGTCACGGTGAAAAATTTCGAGGAACTGAAAGCGATGCCGCGCGACAAGGTGGCGGGCAAGATCGTTCTGTTCAATTATCCCTTCGATAAACAGATGGCAGCGCAAGGGCATGCCGGCCCGGCCTACGGAGAAGCGGTTGAATATCGCAGCGATGGTCCGAGCGCAGCCGCGCGGCAAGGCGCGGTCGCATGCTTGATCCGTTCGGTTGGCGGCGCCGATTACCGGTTGCCGCATACCGGCCAGACAAAATACGCGGACGACGCGCCGAAAATTCCGGCGGGCGCGGTTACCGCAGAAGACGCGCAGCTGATTGTCGATCTTGCGAAGCAGGGCCCGGTGAAAATGAAACTACTCTTAACGCCGCAAACGTTGCCGAACGTCGAAAGCGCCAACGTGATTGGCGACTTCAAGGGTAGCCAACATCCGGAGCAAGTGGTGATCGTTTCCGGCCATCTGGATTCGTGGGACCTGGGAACGGGCGCGATCGATGACGGCGCGGGCGTGGCCGTTTCGATGGAAGTCGCCAACTTGCTGCACAAATTGAATTTGAAGCCGAAGCGCACGATCCGCGTGATCGCGTGGATGAATGAAGAGAACGGACTCGCGGGCGCGAAACAATACGCGAAAGACCACGCAAAAGATTGGGCGAACCATTTCGCGTCCATCGAAACCGATGGCGGTGCGGATCATCCTGTCGGTTTGCACATCAAGGCGAAACCGGAAGTGAAAGCGATGTTGAAAGCGGTCGCGGCAATTTTGCAGGAATCGGGCGCGGGCGCGCTCGAGTTGAGCGAAAGCGCGGGCGCAGACATTGGCCCAATAGAGAAAGCGGGCGTGCCCGGATTCGCGCCGATCCAGGACGGCCGTTTTTATTTTAATTATCACCACACCGCCGCGGACACGCTCGACAAGATCAATCCGAAATTTCTGGCGGAGAATTCTGCGGTAGTGGCGGTGGCGGCCTACGCCCTGGCGAATTCCGAGCAGCCGCTGCCCAGATAGTGACCAGTGACATGTGACAAGTGACCAGAACAGAATCGTCAGCGACGACGAAATTTGGTAGAACACACATGTGAACCTGGAAACGATCAACGCGATTGCGCAATTGATCGCGGCGATTGGCGTCGTCGCGTCGTTGTTCTATTTGGCGATGCAGATTCGGCAGAACACGCGCTCGCAGAAATCGGTCGTGGTCGATTCGCTGACCAGGTCGCTGATGGAGCTGCTTGGACCGCAAGCGCACGACGTCGAATTTACCCGCGCATTCACTCGCGTGATCAAGGATTGGGACGGCGCCAGCGACGAGGACCGGGCACGGACCGTCGCTGTTTTGCTCGCGGTCTTCAAACTTTCCGAAAACGCGTGGTTTCAAAAACGCCAGGGGACGCTCGACGCGCAGCAATGGGAAGGGTGGGACGCTTACGCGCGAATGTACTTTCACCTTCCCGGAGTGCAGAGCTGGTGGCAATTGCGGCGCGCCGCCTTCGCGCCCGGCTTCCGCGATTATATCGAAACGAGCAAACCAATCGCCGAAATGGTTCCGCTGAGCGACGTTATTCGCGGTAAACTGTGACCGCATGGAAGGAATTTTTCCTGATCGCGCCGAAGCCGGACGATTGCTTGGTTTAAAGCTGGCAAAGTACGCCGGAGCCGCCGACGTGATCGTGCTCGGCCTGCCGCGTGGCGGCGTGCCGGTCGCCTACGAAGTGGCGCGCGCCCTGCGCGTTCCGCTCGATGTTTTCATTGTTCGCAAACTTGGCGTGCCCGGATTCGAAGAGCTCGCCGTGGGCGCGATCGCTTCCGGCGGAGTGCGCGTTTTGAACGAGGAAGTGGCCAATGCGTTGCCGAACGCGGACGAAATCATCGAGGCGGTCACGCAACGCGAATCAGCCGAACTGGAGAGACGCGAGCACGAATATCGCGATGGCCGCCCGGCGCCGGAGCTGCAAAACAAGACCGTGATCTTGATCGACGACGGGTTGGCGACTGGCGCGACCATGCGCGCAGCAGTCAAAGCGTTGCGCCAGCACGGCGCGGCCAAAATTGTTGTCGCGGTGCCGGTGGGGCCGCCCGACACCTGCAAAGAATTCGAAGAGGTGGCGGACGAAGTTGTTTGTGCGAGCGCGCCAGAATTTTTCCAGGCCGTCGGCCAGTATTACGAAGATTTTTCGCAAACGAGCGACGACGAAGTGCGCGAATTCCTCATGCGCGCCGCGCAGCAAAGTTGATCCGACTCAGGGTTGTGCCGGCGAAGTTTCCGGAGACGCGGGTGGCGGATTATTCCTGTGCCACATGCCGCCGCGATGCTGCATCCAGCGGCGTTGACGCTGCTCCATTTGTTTTAGCCGCTCCTGTTGTTCCGGCGTCAGATATTGTGAAATCTCACGATGTGATTGGCCGATAATTTCGCGGACGCGCTTGCCGGTATCGCCGCGGATTTGTTCCAATTGCGCACCGGTTTTTTCGACGATTGGCCCGATCTTGGTCATTTGCTCGTCGGTTAGTTTGAGTTGCCAGCGCAACCGGTTTTTCATCGCATCGGCGACCATCCCGTGCGGATGCAAGCCGAACATGAAGTGATGTCCAATCGCCATCGTCACAAAAACGCCGGTCGCGCCGCCGGCCATGAACACGAGCAGAAAGCCGGCGATCAATTTCCATTTCAGCGCGCTATTCATGGCGCGACCTCATTTTGAATCACCGAATCGGCGATCGCGTACTCGTTCCCTGCCCCGATGATCGGATCGGCGTTACGATTGAACTCGAGATAAGCGCCAGCGCTGGCCAAAAGAATTACTGCGGCTGCAGCCAACGCGACGTAGCGCAAGACTCCCGCCAGCGCAGAGCCGTTTCCATTTTTGCGCGAAAGCGCGACTATGCGGGTGTCGAAGCCGAACGGCATTTCGGCTGGAGCTTCGTCTTTTGCCTTCGAAGCGGAGCGCAGCAGTCTGTCCAGATCTAGATCGACATCCCTTGCCACGCCGGAATTCTTTGAAGGCGGGTTCATGCTGTCCTCCCCGCTCCAATTTTCTCGAGCTGCGCTTTCATTTTTTGCCGGGCCCGGAAGGCGCGGACCTTGATCGCGGCCACGCCGAGCCCGGTGATTTCGTGGATTTCTTCGACTGAACGGCCCTGCAAGTAAAGCAAATCGATCACGAGACGTTCCGCCGGTTTCAAGATTTCGAGCAAGTGCTCGACCAATTGGCGCGAGCCGAGCTGCCGGTCCGGAGCAAGTTCCTCGGACGACGCGGCCAGATTTTCGACCACGGCCTGTTCCTCTTCGCTCAAATCCGCGTGACGCAATTCCGGCCGCACCCGCTCCGATTCGATCTGGCTAAGACAGGTATTGACCGCGACGCGCGAGACCCAGTGCTCGAGCGGCACTTTCCCGGAAAACTGCTTCAGCTTTTGAAAGATTTTGATGAAAATCATTTGGCAAAGATCCTCTTCACTAGTTCGTCGCGGTCGATGGGAACGGACCATTTTCGCGACAAGCGGATAGAGACGGCGAACCAGTTCGCGAGCCGCTTCGTCATCGTGGTGCAAGGCAGCCGAAACCAGCTCAGCAGCGTCGAGATCAGCCATGTCGTAGTCGAGATCGTATCCACACTACAAACAATGACCCGCGGACGGGAGTCAGGGTTACAAATTTCATTGGCCGAATTGGATAAAAATTCATGTAACCGGAGGCGGGGCGGCGCGGTCACGATTAATGAAAGTTGGAAACATTCTCATGAAAACAAACATCAAACGAAACTTAATGACATTCTCGGCGATCGGCGCAATCGCGCTCGGTGGCTACGCGTTTGCCCAGGCGCCGGGCGGTGGCGAATTTGGCGGGCATCGCGGCGGCGGCTGGCATGGACACGGTGGCGCATTTGCGATGGAGCATCTGACCAAATCGCTAAACCTGACTCCGGATCAGCAGGCGAAAGTGCAGCCGCTGATCGACCAGGCCAAACCGCAGATCATCGCGATCCACAAAGACGCGATGGAAAAAACACACGCGATCATGGACAAAACGATGTCGCAGATTCGGCCAATCCTGACGCCGGACCAGCAGAAGAAATTCGACGCGCTCCAAAAAGCGCGCCAGGACATGCGGGCCGCGATGCAGGAAATGCATGCCGCGATGCAGCAATAGCAGCGTGACGCTGCATCCAGTTTTTCAGGGTAAAAAGGGACAAAACGGCGGCGGCCAGAAATGGTCGCCGTCGTTTGCCCTGAGTTATTTTTGCAACTAAGTGTCAGATACGATCTCACATATTGTCAGGACTGAATCTCAACCCACTTCGAGGAGCTAAACTCATGAACCCCAAATTAACAGTTGCTGAAATGACCGCGCTGGTCGTGGCTTGTTTTTCCATCGCGGTGATTGCCGGTTTCAATGTTGGTCAGGCCCACGGCATGGCGGCGAGCTGGCACGACCGCCCACATTCCCTCGAAAAAGTCATGATGGCTTTGAGGTTGCCGGCGGAGCAAATGGCAAAGGCTGAGCCAGTCATCGCCGTGGCCCATCCGCGAATTTACGCGATCGAATCGGACGCGCGCAAAAAGAAGCGCGAAGTAATCCAAAATGCTTTGTCGCAGATCCGTCCGATATTGACGCCGGACCAGCAAATGAAATTGGACGAACTGCAGGCGGCGCGCGAAGACCTTCATAGCGCAAGGGACAAGGTCATTGAGGCCTCGTTCCGTTAAACACGCGAAGGCGAGGCGCCTTCTTCGGTTTCCGTGGTGGCAACGTGACGTTGCATCCAGTTAGCAGAATTCCATGGTCGCGCGTAGGTTCGGCGCGTGAGATTTCTCCACGGCGATCGAATCGACCCGTTCCTCGATAAGATCGACAACGAACGATTGTCCGATATTCAACGGCGCTACGCCGGCTCGACTGATCGCTACGCAAAGTACGCCGATGTCGAACGTTGGCTGAAGATCAACCTTCCGCGCGTGCGCGATCTGAAACTGGATCGCTCGCCGCCGAAACAAATTCTCGATCTTGGCTGCGGCGCGGGATTTTTTCTTTTTCTCGCCAAACAGTTCGGCCACCGCGGCGTCGGCGTAGATGTCGATCTTTACCCGCTCTCGAACGAGCTGATCGATCTTTTCGGCGTCGAGCGCATCACGCACCGGATCCGCGCATTCCAGCCGTTGCCGGATTTCGGGAAACAATTTGATTTGATCGCCGCCTTTTCGAGCGCGTTTGGCCGGAGCGAAGACGAATCGCGCGGTTGGACGGCCGAGGAATGGGAATTCTTTCTCGACGACTTGGATCGTCGTCGCGCGGCCGGCGGCGAGATTCTGGTCGAGATCAATTCCGGCAAAGACGGTCGCTATTTTGCAACGGAAGTGCGCGACTTCTTTTTGAAACGCCGCGCGACGGTCAACGGCGAACGTGTGCGGTTCACGAACTAACCGCGCCGTTTTCTAAACGAGAAGAGAAACAGGATAACTCCGAGCGACGCGAGCACCGCCGCCACGATCCAGCTCATGCTCGCAATCTCCGCGCGAAGATGGAACTCCATCTTCATCCGCCCGGCCAGCCCGATCAGAAAAAACAGGAGCGCGGTATAGAGCAAAATGACACTAATCCCCTTCAGGTCGTCGGCTTTCATTTCAACAGATGATTCGCAACTGCATCGGCGATTTGGCTCTAAAATTCAAGCCGCGATTTACTTGCCGGTGACCGTCCGCAGATCACTGATGCTGCCGTCGGTAAAGATGATCAAGCTTGATCGTTTTCATCGGTTTCATCCGAATCGATCTGCGGCCAACCTCCGTTTTGCTGAACGTATAACTCGGTGGCGGTGTAAAGGCTGCGCAGATTCGCCATGCATTGGACGCGTTGGGCGCGAGCGCGGAAGCCCGAGATCGCCGGAATAAGCAACAAAGCGAGAATACCGATGATCAGGAAAACTCCCAAGAGCTCCAGCAACGTCATTCCGCGCGAACCGGCTCGTTGATCAGCGTTACCCAAATCCTTTCCCGCGTTATCCCAAGATCGACCCTATAGGGGCTGTGTCTGTCTGCTTAAAGCCCCTAACGACTAACGTCATATGACAAGTTATGACCGGCGCCTTTGTAATAGAAGCGGCGAACCCGAGCGTCAATCCGAAAGTCCAACCGCAATGCGGCGCTAATTGCTTTTGAACTTTTCGGATGCGGTCACCCATTTGCCGCCGGGTGAAGTGAGAACGGGCAGCTCTTCCATCATGAACTGAGTCTTGCCGAGCGCGCCGATCATCCGCGTGCCGGTCGCGCGATACCACCAGTCGCTCATTTCTTCGCCGGTGTGGCAGCCCCAACTTTGGATGTAAGCATTCTTCGCGAAAATGTTCCCGTGAATCTGCCGGAGTTGCGATTCGTGGAGGAACGACTTCGCCGAGCTGTCCACGTTGCTGCTGTAATCGAACATGAAGCAAGCTCTGTTCGAGTGTCCGAAGAATTCGAATCCGGCGACCTTCAATCGTTTTCGGTCGTGGCCGTTGTTCAAATAATTGATGACGTCGTCGCCGTTCTTGAACCAAACGAGGTTGAGATTGAATTTGTCCCGCACAGTTTCGATGAGCGCGATCAGGTCCTGATTTTCCTGCGGCTGGCGATCGAGATACCCCTGTTTGTAAACGAGCCAGGTGATGGGCGCGTCGGGACCGAGGCCATCGCGGAGTTGCTCGGTGCGCAGGCGCGCTGCGCGGACAAAATTCGCCCACCAATGATCGTGGGGCTGGGCCTTGTAATGCTCCCAGATCTTCAACGAGGGCCCGCCGACGAGAATGATCCACTCGCCTTTCGGGATGTTGTCTCCGGCGCGGGCGGCCGTGGCGAGGAGCGAGAGCGAAACAATCAGCAGAGCGAGGCGTTTCATGCGATTCGAGGGGAAGGAGTATTTATGCAGGAAACAAAAATCTGCAACTTTCACTGCTGTTCATCCCGAACTAAGTCATCCAACGCCTGACGTTTCCGAATGAGCGACAGCTTGTTGCCGCGGACCAACGCCTCGGCGGGCAACGGGCGCGAATTGTAGTTCGACGCCATGACAAATCCATAAGCGCCTGCGCTCATGATCGCCAGAAGGTCGCCTTCGCGGACTTCGGGCATCTCGCGCTCGAGCGCGAAAAAGTCGCCCGATTCGCAGACCGGCCCGACAATGTCGATCTTACCAATCTTCCTCTTCCTCTCAGTCTTAATCTGTTCCACCGGCACGATCTCGTGATAACCCTCATAAAGCGCTGGCCGAATCAGATCGTTCATGCCGGCATCGACGATCGCGAATGTTTTTGCGGCAGATTTTTTGAGATAAAGCACACGCGTTAGCAAAAGGCCGGCGTTGCCGACAAGAAAGCGGCCGGGCTCAACCAGCACGCGAACGCCAAGCTCGCGCAGTGGTGGAAGGATCGCATTCGCGTAATCGCGGACGCTGAACGCGGACGGCTCGCCGCCATGATCGTGCCACCATTGGCCGGAACCGCTCTCGAGCGCGCGCTTGTAAATGATTCCCATCCCGCCGCCGATGCTGAAGAACTCGATTTTGTATTTGGATTTCAAATCGTACACCAGCGGCGCGACTTTGTTGATCGCGGCCGCGAAAGGCCCGGCCTCGGTGATTTGCGAGCCGATGTGCATTTGCACGCCAACGATGTCGATGTTCGCCATCTTCGCCGCGCGCGCGTAAATCCGCGACGCATCCGCGAGCGCAACGCCGAATTTGTTCTCGTGCGAACCGGTCGAAATGTATTTGTGTGTGTGCGGATCGACATCGGGATTCACCCGGAGCGCGATTGGCGCGCGTTTCTTTTTCTCCCCCGCGATTTTATCGATGAATTCGAGCTCGGCCTCGCTCTCAACGTTGAAACTGTGAGCGCCCTGCTCGAGCGCGTATTCGATCTCGGCGCGCGTTTTGCCGACGCCGGCGAACGTAATTTTCTTTGGATCGGCGCCCGCCTTGATCGCACGAAAGAGCTCGCCGCCGCTGACGATGTCGAATCCCGCGCCGGCATCGGAGAGCAATTTCAGAATCGCAGCGTTCGAATTCGCTTTGACCGCGTAACAGATCAAATGATCGAGCGGCGCGAGCGCGGCATCGAGCCGCGTATAATGGTCCAGGATCGTGCTGGCACTATATATATAGAGCGGGGTGGCGAATTTCTCCGCGGCCTGCGCAAGATCGACATCTTCGCAGTGAAGTCTGCCGTCGCGGTATTGAAACGAATGCACTGGCGAATGTAGCAGACGCGTTGTCTTCTAGCATTGGCGAAGTAGAATCGGCGCGAGTCGCATGCTCCTCTTTCGTTCCCCCATTTTCTTCCTGATTGCTGCTTTGGTCACTGCGCCCGCAGAAGTGCCGGAGCTGCGCGATCTCGATCTGGCCAGCTGGGATTGCGGTTTAGAAGGCGCGGCCAAGTCCCAGGATGGCAAAGAGCGCAACCCACAGAAGAACCGCGCGCCGATTGATCTCGCTGGGAAAAATATTCCAAAGCTCGACACGACCGCATTCCTCGGGCGCGCCGCGGATTACGATCGCCAGATCGAAAGGAAACATCGACGCGATATGAATCCGGAACAAAAAGCGAAGGTCGCGGAGATCGAGAAGCAAATCGTTTCCGTCACCGGCTGGCTCGTACTCGCGTATCAAGGCGTTCCAGAAACGACCAACTGCAAGAGCGTGGATTTTCTCGACTGGCATTTGGAACTGTCGCCCGGACCAGCGGACCATCCGGCGCAAGTCGGTGATCCGACGCCGATCATTTGTGAAATCACGCCTCGGACGCAGCCGCTGCTTTACCGGAGCGGTGTCCGAATTCAAAAACTGGCCGCGTTTTTGCGTATTCCGGATCTGAGCTTCGTCGCGACTGGCGGTAAGGCGCACAAAATTCGCGCGACTGGATTCCTGATGTGGGACGACGAACACAACAAGCCGGGCGGAGACATTGGAACTTCAATCGGTTGGTTCGGCACCGAAGGTTATCATCACCCGTGGCGATCGACGGCGTGGGAAATTCATCCGGTGTCGAAAATCGAGGACCTCGGGACGGAATAATTGCGGGAATCGCGCGATTCCCAATCGCGCCGCCCGGCTTCCCTAGGTGCACTCGCTTCTGCTCGGCACCTCCCGCCGTAGAGTTGGCTCCCGCCAACGCCACGGCTGGACAGCACTGAGCCCTTGGCGTACGGATGCGCAGCTTAAACTATGGACGCGACGAGACTTTATTTCCTGATCTTCGGCGCGCTGACGATTGTCGGCGGCGTCATCGGTTACGTGAAAGCCGGCAGCGTCCCGTCGATCATCGCGGGCGCGATCACCGGCATCCTTTTGCTCATTGCCGGATATATTTTGCCCGAACATCGCGCGGCCGGACTGGTGACCGCGTTTGTCGTTTCCCTCTTACTAGCTGGGCAATTTGTTCCGAAACTGATTCGCACCGGCAAAGTGATGCCCGCCGGGCTGATGTCGATCTTGAGCGTGATCGGGATCGTCGTCGTGATCGTGGCCTGGCTGAAAAAGTAATCGCGTGGCAAAACCGAGCCGCATATTGCGAACGCTGGTCGTTCTTATAGCGACCGCATTGTTCGCGGTAATTTTGTACCGCTGGATTTCGCAGGAACGGCTCCAATTTTTTCCACCGCACGGGGAGCAACCCTCCGCGTCGCCGACATCGCCAACGCCCGAACCAACGCCGACTCGACCACCGCCAATCGGCGGCAAACTCGGTACCGGCCGTTTGTTCAATGGGATCACGCTTCATTCGAGCGTCGAAACGACTCCCGGCACCGACGCTTCGACCGAGCGTGCCGATCCCGAAAGTTACGTGCTCGATTTGAAATTGAATGCGCGCATGCCGACGCCGAACCGCACGATCGAAGAGTTGGCAAAAGTGACGCCGCGATTGCCGGAATTATTGCCGGGGCTGGGCGCGATGGTGGGTCCGGACGCGGTCTCGCCGCTTTTCACCGAGTTGTACAACACGAAAGTGCGAATGCTGCGCGAGAACCTGGTCCGGCTCGACCTCGTTTTGTCGCGACACAATTTCTTCGATTGCCAGACCGTTTTGCAATTGCAGCATCCCCAGACGAAACGCAAAGCGCTGTTGTGGCAGGCGGACATGGATGTCGATTGCGACGGTTCCGACGGGGACCGACTGCCGACCAGCTTGGGCGCGCCGACAAATTTCAAACCGTTCACGAGTTTCAAATGGAACAAGAAAACCGACACCGCGAATCCGTATTTGCCCGGGACCGAGGAGCGATTGAAGAAAGCGGAGGACGAGTTTGCCGCGAAAACGACAACGCCGGAGCGGAAGAACGATCTTCGTAAATCGATCACCCAGCTGAAGACCGAAATCGCGACTTTGAAGAAATTCAGCTTCCTGATCGGCACGACCGACCCTTACATCGTGATGCCGGGCGCATTTGCGCGCGGAAAAGACGCAGCCAAGACCGGCGACTATGCCGTCGTCGTTTTCGGTGACGGAATTTATCCGGCGATCGTGGGCGACATCGGACCGAACGATAAAGTTGGCGAAGCTTCGTTCCGGATCGCGAAACAAATTAATCCGCAAGCCACGCCATATAATCGGCCGGTGAGCGACTTGAAAGTGACCTATCTCGTTTTTCCGGGAACGGCCGATCCGCGATTCGGTCCGCCGGACTTGGAAAAGCTTTCCGCGCGCTGTCAGCAATTAGTCGAAGAGATCGGCGGAGCGAGTACGCCGCTTTATCATTGGGAAAACATTATTCCTACGCCAACGCCGAGTCCGACGCCGTCGCCGACTCCAACCGCCACGACTTCTCCAGGATCGACATCGTCGCCTGGCGCGTCACCGGCAGCGACGTTCGCGTTCCCGATTCCGAGTCCGACGCCGAAGTAAAAGAAGTTCCGAAGGTTGAACCGGAGAAAAAGCGGTAAGCCACGAACACCCAAGGTTTCGTCATTGTCGGAGCTATCGAGCAGTCGCTCCTTCTTTGTTTCGTCTTGAACCCTCAACGAACTTTACACTCTTTTTGCGACTGTTGATGACGAACGTGTTGTTTTCTCCGAAAGTTGACCACGGCCCGCGCGACACTTCGCTAAAGTCCGCGAACCGCCAGTCGGTGACATCTGTTGGTTTCAGCCGGAGGTAGTCTCTTACCGCAGGGGAGACGTCGAGCCCTGCGCCCCCGTTTAAACTTGGTTTTGGACGTTCATTACCAAAGACGTATTGCCAATGGTCTGTCCGAAACGGTCCTGCATCTTCCCATTGTGCATATGCGATTCGATCGCCTTTGCGGATCGCAACCCACCGATCTTTGCAAGTGGAAATAGCCGGGCCTTGATACGCGTCTTTAAACCAAGGAACAACGCGAGGTGCTTCCGGTCGGTGGCCGGTGCGCGCTTTATCGTTGTAAGGGAGCGCGCAATAAAACGGGTTCTGCCGTGGGGTAAATCTTACCGGGATATAGTCGCTCCGATGAGCAGGATTTGGGTCATCAAAACCGCCGTAGCTTTGTGTCCACTGTTTGTCCCAGGCACTTGTCCGATTCGGGACGAGATTATGTCCGGCTGGCTGTTCGCCAATCCAAAAAACGGTCGTTACGATACGTGCTTTCCACGGGTAGCGCGCGGAAGGTCGAGAGACAGACGATTTTCCACTGAGTTTTTTTTCTTTTTTTGTGACCTCTTCGACTTGAGCCGCGGAAGACGAATCGAATCCAATGAAGAGGGCCAAACAAGATAGGCCAATTGAACGGTATTTCCTCATAGCTTTCAAAATCGATTTCCGTTCAGCTCCGCTTCAAGTCGCCAAGCTTCCTTCGCGTTTCGCGACTTACAATATCACATCGACGCAAAACTTGAAGACCAACTTGGTTTACGTGGGCCCAACCACGTGAGCGTCGAAGACGCTTTTACGCGGCTGCCCCGCTTGGACTCGAACCGCGTAAAACGCTTCGCGTCACGCGGTTTCTGAATGTTATGAATGGAACGTGTTCTACGTTTATGTCCTCCAATCAATTTCCGATGAAGGATTCTACATCGGATACTCGACCGATCTGAGGCGGCGTTTAGCAGAGCATAAGCGCGGTGCTTCATTTGCGACGAAATCGCGTGGTCCGTGGAAGCTAATTTATTACGAAGCCTATCTGGATGAACGCGATGCCAAGGGACGAGAGCGATACTTAAAGAGCGGTGCCGGGCGACGTTTCCTTCGTCATCAATTGAGAAACTACCTCGGCCCGACGTTAAGATAATCAAGGTCGACGCATTTTACGTGGGCCCAACCACGTGAGCGTCGAAGACGCTTTTACGCGGCTGCCCCGCTTGGACTCGAACCAAGAATAACGCCTCCAAAGGGCGCTGTGTTACCATTACACCACAGGGCAAGTTATGCCGACTGGCGACTGATGGCCGATCAGGAGATCGGCCACCACATTGTTAAATCGCAAATGGCAATTTGCAATTAAGAGGCCGTCTCCAACCCGCCGACCGGCTGTGGGAAGCGCGACCCGAGAAGTCGGAAGCTAAGAGCGGTTAATTGCTCACCGAGGAGCGAATCAAGGCTCGATCGGCTTAGGTAAACGGATATCAACCGTTGTCCCTTTTCCCACGACGCTGCGAATGGAAATTCTTCCGCCGTGGGCATCGATGATCGATTTGGCCACGGCCAATCCAACGCCGCGCATGCGGACGCCATCGTGGCGTTCGAATGGTTCGAAAAGCATGGAAAGTACTTCGGGCAAAATTCCGCTGCCGGTATCGGAAATTCTCACAGCGACTTGGTCTTCGATGAGATCGGCTGTGAAGGTAAGCGCACCGCCGCGCCCCATCGCTTGGATCGAATTTTCAATCACGATGCCAAACGCGCGCGCAAACCGGCTCAGATCGATGTCGATGTTGCCCTGGTAGCGAATGTGTTTGATGAACTCAATGTCTTTGCTGGGCAGAAGATGGAGCGATTGGCGGTTCAACTCGTCAAGCAATCGCCAGATCGACACCGGGCGCTTGTTCACTGAAATCGAGCCGCGTGTGTAATCGAGCAGATCCAGAGTCATTCCAAGAATGCCGTTTACGGTGTCGGTCAGCATCGCGCTTAACTCCCGCAAATGGCCGTTGGCCGACTCGGTCGCGATCAGGTCGGAGCAGCAACGCGCGATGCAAACCGGGTTTTTCAAATCGTGAATCATGGCGTTGGCGAGCGCACCGGCCACGCGCAACCGTTCGGCGCGCAGCGTTTCACACATAAAATGAGCGTTCGCGCTGCGGATCCGCGACGTTACCGCGCGCAGAAAATTCATGTGCAAACGGGCGGGCGAGAGCTCCAAAATCTCTTGGAACGTTTCTTCACCGACCTCGCCGATAACGGCCGATTCAACTGCGGTGGCGGTGGTTGAATGCGGCTCCCCGGCAAGGAGTGAAGTAGCGCCAAAAAAATTTCCGGGACTAACAAAATCGAGAATTTCCTGGTTAGCGCCGTCGGCCGCTTTCGCGATTTTGATGCGGCCTTTGGCGACGAGGTAGAGTGAATCGCCAGGTTGGCCTTCGCGGAAAATCACTTCGCCGGGCTTTTTCTTGATGACGCTAATCTTCGGCGTGATGCGTTCGATGACCTCAGCATCAACCCCGGCGAACAAGCGATTATCGCAGAATTGTTCGACGGCTCGCGCCGTCCGTTGCGTTGCGCTCATCTCGGAAATCTGAATTAACCCGCGAGCGGTGAACTATCTGGAAGGGAGCTTGGGCCGTGCGTGTACTTCAAACTCGCCAACACCCCGCGGACATGATCGACAATTTCATTCGGCGCGAGTGGCTTGCGCAGAAATCCCGCGACTCCGTCCTTCATCAACTTATCCAGCCGATTTCGTTGAATGAAACCGGCGCAAAGGACGACCGGAACATCCGGTCGAATTTCGCGCAAGCGCTGAAACGTTTCTCCGCCGTCCATGAATGGCATTGTTAGGTCGAGCAGGATCAGTTGAAACGCGAGCGGTTGGCGACGGAAAATGTCGAGCGCTTCGAAACCGGACTGGGCCGTCACGACATGATAGCCGGCTTCGGTAAGTAATCGCTTGATCAAAACGAGCGCCATCGATTCGTCGTCGACGACGAGAATCGTCGGTTTCGCTTGCGGCATTTCGGAAATCTTTTTCGGTTTTACCAACGAGGCGAGCTCGGGATGCATCACGACTCGTTCATCGGTGCCACCGGCCTGCGCGGTTAGTTGTGACGCCACGGATTCGGCCCGCTGAATGCTCGCGCGGAGCATATCGAGATATTGCTCTGAGCCTTCAGTCCCTTCCCACATGTTCTCGATCTCAGCGCTCGTGCCCGAAATGATTTGGAGAAGATTGTTCAGCTCGCTCGCCGCTTTGGAGACCGAATCCTTGGAGATCGACTTGCGCGCGGCCGGGGGTTGTTTGCCTTCCGTATTCACTGGGGCTTTTTTTAGCAATCTGAGTGCCGGATTTGCTGGAAATTATAGGGCGCTCGTGTGCCAATCTGGCCCTGGCGGCCAGGGCCTGGTCAGTCGCAAAACCGATTCGCAATCCTGCGGAATCGGCTTATATTTTAAACCCCTGTCATGAGCGAACTCCGAGTCGATAACCTTTACGTTTCCATTGGCGATCAGCAGATCGTCCGCGGGCTCAGTCTGGCCGTGCCGCGCGGCGAAGTTCACGCCATTATGGGCCCGAACGGCTCCGGTAAGAGCACCCTGGCGAAGGTTATTGCCGGCCACCCCGATTACCAGGTCACCAAGGGCAAAATTACCGTCGACGGCGAAGATATTCTCGCGATCGACCCCGACGAACGCGCGCGAAAAGGTTTGTTTCTCGCCTTCCAATATCCAAGCGAGATTCCGGGCGTCACGATTGCGAACTTCCTTCGGGCAGCATTGCAAGCCCGTTTGCCGGAAGGCGAGGAACTCGAAGCCACCGAGTATTACGCGAAGCTTTACGAGAAAATGGAACTGCTCGGAATGGATCGCTCATTCACATCGCGTTCAGTGAATGAAGGATTTTCCGGCGGCGAAAAAAAGCGCACCGAGATTTTGCAGCTCGCGATGTTGCAGCCGAAGTATGCGATCCTCGATGAAACCGACAGCGGTCTCGACATCGACGCGCTGAAGATCGTCGCGCGCGGCGTAAACATGATGCGTGGACCGGGGCTTGGCATTCTTCTGATCACCCACTACCAAAGACTTTTAAATTATATCGTGCCAGACCACGTTCACGTGATGGTCGCGGGGCGCATCGTGCGGAGCGGCGGGAAAGAACTGGCGCTCGAGCTCGAAGAACGCGGCTACGATTGGGCGCGAGAAAATTCAAAGGAGCCAGTGCTCACAAGGTAAGATCGACAACCAACAACATCGACAATGAAATCTGAAACCAAAGCAGTCGATATCGACCGGAACATCGGAGATTTCCATTACAAGGTCGATTACGCGAAAGACGCGGGCAGCGGTCTGACCGAAAAGACGATCCATTACATCTCCGACGTAAAGGAAGACCCGGACTGGGTTCGCGAGTTTCGCCTTCGCGGATTAAAAACGTTTCTCGAGAAACCGTTGCCGACCCATTGGGCCAGCAAAGATCTCGAGGCGATCGATTTCGACAAAATTCGGTATTACCTCGCCTCCGGCGATGCGGCCAAGCGGACTTGGGAAGAAGTCCCGGAGGACATTAAGCGTACTTTTGAACGACTCGGCATCCCGGAACAGGAACGAAAATTTCTCGCCGGCGTCGAAGCGCAGTTCGACAGCGAGGCGGTTTACTCAAACATCAAGAAAGCAGTCGGCGAGCAGGGCGTGATTTTTGTCGGCTCGACCGAAGGATTGAAAAAGCATCCGGAAATTTTCCGGAAATGGTTCGGCAAAGTTATTCCGATCGCCGACAACAAATTCAGCGCGCTCAACGCCGCCGTGTTCAGCGGCGGATCGTTCATTTACGTCCCGCCGGGAGTGAAAGTAAAACATCCGCTGCAAGCTTACTTCCGGATCAACGCGGAAAATTTCGGGCAATTCGAGCGGACGCTCATCATTGCCGACGAAGGCAGCGAAGTCACTTACATGGAAGGCTGCACCGCGCCCAAGTTCGAGACCACGACGCTGCACAGCGCGGTGGTCGAGCTGGTCGCGCTCAAGGGTGCGAAGATCCAATACATCACCGTCCAAAACTGGTCGGCCAACGTTTTCAATTTGGTGACGAAACGCGGACTCGCGCACGAAGACGCCGAGATCAAATGGATCGATTGCAATATCGGCTCGCGATTGACCATGAAATATCCCGGCGTCGTGTTGAAAGGACGCAAATCCCGCGGCGAGGTTCTTTCCATCGCGCTCGCCAATAACGGCCAACACCAGGACACCGGTGCGAAGATGATTCATGCCGCGGACGAGACGACTTCGAACATCATTTCCAAATCGATCTCGATCGGCACTGGCCGGGCGACCTATCGCGGACTCGTCCACGTGCCGAAGCATCTCAAGAATTGTAAGAACAACACCGAATGCGACGCGCTTCTGATCAATTCGACCTCGCGCACCGACACCTATCCGGCGATCACGGTGCGCGGCACCGGCAACGCGGTGCAGCACGAAGCGAGCGTCTCTCAGGTCAGCGCCGAGCAGATTTTCTACATGCAACAGCGCGGTTTGAGCGAAGCCCAGGCGATGAGCTTGAGCGTGAACGGATTTGTAAACGACCTCGTTCGCCAATTTCCGATGGAATATTCGGTCGAACTGAAGCGGTTGATTGAGCTCGAGATGGAAGGCTCGGTTGGCTAACGCTGAACAGCGTTAGCCATCACGCCGTAGCCTTGGCGAAGGCGGACACTAAGATCGACAATGTCTGTAACGACAGAGAAACAATTTCAGAAAACCGGGTCGATTCTTTCCGGGCCGAACGATTCGGCCGAATTGCCGGACTGGTTTCGTGAGCAGCAGCGGGCTGCCTGGAGCAAATTCGAATCGATCCCCCGCCCGACGCGCAAAGATCAGGCGTGGCGTTTTTCCAATGTCGATCTTCTCGATCTGGCGTCGTTCAAAGTTCCCGGCGCGCTTTCGGAAGACGACCGCAAAAACATTCTGAAGTATTCGACCGGTCTCGATCAATTCGGCGGCCGTATGATTTTCGCCAACGATCAACTGGTCGAGCGGATCGTCGTTTCGGAAGATTTGAAAAAGCGCGGCGTGGTTTTCCAGCCGCTCGAGCGCGCGATGGTCGAGCACGCCGATCTTTTCCGAAAATATTTCATGTCGACCGAGGCCACGCTCGGCTCAGCGAAATTCGCCGCGCTACATCGCGCTCGCGTTTCAAATGGCACGTTTCTGTTCGTGCCGCGCGGCGTCGAGATTGAGCAACCGATCGAAATTTTCCATTGGTTGCGCCATGACAACATGTCGATCTTCCCGCATCTGCTCCTCGTGACCGACGAGCTGGCGAAAGTCACAGTGATCGAACATTTCCGGTCGTGCGATCACAACGCCCCGGGTTTGGCCTGCGGCGTGAACGATTTGATCGCAGGTCCGGGCGCAAAAATTACCTACGTTTGCGCGCAAGAATGGAGCAGCAAGACGGTCGCGCTCCAGATGAATTCGACCACGGTCGATCATGACGCGTCGGCGATGAGTCTGAATTTAAATCTCGGGTCTCGCTACTCGCGCTTTGAGAGCTTGAGCCGCTTGATCGCGGACGGCGCGCGCAGTGATTTGCTCGCGGTCGGCGTGGCGACCGGCGAGCAGGAATTCGATTCGCGGACGCTTCAGGACCACATCTCGCCGCACACCTCGAGCGACCTCCTTTTCAAAAACGCGCTCGACGACAAAGCCCGGACGACGTTCGGCGGACTGATTCGCGTAGAACCGCACGCCCATTTCACCGACGCGTATCAGAAAGTGCGCAATCTTCTCTTGAGTGACGATTCGGAAGCGAACTCAATGCCCGGCCTGGAAATCCTCGCGGACAACGTTCGTTGTACCCACGGCGCCACTTCCGGCCAGATCAACGAAGAAGAGATGTTCTACCTGCGTTCGCGCGGGATTTCGGTAAAGGTCGCGCAGCGGCTCATCGTCACCGGTTTCTTGAACGAAGTCATCCAGCGCCTCGATCAACCGACGATCGCCGATCATTTGCAGAGTTTGATCGACCGAAAATTTGCGCATTAGTCGGTTGGGCGAGGCCTAAAGAATCCTTTTGCCTCCATAGCAGGCGCTGTTGTATTTTGGATTCCCTTTCGAATCCATGGACGTGAGTGGGAACATAGCGGCGGTCCTTGGGCAGAAGAACCGCGAGATCTTTTCGGTGACGCCGGATACCTCCGTGGACGATGCGGTCAAGATGATGGACGAGAAAAACGTCGGCGCGCTTCTGGTCATGAAAGGCGACAAACTCGTCGGGATGTTGTCCGAGCGCGATTACACCCGAAAGGTCATGTTGCGCGGCAAAAAATCGTCCGAGACGAAAGTTTCCGAGATCATGTCATCGAACCTGACGGTCACGCATCCGAACGAAGGCGTGGACGAATGTTTGCGCGCGATGACTGACAAACGTTTTCGCCATTTACCCGTGCTCGATGAAAAAGGAAAAGTCATCGGCGTCGTTTCAATCGGCGACCTGGTGAAGTACGTGATCTCCTGCCAAAGCGCGGCCATCGCGCATTTGGAGAGCTACATCAGCGGCGGATATTCAGGATAATTTCCAAACCGTCTTCCCGCCGACAATTGTCCGGACTGCGCGGCCTTTCAGTTTCCAACCGTCGAATGGCGAATTGCGCGAGGCTGACTGGAACTGATCGATCCGCACCGTCCATTCGTGGTCGGGATCGATTAGCGTAACGTCAGCCGACGCGCCCACCGACAACGTTCCGGCCTCGAGCTTCAAAAGTTTCGCCGGCTCGATCGTGTACATCTCGATCAATCGTTTGATGTCGATCTTCGGATGTTTGTGGACGAGCAGATCGATGAAAAGTCCGAGCTCGGTCTCGAGCCCGACGATTCCGAACGGCGCCTGGTCGAACTCGACTTCTTTTTCAAACTCGGCGTGCGGCGCGTGGTCGGAACACAAGATCGACAACGTGCCATCGGCGATTCCTTCGAGGATTGCGTCGATGTCGGCTTTCGCGCGCAATGGCGGATTCATTTTGCAGTTCGTGTCGAAATTTTGGATCGCCTCATCGGTCAGTGCGATATGATGAGGACAAACTTCGCCGCTGATTTTGACGCCGCGCTCTCGCGCTTCGCGAATGAGCCGGACGCTGCCGGCCGCGCTGACGTGCTGGCAATGAATGTGGTGATCGGCAAGCTCGGCGAGCAGAATATTGCGCATCACAATCGCTTCTTCGCCGGCCGCCGGCCAGCCGGGCAAACCGAGGAGCGTGCTCCAATAACCCTCGTTCACCACGCCGTTGCCGACGAGATTGTAATCCTGGCAGTGATCGAGCACCGGCAACCCGACCATGCGCGCGTACTCGACCGCGCGCCGCATGAGCTCGTGATTCTGAATGCAATGGCCGTCGTCGGTGATTGCAACCACGCCCGCGTTGCCCAGCGAACCGATCGGCGCCAGCTCTTCACCGGCGATATTTTTCGAGATCGCGCCGGCGGGCAAAACATTCGCGCAGGCGGTTTCGGCCGCGCGGTCTTTGATCCACGTAATCGTCGCTGGATTATCGGCGGCCGGCGAAGTATTCGGCATGCAAACGATCGTGGTGAAACCGCC
>DATEWZ010000080.1:0-1789 GCA_035257485.1 Chthoniobacterales bacterium
GCGCTACGTGCCGAATGATATGAATAATCTGACGTTCGCTCTGCGCCAACTTCGCAAGTCGCCGGGATTCACACTTGTCGCCGTCCTTACGCTGGCGCTCGGTATCGGCGCCAACACCGCCATCTTCAGCATCGTCAATGCGGTTCTGCTTCGACCTCTGCCGTATCCAGACGCGGACAGGATCATGGTGTTAAATGAGTCGTCCGGCCCCGGCCAGGATTATTCGGTCGCGCTGCCTGATTATTTCGACTGGCGAAACGATAACACGATTTTTGAACATCTCGCCGCCACCCACAAAGAGTCGCGAAATCTCAGCGGTATTCCTGGTCGCGAACCCGAGCGCGTGTCTTGCGCTTCAGTCACTCGGAATTTTTTCAATGTTATCGGTGTGCCGCCGGAACTTGGTCGCACTTTCGCTGAAGATGAAGATCAAGTTGGCGCGTCACCAGTGGTCGTGATTAGCGATCGTCTCTGGCAGCATGCATTCAATCGCGACCGCGGCGTCATTGGTCGCTCGATTAACCTGCACGATCAAAATTTCACCATCATTGGTGTGATGCCGCCGCAGATGACGTCGCCGCAGGACAGCGACGCTTGGTTTTCATTGATGCGGCGAAGCAATAACCCGGCTTGGATGGATCGTTCCCATCACCCGATGATTTTTGTTTGGGGCAAACTCAAAGCTGGCGTGACTGTCGATCAAGCGCGCAAGAAAATGAAAAGCATCGCCGCGCGTTTGGAGAAAACGTATCCGGACACAAACGGGAAAGTCTACGCGGTGGTCACACCGCTACTCGAAAATCTCGTTGGCAAATACAGAACCAATCTCGCACTGCTCCTCGGCGCGGTCGGATTGGTTTTGCTCATCGCCTGCGCGAACCTGGCGAACTTATTTGCAGCACGGGGCGCCGCGCGGGCGAAAGAGTTTGCCATTTACGCCGCAGTTGGCGCTACTCGCGGGCAGATTATTTTCAAACTTCTGCTCGAAAGTTTTCTGATCGCGATACTTGGTGGAGCGCTCGGATTTTTCGTTGCCGTCTGGTTACGCGACGCCCTGATCGCTCTAGGGCCCGAAGGTGTTTCGCGATTCCAGCAAATTCCATTCGATCTGTCGGTCCTCGGTTTCACATTCCTTATCGCGTCACTGACCGCAGTGATTTTCGGATTGTGGCCGGCATGGCAAACTTCACACGCTAACTTTCAGCTCGCATTGAAGGCAGGCTCGGCCGGGAGCGGCGATCCACCGTCGGCCAAACGCGCGCGTGATTGGCTCGTTATCAGCGAGATCGCGCTCACTCTGACATTGCTCGTCGCGGCCGGCCTCGTTCTGAAAAGCTTTTCGAAAATGCAGGCGCTACAGCTTGGTTACGAGCCGCGTGGTCTTTTTAGCGCTCGGTTGGAGTTGCCGTGGAAAACTTATTCGAACCGTGAGAAAATCGGCACATTTACCAAAGGGCTGCTCGATAGAGTAAGTGCGCTTCCCGGCGTTCAAAGTGCCGCGATTGGCTCCAATTCGCCTTTGATGGGCGGCTGGCAAACCGGATTCGTTCGCGAAGGTGTGCCCACGCCGTCGCCCAGCAACATGCCCTCGGCGGATCTCGAAGTGATCACCGGCGATTATTTTGCGACGTTTAAGGTCCCACTTCTGCGCGGCCGCACTTTCAACGAACGCGACACAAAAGATTCGCCGCGCGTAGTCATCATCGATCAGGCAATGGCGGAACAATTCTTCCCGGGTGAAGACCCGATCGGCAAACGTCTCTCGGTTGACGCCGGAAACGACGAAGAA
>DATEWZ010000081.1:0-19682 GCA_035257485.1 Chthoniobacterales bacterium
TGTTTGACGTTTCGGATCCGCAGAAGCCGAAACAGATTTACGAGAAGCAAATTGGCAAACAAGTGAACATGGTGTCGCAAAGTTGGGACGGGAAGCGGCTCTATTTAACGAGCTCGCTTTTGGCGAAGTGGGACAAGACAGGCGCTGACAACGAACAATTCCTTCGCGCCTACACCTGGGACGGAAAGGAATTGACGCCGGCGTTCGATCTCGATTTTACCGCGCTCAAACTTGGTCGAGCGCATCAAATGCTCTTCGGATCGAGCAAGCTCGGCCCGAATCGCGCGGTCGCGAGCAACTAGTGCCGGCGACGTTGAGAGCGGTTTCTCTGGTTTTTGTTTTTGTCGGCGCGATTGCGACTGCGACCGCCGGCGAAATTTTTTCGCGCGACGCGGATCACGATTACGACGCTCCGGCGCCTGGAAGCTATCAATTGCCGGTGATCAAAGTCGCGCCGGATGGAGCGGTCCTCGATTCAAATGGAAGAGGGGAGCGTTTGCGCGATGTGTTTCGCGGTCGCGTTACGGTGTTGAGTTTCATCTACACCCGCTGCGCCGCGCCGAAAGCATGTCCCTACGCGACTGGCGTGTTGAGCCAACTTCATCGCGCGAGTCTGGACGACACGGAGCTGGCGAAAAATCTGCGACTCGTTAGTCTGAGTTTCGATCCCGAGTACGACACACCGCAGCGTCTGGCGATTTACGCCGAAGGCGTCAATGGTGAGAGCGCGGGTTGCGAATGGCGCTTCGCGACCACAAAATCGCGGGCGGAGTTGGATTCGATCCTGAAAGAGTACGACCAGGCCGTCGACAAGAGAAGCAATCCGAACGATCCGCAAGGCCCCCTCTATCACATTCTGCGCGTGTTCCTGATTGATCGCGAGGGGCGGATCCGAAACATCTACAGCTCCGGCACGCTCGATCCGCGGCTGGTCATCGCCGACGTGAAAACGTTGTTGTTGGAAACCGGAAAACTTTCGAAGCAATAAATTCCAACACGCCGACGAAATGTCGGCAATAAGTTGCTACTTTCCGTCGGCATTTACTGGGGCCGACATGCCGCCGATAATTTGCCACGTGTCGCCAGTGCGGATCCAGGTGTGCGTGATTCGTAATGCGTCGGTCCGCGCGGCTTCGTCATTGTCGACCTGGCCCAGTTGAGTTTGATTCGATAATGATTGATCGCGATGTCGGCGGTGACCTTGATCGCGAGTTGTTCAATCGCGTACGACTGCAACTTCAGACCTCGTGATGTGTTCCCCTTCATCCAATCAATGATGCGATCTTTTCGAACCGGTTCTGAATTAACCAGCGGCCAGCCGACAAAGTCCTCGTGCCAGAGCGCTCGATATTTTTCGAGATCCATATCGAAACGGACTTCAGGCCGCGATTTCTTGAGCGGAAAATGATTTGAACCATTGGGCCAAAGAACAGCAAAGGCGACGCCGAACCGCGAATATCGTTGAAACAACTGAAGATGCCCGTCCTGGCGCGTGTGATATCGCCGAGCTACTTCATCTTCCCGGGATCGTAGCGCTGCCAGGAATCGTTGGCCGCATCGTAGCGTTCAAGCTTTCTCGATCCGCGATAGACGCGATAACGATCCACGACTGGACTGACCTCGGGATCGCCGCCGCATTTCGCCGTGTGGTTTTCTCGCAGGACGAATTGAAAATATTCTTTCGCCGTTTCTTCAGTCTCGAATGTGACGCAATCGAGCGAGATTCGCTTATCGTAAACGTGGTCGTGTTTGATCGTGCGAAGAAGCAAATTGAGCGCGGCATCTTCGTTGAGGGAACGAGCCAGAACGACATCAGCGGAGAGAAAGGCGATTATGATTGCGATCAGCGTACGCGACATCCTGTTCATTTGATCTATTTCCGTTCGCTGCTTCGCCGCGCAGCATGGCAACCGCAGCGGCCAAGACAAGCAGAATCGCTACGACAACTCCACCGAATCACCTTTGCGAATGATTCCTTCGATCAGCACCGCGGCATAAACGCCGGCCATTCCTTCATGCGCTTGCGCGACCGCTTTCAGTAACGCCGGAGATTTTTCCGCCGTGTCCGGGTCCAGCGTGATCATCATGCAGCGCGAGTCGCGGCCCACGATCGAGACGACAGCTCTCGATCCGATGCGCAGAGATTTACCGACGAATTCGTTTTCACCGAAGCCTGCGGCGGACTTTAAATCCAAATAGACGTTGGCCCGGAAACGCCGCTTATCGACAGGGACGCCGGTTTCTTCGCCAAGCTTTTTCGCGGATTGCACGGAAATGATCGATAACGGACGGCAATCGGTGATGGCTTTTTCCGAACGAAGCAACCTGAGCCTGTGTTTTTCGTCGGTGTTCGTCCGCAAATGTTCAATCAGCGCCGGGTCATCGATCGCGAACGTTTTTCCATCCGGCGTTTCGACGTCGATCATGAGCTCGTCCGCGCTGGCAGAGATCGGATTTACGGTATCAGAAAGTTCCGCAGCTTCCTTGTAGTTCACCGGCCGGGCTGCCTTGTCGGGATGGCGAAAGCGCGCCCGATAGCGAATGATGTCGCGCTTTTCGCGTCCTGTGAAAAACGGAAAACCTTTCGGACTGGCCGAACTTTCGAAAGCGAACAGGCGGTCCCCGTAAACACCCGAGTAACCCACGAACAGCTCGTCAATCTCTTCGCCGCGCATGCTTTTTACAGGGTAACGCCAAAGGCTTTCGACGGTGGCGACGATGCTCACGGTGAAAGTAAAGCGAAGAAGCAAAATTTAGGAAGATGATTTTGCGAAGAAATCGAAGACCTCGCCTGACTACGGAAAAAATTTTGTAACGAAAGGGCGCGGCAACCGTCAGATACTTATGGGCTGGGCTTCTGATTGGGCAGGGAATGTCGTTGCATCGGATCGCGCTGAGTTAGTGTCGGAGCGCGCCTTACCTCGAGATCGAGCGCTGGATTATTATCAGCCGCAATTCGATGGTCTGCGCGCGCTCGCGGTGCTCACGGTGATGATCGATCATTTCAGCGCCGACGTTCCGAATTTTCCATTGCCGGACTGGATCCATCTCGGCGCAACCGGTGTGCGCCTGTTTCTTGTCCTGAGCGGGTATTTCATCACCGCGTCGTTGCGTCGCGCGCGCGACCAAATGGAATTGCAAAGCATTTCGGCCAGCAAAGCGATGTCCAACTTCTACTGGCGCCGATTTCTTCGAATCACTCCGGCCTACTTCGCGTTCGCGGGAATTGCGCTCTTACTGAACCTCGGCGCGATCCGGGAAAATTGGCCGTGGGTTTTCACCGGCTCGGTGAATTGGTTAATCGCGCTGAAAGCGCAGTGGCCACTGACAATCTCGCACTTATGGTCGATTTGTGTGCAGGAACAATTCTATTTGTTCTGGCCGCTGCTGGTCTTGTTTTTGCCGCGCAAATGGATGCTGCCCGCGATTGTCAGCGTGGTGCTTGCCGGAATCGCATTTCGAGTCGGCTGCGTGATTTTTTCCGTTCCTGCGATTGCGCGCTGGGTGTTGCCGTTCGGCAGCCTCGATTCGCTGGCGGCCGGCGCGGTGCTTGGCTGGTGGGGCGCCCAGCTCAAACCCCATCGCAATAACTGGTTCCTCGCGTGGATCGGTTTATCGATGCTGACCGTGGCTGCCGTTTTGCGAAACGCCGACCCAATGCAATTGAAATCCGTTTTCGTCGAACCACTCGAGGCCGGCGCGTTTGTGCTCCTAGTCGCGCGAACCGCTGCTGGGTTTGACGGATCGCTCGCTCGGTTCCTGACGAATCCCGGTCTCGTCTTCGCGGGCCGGATCAGTTACGGCCTTTACATTTATCACATCCTGGTGGCAATGGTGTTGAATCGTTGGTTGCCCTCGGAGCTGCGATTCGTAATCGCGATTCCATCATTGCGATTGGTTGTTTTCGGTCTGGCGACTCTCGGCTTGGCTACCGCTTCATGGTACTTGCTCGAACAACCGATCAATCGTTTTCGCACCAAGAAAACGGAGAGCGCGCTCAGATCAGAACCGGTTCATGACGAAGATATCGCTCCCGCAGGCTTTTACTGGTTTGGATTAACGCCAGAGACTTTCGATGGTCGCAACGAAGCTCACACGGAAAGTAAGAGGTAAGAATTAGGCGTTAGAAAGAAGAACCGAGAACCGCCGCGTCTCGGTCTTTTAGAACTTTAGTTCTGGCAACACTAACTGTGACGATCCTGATGGCGAACAAGCGGACCGTCGCCATGGGCGGCAAGGCGATCGTCTACGGCGAAGTGGTTGGCAACCAAATTAATTTGACTGGTGGCGCGCAGATTATTCATCCGCCGATCACCAGTCCGTAGCGCGCTGACCCAAATCGCAGCGCGTACGGGAGTCGAACCCGTGCACCGGCCTTGAGAGGGCCGTGTCCTAACCACTAGACGAACGCGCCATCGTGTTTTGCGGCGCTTAAAATAACGCTGCCCGCTCCATGGGCAAGACCGCCTTTCCGGAAATCGCGCGTGAAACCGAACTCAGCCTTCAGGCCGAAATTTCTGCGTGCGCCTGTTTTCCTTTTTCTTCTTGGGAGTCGGCGAGGGCGTCGGCAGCTCACTGTCCGTCTCATGGCGGACGCGCGCCTGCGTCAATTGCCCGATGTGCTGCATTTTTAACTGATCGATCGCAGTCCGCATGGCCGAACTCCGGGCCATCACTCGCATCCGGTCGTAATAGATGTTGTAATAATCGCGCAGCCGTTCCCGCTTTTCAAAATCGGTCCGCGCCGTGTTAGCCGCCTGCTTCGCGGCCACAATGTCGCGATCGTTGATCACCTGGTTCTGCAGCTGTCGCCATTCAATATGCAACCGGCGCTCGTCCGCCTCCTTGCCTAACGAGGTTTCTTTGAAAATCTGATCGATCTGCGCCCGTTCGGGCATTTTTGGCTCGGGACTCGCGCTTGCCGGTCTAAGACTTTGATTCGTCGCAACCTGGGCGCGCAAAACTGCTGCCGCGGTCAGCACGATTGCTGCGATTAGCACTGTGGTCTTCATTGCGCGGAGCCCAATGTAACCGGATTTCGGATGCGACAAAGCAGGGTTCGTGGTAATCATTTCGCGTTCACGGGGCGTAGCTTAGCTTGGTAGAGCGCCTGGTTTGGGACCAGGAGGTCGGAGGTTCAAATCCTCTCGCCCCGACCACTCGTCACCGGTCACTGCGAAGCTTCGTAGCCAAGGTTTGGCCCGAGGCGTTTTTCTGCCGTCGCGACTTGTTCGCCACGCCGTTTCGCGTAATCCAGCACCTGATCGCGACCAATTTGCCCGACTCCGAAATATTTCGCTTCGGGATGCGAAAAATAAAAACCGCTTACGCTCGCCGCCGGGTGCATCGCGAACGATTCCGTGAGCTTGATCTCGATCTTGCGCTCGGCCGCGAGCAAATCGAAAAGCACTCGCTTTTGCACGTGGTCCGGGCAGGCCGGATAACCAGGCGCCGGCCGGATGCCGCGATATTTTTCCCGAATCAAATCCTCTTTCGACAATTTTTCGTTTTGACCGAAGCCCCACGCGATCCGCGCCTGTTTGTGCAGATATTCCGCAAACGCTTCTGCCAACCGGTCCGCCAGGGCCTTGGCGATGATCGCACTGTAATCGTCATGCGCGCTCTTGAATTTTTCAGCGAGCTCATCTGCGCCATGAATCGAAACGGCAAATCCGCCGAGGAAATCCGACTCCCCGACGTAGTCCGCCAGACAATGATTGAACTGGCCGGCCGGCTTTTGCATTTGCTGCCGCAGGAAATTTAACGTCGCGATTTTCTCGCGTCGCGATTCGTCCGCGAAAAGATCGACATCGTCGCCGCGCGCGCTCGCGGGCCAGAGCCCAAAAACACCGCGAGCGTTCAGCAATTTTTTGGCCGAAATTTCATCCCAGATCTTTTCTGCGTCCTCAAAGAGTTCGCGCGCTTGTTTGCCCACGGTTGGATCATCCAAGATCGCTGGATATCGTCCCCGCAGCTCCCATACGTGGAAGAACGGCGACCAGTCGATGTATTCGCGAAGATCGAGGATCGAGGGCGAGATTTCGCGCGCGCCGAGAGACTCTGGTTTCGGCGGTTCGTAATTCGGCCAATCAATTGGCGTCCGGTTCGCGCGAGCTTGCTCGAGTGTCAGTAATTTTCTCTCGCGAGTTTTCGCGCCATGTGCTTTCCGCAACGCTTCGTATTCGGTCCTCGTTTTCGAATCAAACAACGCTTTCTGTTTCGGATTGAGCAAGGAATTGACTACACCGACCGCACGCGATGCATCTAACACATGCACCGTGCTCTCTTGATAATGCGGCGCAATTTTCACGGCGGTGTGTGCGCGGCTGGTTGTCGCTCCGCCGATCAGCAATGGCAATTTGAAATTTTCGCGCTCCATCTCCTGCGCCACGTGCACCATTTCGTCTAGCGACGGCGTGATCAGACCGCTCAGACCGATTACGTCCGCTTTTTTCTCTCGCGCCGTCTCCAAAATCTTCGCTGCCGGCACCATCACCCCAAGATCGACAACGTCGTAGTTGTTACATTGCAAGACGACGCCGACGATGTTTTTG
The DNA here is from genome assembly GCA_035257485.1 of Chthoniobacterales bacterium. Lineage (GTDB taxonomy): Bacteria > Verrucomicrobiota > Verrucomicrobiia > Chthoniobacterales > UBA10450 > AV40. The sequence goes on from DATEWZ010000081.1 coordinate 6,555, forward strand.
CCGATGTCATGGACGTCGCCTTTGACCGTGGCCATTACGATTCGGCCCTGCGGTTTTGCGCCGGCCAGCTTTTCCGCTTCCATGAAGGGCATCAAATACGCGACTGCCTTTTTCATCACCCGGGCGCTTTTCACCACTTGAGGTAAAAACATTTTCCCCGAGCCAAACAAGTCGCCGACCACGCTCATCCCAGCCATTAATGGTCCTTCGATCACATCCAGCGGCCGCTTCGATTTCTTGCGCGCCTCTTCGGTGTCGATCTCGATGTAATCAACGATCCCGTGAACGAGCGCGTGCGAGAGCCGTTCTTCCACGGGCTGAGCGCGCCACGCCTCATCTTTAACTTTTGTTTTGCCCTTCGCTTTGATGTTCTCGGCGAAATCGACCAGGCGCTCGGTCGCGTCCTCGCGCCGATTGAGCAGGACATCTTCAACGCGCTCGCGGAGTTCCGGCTCGATCTCTTCGTAAACGGCCAACTGTCCTGCGTTCACAATCGCCATGTCGAGGCCGGCGCGAATCGCGTGGAATAAAAATGCAGCATGCATCGCTTCGCGCACGGCGTTGTTGCCGCGAAATGAAAAGGAAATGTTGCTCACACCGCCACTGACGCGCGCGCCCGGCAGATTCCTTTTGATCCAACCTGTCGCTTCAATGAAATCCACCGCGTAATTACGGTGCTCGTCGAGTCCGGTCGCGACCGTGAGAATGTTCGGATCGAAAATGATGTCGCTCGCCGGAAAATCGGCGCGCTCGGTCAGGAGTTTGTAAGCACGCGCGCAGATGTCGATCTTGCGTTGGAAATTGTCGGCCTGCCCTTGCTCGTCGAACGCCATCACGATTACCGCTGCGCCAAAGCGCCGGATCAATTGCGCGTGGCGAAGAAATTCCTCCTCGCCATTCTTCAAACTGATCGAGTTCACGACCGCTTTGCCTTGGACGCATTTCAAGCCGGCCTCGATCACGCTCCATTTTGAGCTGTCGATCATGATCGGAATGCGCGCGATTTCTGGCTCGCTTGCGATCAGATTCAAGAAGCGCGTCATCGCCGCTTCCGAATCGATCATTCCTTCGTCCATGTTTACGTCGAGAATGTTGGCGCCGTTTTGGACCTGCTGACGCGCAACCGCGAGCGCACCGTCGAAATCGCCGCTGAGAATCAACTTCGAAAACTTTGGTGAGCCAGTGATGTTCGTCCGTTCGCCAATGATGACGAACCCCATTTCCGGCGTGATATTGAGCGGCTCAAGGCCGGAAAGTTTTAACGTCATGCGAGCGAAAGTTCAGGGATTCGCCGCGGCGCCAAGCTTGTTACCGCCTCCGCGATCAAACGAATGTGATCTGGTGTCGTGCCGCAACATCCACCAACCAAATTCAGCCAGCCATTTTCGGCCCATCGCTTTAATTTTGGAGTAAGCGTTTGCGGCGTTTCGGGAAAACCGGTTTCAGAAAGCGGATCGGGCAGGCCCGCATTCGGATAAGCGCCGACAAAGAGGGGCGAGATGCGCGAAAGTTCCTCAATGAACGGAGTCATTTCGTCCGGACCAAGCGCGCAATTCAACGCGATGACGAGCGGCTTTGCGTGCGCGATCGAGATCAGAAACGCTTCGACAGTTTGGCCGCTCAACGTTCGCCCCGCTTTGTCGGTGATTGTTCCGGAAACAACAAGCGGAAGTCGTTTCCCCGTCTTGTCGAAAACGTCGGCGACGGCGAACAGCGCGGCCTTGCCGTTCAATGTATCGAAGATCGTTTCGACCAGCAGAAGATCGACACCGCCTTCGATAAGTGCGGCGACCTGATCGGAATACGTTTGGCGAAGTTGATCGAAGGTGACTGCTCGAAACCCGGGATCGTTTAGGTCGGGCGAAATCGATGCGGCGACGGGAAGCGGACCAATCGAGCCACCGACGAAACATTTCCTTCCGTTTTGTTTCCACTCGCGGTCAACGGCGCGCCGGGCGATTTGCGCCGCCGACAAATTCATTTCCCGAACCAGCACGCGAAAATCGACATCGTCGATCACGCACTGGAAAAACTCCTGGTCTTTGCGCCCGTGTTTCGGTTCACCCTGAAACAAAAAGTCATGCAACCCGATCGTCGTGCCGTTGAATGTGTTCGTCTCGATGATGTCCGCGCCCGCTTGCAGGTATTCGGCGTGAATTCGCTCGACGATTTGCGGTTGCGTCAGATTGAGCAGCTCAAGGCACCCTTTCAGATCCTTGCCTTTCCAGTCACTGAACCGCTTCCCTCGATAATCGGCTTCGGAGAGTTTCGCGCGATAGATCATCGTGCCCATCGCGCCGTCCAGAATGACGATGCGCTCGTGCAGTAATGCTTCCAGAGGATGTAGCTCCGCCGCCATGTCAGGGGAGAACTAAGCGGTGTTTATGCCAATGATCAAGGAACAAATCTACGCATCATGATACGTAGATGTGTTTGGATCCAACAGAACATTGATTGCCGCTGGCAATAGCGGTCGCTAATACTGAGGCAGTGGAAGCGCTTCGGCTTTTTAAAGTTCTTAACCGCGACCAGCGCAACACATTCATCGCATGCTTCCTCGGTTGGGCCTTGGACGCGCTCGATTTCTTTCTCGTCACCTTCGTGCTCGCTCCGATCGGTCAGGATTTCGGCCAATCTATTCCCAAAGTCGCGTTTGCGATCACGCTCACCTTAATGATGCGGCCGGTCGGCGCGCTCATTTTCGGTTGGCTCGGCGACAAATTCGGCCGGCGCATACCGCTCATGATCGACATCATCTTTTATTCGGTGATGGAGCTGGTGACCGCTTTCGCGCCGAATTTTACGGTCTTTTTGATTTTGCGCGCGCTGTTCGGCATCGGCATGGGCGGAGAGTGGGGTCTTGGCGCGTCGCTCGCGATGGAATCGCTGCCAACGCAAGCGCGCGGGCTTTTCTCGGGAATTTTGCAACAGGGATACGCGGTCGGTTATCTGCTGGCCGCGCTTGTTTTCTGGATTGTCTTTCCGCATTTCGGCTGGCGCGGATTGTTCGTAGCCGGCGCGCTGCCGGCTTTCCTGGTGATTTACATTCGCGCGCGTGTTCCGGAGTCGCCGGTCTGGCAACGCGAACGCGCGCAAGAACGACCGCGAGTCGAGATGTCGATCTTTATCAAGCAACACGCGGGTCTATTTATTTACGCCGCGCTCTTGATGACGGCGTTCAATTACATGTCGCACGGAACGCAAGACCTTTACGCGACGTTTTTGCAAAAACAGCGCGGATTCGATTCGAATGAAACGTCAAAGATCGCGATCGTCTACGCGTTTGGGATGATTTGTGGCGGAACGGTGGTCGGACATCTGTCGCAAGGCTGGGGGCGACGTCGCGTCATTATTTTCGCTGCGCTTTGCGGAATGCTACTCATCCCACTTTGGATTTTCGCGCCAATCACTGGGTTGCTGATCATTGGAGGATTTCTGATTCAATTCATGGTGCAGGGGGCGTGGGGAGTTGTGCCGGTGCACTTGAACGAACTCTCGCCGCCGAAATTTCGCGGGACATTCCCCGGTCTGGCTTATCAACTTGGAAATTTTGCCGCCGCCTATGCCGCGCAGCAACAGGCGTGGTTGGCGGAGCATTTTCGCTTAGCCAACGGGGAGCCGAACTACGCTTTCACGATGGCGCTCGTCGAAGCGATTGTTTTTATCGCGATTATTTTCCTAGCCGCGATCGGCCCGGAACAGCGCGGCAAGGAATTCTAGTCGTGCGAAGATCGCAATTTCGACGGCGCGAGCGCCGTGCTCTCAACCGGTGTAGACGCAGGCTGCGCAGCTTGTTGATAAGCACCGGCGCCATGGCGATGCTCAACGATTGCCTCGGCAATCCGGTCTGCCAGCTGATCGCGATACTCTGAGTCGCGCGCTTCGCCACCTTCATAACGGTTGCTGAGATAACCGCACTCGACCAGAACGGCCGGATATTTGGCGAGCCGCAGGACGCGGAAGTTGGCGTGGTGGATGCCGCCATTTGCTGAGCGCGGAATCGTCAACAGCTTCGATTGGATCCGGTTTGCGAGAGCAAACGAGTTTGCAGAGTGATAGTACGTCTCAAAGCCGCGAATCTTTCGCCGGCGCGAATCGTTGAAGTGGATGCTGACAAAAATCGAATTCTTCTGCGCATTCTCGATCGCCACCCGTTCCTCGAGAGGAATGAAAACATCGCTGGAGCGCGTCATGACGACCTTAAAATCCGACTCTCGCAGTTTGCGAGAAAGCCGCGTTGCCACATCGAGGGTGGCAACTTTTTCCGCGCCGCCAAAGTTCCGGTAAGCGCCATTGTCCTTGCCGCCGTGGCCGGCATCGACCACCACCGTCTTGAATGATTTGCTCGTGTCCTTGGTTTTGACTTCAGCCGGTTCGCGCGTTGTCGCGCAAGCCGCGAGAAATCCCGCAGAAATTACGAGAGTAAGTCGGCAAGTCAGTTGAAACATTGGAGTTCTTTACATTAGAACAGGTCGCACCGCGAAAGGTTTCTGGATGGGTTAGGGAGCAAAGTTCGCGCCGCATCATTTCGGCTTTTCGCACAAAAACCGCTTGTTTTTTGCTCGACCGGATTTAAAGGCGTTACTTCCAAATATGCGCACCCGATTCTTTTCGCTTACCTGCCTTTTCGCAATCCTCGCCTGCAGCCTTGCCTTTGCCGCCAAGCCTACCCCGGCTCCGAAAGCGCCCGCAGCCGCCCCGAGCGCAACGCCCGCGCCTACGGTTTCCAAACCGGTTGTGGATCAAACCGCACAGACGATCATTTTTTGCTATCACCGCCTGGTCGACAAAGTGCGTTATCCCGGAACCGAGATTACGCCGGCGATGTTCGAACAGCAGATGAAAATGCTGAAGGACCGCGGCATCACCGTCATTAGTTTGCAGGACCTTCTGGCGTGGAAACGCGGGGAGAAAAATATTCCACCGCGCTGCGCGGTCATTACCTTCGATGACGGCTGGAAATCCCAATACGAAGTCGCGTGGCCGATCCTGAAGAAGATGGGCTATCCCCTGACATTGTTCCTTTACACGGAAGGGATTGCCGGCGCGAGCTTGGGCGGCGGTCAGGCGTGCACTTGGGAGATGCTCGGCGACATGCGCGACAACGGCGTCGATATCGAAGCGCACTCGGCCACTCACCAGGATTTACGCGAAGGGCATACCGTCATGATCGTCGAGCCCGATCGTAAGCGGACGAAGAAAAAACTTACCGGCGCTGAGTATGAGCAATGGGTCCAAAACGAAGTCGTCGGTTGCAAGACTTTGCTGGAACAGCGGCTCGCCATAAAAATCAATTCCTTCGCCGTGCCATTCGGTAACTACAACGAGCACGTCAAAGAACTCGCGCGCAACGCGGGCTACGAAGCGATGTTCACAGTATATGGCCAGCCGATTACCTGGACCTCGCCAATGGACGCGCTCGGCCGCTACGCGATCGAAGCAAACAAGCCGAAAGTGTTCGAGGACGCGGTCAAATTGATCGCGAGCTCGAGCGGCGGGCCTGGCGGACCGGCGGTCGCAGAAGTCGGCGCCGCGAATTTGCAGACCGAACCGGCCGATGGCTCGACCGTGCGAAACGCGTTGCCTTTGATCAAAGCAAACCTCAGTCAGGTTGGACAGATCGATCCCGCGAGCGTGCAAATGCGCATCAGTGGGCTCGGTTTGGTTCCGGCAACCTTCGATGCGAAGACCGGCATTGTTTCCTATCAAGTCACGCAACGACTGCGCGACAAAACTTGCACGGTGATTCTGAGCGCAAAATCGGGCGACAAGAAAGTCGAGACGCATTGGACGTTCGGAATCGAAGCAGGCGGAGCGGGAGTGCAGACGGCGCCGAGCGCGACGCCGAAGAAATAGCGCGCTGGATTTCGCGCGATCGTTTCCGTGTTTTCGCAGCTCGGCGATAAACTGCAGGAGATCTTTAAGGACCTCCGCGGTCACGGGAAAATCAGCGAAGCGAACATCGACGCCGCGCTCCGGCAGATCCGCCTCGCGCTCCTCGAGGCCGATGTCGATTTTGAGGTCGCGAAAAAATTCGTCGCCCGCGTTAAAGATAAGGCGCTCGGCGAGGCGGTCCTGCGCAGCATTACCCCGGGTCAGCAGATCGTTAAGATTTTTTACGACGAATTGTCGATCTTGCTCGGCGGCGATGCCGCGCCCCTCAATCTCGGCGAACCGCATCGCATTCTGATTGTCGGTCTCAACGGTTCCGGCAAAACCACTTCGGCCGCAAAGCTTGCGCGACTTCTAAAAAAACAAGGGCGTTCGCCAAATCTGATTGCGCTCGATTTGCAAAGACCGGCCGCGATCGAGCAGCTCGCGACGCTTGGGAAAGAGGTCGACGTTCCAGTTTTCAAGCCGGATCCGAATGAGAAAAATGTGCAGCGTGCCGCGACGGCAGCGTTGGGATGGCATGACAAAGCGGGCGGTAACATCGACATCTTCGATACCGCCGGTCGCCAGGAAGTCGATATCGCGCTAGTCGAGGAACTTCGGCAGCTGAAGAGATTTCTCCAGCCGCAGGAAACGCTGCTCGTCGTCGATGCCGCGACTGGTCAACAGGCGGTCAGCATCGCCACCCATTTCAATGAGGCGCTCGACATTACCGGAATCATTCTGACCAAGCTCGATGGCGACGCCCGTGGCGGCGCGGCCTTATCGATGCGCGAAGTCACCCAGCGCCCGATCAAGTTCGTTGGCACGGGCGAAAAGCTTGATCAGTTCGAGGCCTTCGTGCCAGAGCGTCTCGCAGGCCGGATTTTAGGCATGGGGGACGTGGTTGGCCTGGTCGAAAAGGCTGCCGAAACGATTGAGGCCGAAGATGCTGCGCGGCTCGAGGAAAAACTGCGGCGCGCCTCATTCGATTTCAACGATTTCCTGACCCAATTCAGAATGCTTCGAAAGATGGGGCCGCTCGAAAATGTGCTTGGCATGCTGCCCGGGATGAGTAACGTTCCCGGCCTCTCGATTGACGAGAAGCAGCTCAAGCGCACCGAAGCGATCGTGCTTTCGATGACCAGCGAGGAGCGGACGCGCCCGGATATTTTGAATGCGCGGCGTCGTCAGCGGATCGCTCGCGGCAGCGGCTCGACCGTCACCGAGGTGAACGATTTGATCCGGCGTTTCGATCAAATGCGAAAGCTAATGAAGAATGCCGGGAAAATGAAAAAGATGATGGCGCAAATGGCGCGAATGAAAAAATAACATGGCAGTTGCAATCAGATTACGAAGAGAAGGCGCGTTAAACCGCCCCTATTTTAAAGTGGTCGTCGCGGACAAACGCAGTCCGCGCGATGGGAAATTTATCGAGATCGTCGGCACCTACGATCCGAAGAAGCGGGGCATGAACAGCATGCTCAAGCTCGAACGGATCGAATATTGGATTAGTAAAGGCGCGCAACCGTCCGACACGGTGCGCAGCTTGATCAAGAAAAACAAAAATCCGGAAGCGGCGGCGAAGAAAATGGCCGCGGTCGAAGCGAAGAAAGCCGCGAAACCAAAGGCCGCGCCGAAGACTGAAGCCGCGCCAGCCCCCGCAGCCGAAGCTGCACCGGCACCCGCAGCTGAGCCGGCCGCGCCTGAAGCTCCTGCTGCCGCCGCGCCCGCAACGCCTCCAGCCGAAGCCGCGCCTGAAGAGAAGCCAGCGAGCTGATCTGTAGCGGCGGTCTATGACCGTCGCAAATATCTTGCTTCGAAAAAAAGTTCGAGCGACGCTCACAGAGCGCCGCTACAAGATTTCCCAATGAAAGAGTTTCTCGAGTTCATCATTCGCCAATTGGTCGAGTTTCCCGACGACATGGTGCTGACCGAAATCCCGGGAAGAATGACCGTTTTCAAGGTCCAGCTCCGCCAAAGCGACGTCGGCCGAATTATCGGTCGCAACGGCCAGACCATCCACGCCATCCGCGCAATGCTCAACAGCTCCGCGTCGCGGCATGGTCAACGCGCCACGCTCGAGATCGTCGAATAAATTTCTTCTGTAGCGGCGCTCTGGGAGCGTCGCATAATTAAGCCGTGATCGGGTTTCGCATGTTCATGGCAGGATGGTCGCTCTTGCTCGCTTTCGGCGTCACTGCCTGCCGCGAGCAACCTTCGGCCCAGACCGACGCAGAAATGAAATCGCGGATTATCGGCACCTGGGTGCTCGATGACGGGCCGCTCTCTCTCTATTATATGGAAAAAACCTATGCGGCCGATGGCACCGCCTCGGGCTTTCTTTTAAACCGCCAAACCGGAAAACGAATCGATTTCACCAGTTGTTGGGAAATCAAAGACGGCTATCTGATGGGTGAGGTCTCGAGCACGAGCGATCCGGCCTTGCTCGTCGGCGGCAATTACTTGAACAAAATCGTAAAGATGACGGATAAACGATTCATCATGGTCCAGGGAGGAACCGGTCGCGTCACGATAAAGCACCGCAAAGGTCGCTTCGCGTTGTTCTAGATGAAGATCGACATCCTCACCTTATTTCCCGAAATCTGCCGCGCGCCCTTGAGCGAAAGCATGATGAAACGCGCGCAGGAAAATAAAATTGTCGATCTTCGCATCCACAATCTTCGCGATTGGACGACCGACAAGCACCACATCGTCGATGACGCGCCGTTTGGCGGTGGGCAGGGGATGGTGATGAAGCCGGAGCCGATCTTCGCCGCGGTTGAAGAACTGCGAACGCCAAAATCCAAAATCATCCTGATGAGTCCTGCTGGACGCCGCTTCGATCAAAAACTCGCCGCCGATTTCTCAACCGAAGAGCATCTCATCATCATCTGCGGCCACTACGAGGGCGTTGATTACCGCGTGATCGAACATCTTGTCGATCTTGAGATCTCGATCGGCGATTACGTGCTAACGAATGGTGCCGTCGCGGCCGCGGTCCTGGTTGACGCAGTTGTTCGACTTTTGCCCGGCGCTCTCGGCGACGAACAATCTGCCGCAGATGACTCGTTCAGCATCGGTTCGCTCGAATCGCCGCATTACACGCGGCCCGCCGAGTTTCGCGATTGGAAAGTTCCCGAGATCTTGCTTTCCGGAAATCACGCCGAGATCGCGAAATGGCGAAAAGAACAGGCGCGCAAGCGCACCAAACAAAATCGGCCGGATCTATTGCGCGATTAATCGCGGGAAAAGAAAGACACGCGCCTTACACGCTTGGGTCGTAACAGACGAACTCGACATTGTTGCCTTCAGGATCACGGACGTAGAGCGAACGCCAGTGGACCCAATCGTGATCGGCGAACTCCAGTTTGCATCCAAGTGCTTCGAGCCGGGCGCGCTCGGACTCGAAATCTTCCCGGGCGATGGTGAACGCGAGATGATCGACGGTCGTCTGGGCCGCGCTCAGGCCGGCATAGCCCGATTGGCTGCTCCGGTCGAAGAGAGCCAGAATTTGAGTGTGTCCGCCGTAGCCGTCCGCGATTTTGAAGAAGGCCGCATCTGGAAAGCGCCGGAGCAGCTCCAAGCCAATGACATCTTGGTAAAAAGTCTGCATCGCATCGAGGTCGCTCACCCGCAGCGCGATTTCACCCAGCGCTTTGATCTTGCGCGTGGCCATCAATCACGAGCGCGCCCGAGCACAATCGAAGCGTTGATCCCGCCGAAGCCGAACGAATTGCTCATCACGTAATTCAACTCCGCGTCACGGCCGTGATTAGGAACGACATCGAGATCGCAGGTCGGATCGGGATTTTGATAATTGATCGTCGGCGGGACCCAGTTTTTTTCCATCGCGAGCGCGCAGAGCACAGCTTCGATCGCGCCGGTCGCGCCGAGCGGATGCGCATAATAGCCTTTCGTTCCGCTGACCGGAATTTGCAGCGCGCGTTCGCCGAGGACCGCCTTGATCGACATCGTCTCGGCGCTGTCGTTCAACTGCGTTGAGCTGGCGTGCGCGTTGACGTAATCGATTTGCTCAGGCGCAACATTCGCGTCCGCGAGCGCGTCACGCATCGCGCGAATGCACGATTCGCCACTCGGCAACGGCGTCGTCATGTGAAACCCGTCGTTGTTCAAGCTGTAACCGAGAACTTCCGCATAGATTTTCGCACCGCGCTCGTTCGCATGTTCGAGCTCTTCCAAAATCAACGAGGCCGCGCCTTCGCCCATCACGAAGCCATCGCGCAATTTGTCGAACGGGCGTGAGGCTGTTTGCGGATCATGGTTGCGGCTCATCGTTTTGATGATGTCGAATGCGCCGACCGTAATCGTTGTTAACGGCGCTTCCGCTCCTCCCGCGACGATAACGTCCGCGAAATTGTCTCGGATGTAACGAACTGCTTCGCCGACCGACACGGTTCCGCTCGCGCAACTGTTTGAGTTTGTTGTGCCGACGCCGCGAAATCCGAAATCGATTGCGATATTGGAATGCGCCGAGCCTCCGAATACTTGCACCGCGAGCGTTGGCTGCACTCCGCGCGGGCCCTTTTTTAGAAAGCGGACGTATTGCTCCTCCGCTTTGCAAACGCCGCCGAGTGCCGTCCCGAAGCTCACGCCGACGCGCTCTTGAGGTTTCTCCTTGGAATATTCGATTCCCGCGTCGTCGAGGGCGAGCTTTGCCGAAGCGACCGCGAATTGCGCGTAACGATCGAGCCGTTTCAAGCGTTGCGGCGTAAAGAATTCCTCTGGGTTCCAGTCGCTCATTTCACCGGCGACACGAACACCGAATGCCGACACGTCGAAACAAGTGATGGGGCGGATGCCGGTTTCCTCCGCGCGGATCCCGTTCCAAAAACCTTCGACGCCTTTCCCGATGCAAGTGATCGGCCCCAGTCCGGTAATAACAACACGTCGTCGATTCATGCGGTCACGTTATTTGCACGCGCTTCCATGTATTCCTTCATACAACGCAAAGTTTTGTTGGCAACGTTGCCGATAAAAAAGTCGCCGATGATCGGCTCCATGATCGGCGCGAGGAGGGGAATGCGAAACTTCATGTCGTGCAAGATCTCAACCCGGACGCCATCGGGTGTCTCATCGAAGGTCCAGACGACGTGCATGCCTTTGGTGAACGCTTTCAAGTGATTAAAATGAATTTCCACCCGTGCGCGGTCGATAATTTCTTCTGATGTCCATTTAATTGGAAGTCCGGAACGCCGCGCGGCCATGATAACGATATTCCGATTCGGCGACCGCTCGAGATAGTGAATGTAACGATAATGCGGTAGGATTTTTGGCCACAACTCCAGATTCGCCGCCGTCTCGAAGATCGACATCTTCGGCGCGTGCATGATGATTGAATTTGTTTTGTGCATCTGAGTTGCGTGAAATCCGCCTACACTCGCCTGAAGCGATGGCTCTGGAAATCAAAAAAGAACCCGGCAAACGCGGGTGCGCCCTGCCAACGGAGTCAAAACAAAACCGCAGGGCTCGGAAGCCCTGCGGTTTCTTCTGCCTCTCGATGACGAATTTCCAGGACTTTTAACCTTCCCGCTTGGCCGCATCCGCTTCCATGGCGAGCTCACTTAAGAACGTGAAGAACGCGGGTGATTGCCCGATGAAAAGCCCCATGTTGGTCAGAAAATTGACCACGCCCATCGCAACGCCATTCGTCTCAGTCGGACGAATGATCGAGCACACCGGGAGACTTGGGCTGATAAACGGGCACGGTTCAGGCATAACCAGGTTGGTCTGAAAATCCTCTCCGCCAAACGGAGGGGCATTCAGGTCCGGAAACGTCACCGTGTTGTTGTTCACTGGATCGAACGCAGTCACCTGCGGCGCATTGCCCGCCTTGTCCTGCCAGATTTGGAAATGCATCGTTTCAGTCGGTCCAATGCTGATCAGGATCCGCAACACCTCCACGCTGTTTGCCCGTTGCGCCATCGATGGGTAGAGACTGTTGCCACCTTGTTCGATGGTCGCAAAATGAAACCCTGCCGTGTTAGCGATCACCTGAAGGAGGTTCGGGTCGCTTGTGTCAGCGTTGGTTCTCGGAATGGCCGTGTGTTGTCCAGTGGATAGATCGGGAATCGCCTGCGGAAATACGAAGCTGGGATTAAGATCCGGATTCTCGGTGCGACTGCGGTACCGGGTGTACCAACTCGTATCGAGCGTAAGCTTAGTCAGGTTGGTCAATCGTAGTTTTCCGCTGGAGCCGGTCGCGGTGCTGCCCGGCAAGGTACGAAACTGTTCCAGGGTCACCGGCTGCGCGCCTTTCGAAGCCAGATAAGCGTTTAAGAATGTAAAATGGGTTCGCTCATCCTCAGTGTTGTCGTGGATGTATTGATCCATGTCTTCGTCCAGCTGCGCCACCGCTTCGGTGTAATCCGGGTTTCCGGTGCCATCTGGTTCCTCGCTATCCTGGATTCCAGCGAGTTCATTGTACTGAACCCAGAAGTCCGTTTCGAGGATTTCCGCTGCGGCGGCGAACCTGAGAAGAGCCGCATCACCTTTACTGAGATTTGGTCTGCCCTTGGCTTTCCCAGCGGCCAGGAGTGCGGCGCCGGGCGCGAGTAGAGCGGCGCCCGCCGCCATGCGACCGAGAAACGCTCGCCGCCCAAGCAACCGCGAGGCTGACAACCCGTTAGTAATTTGACCTGTTGTTCGATTTTCAACGTTATTCATAGTTGTTCCCTTCTTTGTTTGTGTGAGCAATCGGTTGTGAGGCAGAACAACTGATTGGCTTCACAGGTCTAGAATGCTGTGATTAAGGGGGCGTGCCCCAATCAAAAAGTAACACGACTGTTACCTTTTGATTCCTTCAGTCTGACAGCGGTTCGCGAATGGAGTAACCAACGTGTCGAACGGTCCGAATGAGTTGCGGTTCGCCGATTTTTTTTCGCAATCGTCCGATAAAGACCTCCACCAGCTTGGTGTCGTATTCATGTTGGTGTTCCCACACGCGCTGGCACAATTCCGTGCGACTGAATACGCGTCCCGGTTCGCGCATCAAAACTTTCAACAGCATCAGTTCGCGTGCCGACAATTCGATTTGCCGTGCGTTGCGCTGAACTTTGTGGTCGACCAGATCAAGCGTCAGGTCGCCCACTCGCAAAGTGACAACCGGCTCTTCCGGATAACGCCGGCCGAGCGCGTCGATTCGGGCAACGAGCTCGGACATGGAAAACGGTTTGGCCAGATAATCGTCCGCCCCGAGTTGCAACCCGGTCACGCGATCCTTGATTTCACCCCGAG